>NZ_JBHYIO010000041.1:0-114456 GCF_042740095.1 Nonomuraea sp. NPDC059023 | reverse complement strand
GAGCATCCTGCTCCTGTTCAGTATCCGGGCCACGCAAAACCCCTGGGGGCCCTCCCCCACCCCGGTGGCGGGTCGCCCGTCCCCACCGGCCACCACCTCGCTCCACCCCGGCGCGGCACGGGCGCCTTCACCCCCGCGCCGGGGTGGCATCACCCGCATCAGCCCTGCGCCGGGCCTGGAAGCACCGCTCTCGCCATCAGCGCGCGCAGCGCGGCCAGCGCCTCCGGGTAGTCGACGCGGTCAGGGGCCAGCAGCCATTGCTGGTGCACGCCGATCACGGCCCCGACGAGCAGGATCGACAGCCCCTCGGCCGACAGTCCGGGCGGCAGCGGCAACCGCTCCAGCACCCGCCGGCCGTGCGCGCGCAGCGCCTCGTGCATCTCGACGTAGCGCCCCTGGATCGGTGAGCCCGGCTCCAGCGCCTCCACCAGCAGGTTGACGAAGAGCCTGCCCGTGGGCAGCGCGAACAGCGCCCCCGCGCCCTCCGCCAGCAGGTCGAGCGCCGTCTCCACCCGCTCGGGCGGTTCGCCGAGCCCGGCGCGCAGCTCCTCCAGCGAGCGTTCGAGAACGGCCAGCAGCAGCCCTTCCTTGCTGCCGAAGTGCCAGGGGATCGACCCCCTGCTGATCCCGGAGCGTTCGCCCACGTCGGCGAACGTGGTCTGCCGGTAGCCCTTCTCCGCGAACAGCTCGGCCGCCGCGGCCAGGATCAGCTCGCGGCTCTCCTGGCTGGTCTGCTCTCGACGTGTTGTCACCGCGCCTCCTTCTGTGCTAGCAATCATACTCTATGCTGGCCAACACAGGAGGTCATTTTGCGCTTCGTCACCTACGCGTCGGCCGACGGTGACCGGGTCGGCGTCGTCAACGGCGACCAGGTCCACGCCCTGCCCGCGGGCACCGGCCTGATCGAGCTGCTCGGCCCGTCGCTGCGGCAGGCTGGCGAGCGGGCGCTCGCCGAACCCGCCCAGGTCACCCCGCTCGCCGACCTCACGCTGAAGGCGCCCATCCCCAGACCGCCGTCCATCCGCGACTGCCTGTGCTTCCTCGACCACATGCGCGGCTGCCTCAGGGCCACGGGCGGCACCGCGACCCTGGACCCGACCTGGTACCAGATCCCCGCCTTCTACTTCGCCAACCCGGCCACCGTCATCGGGCCCCGCGACGAGGTGACCGTCTCGCCGGGCAGCGCCTGGTTCGACTTCGAGCTGGAGATCGGCGCGGTGATCGGCGTGCCGGGACGGGACCTGACGCCCGAGCAGGCCGTGGAGCACATCGCCGGCTACACACTGTTCTGCGACTGGAGCGCCCGTGACCTGCAGGCACTCGAAGGCCAGCTCAAGATCGGGCAGGCCAAGGGCAAGGACGGCGCCACCACTCTCGGGCCCTGGCTGGTCACGCCCGACGAGCTGCCCTCCGGTCCGGGCGGGTGGCCGGCGATCGAGGTGCGGGCCGAGGTCAACGGGGAGCTGGTGGGGGCCGGCCGTACCGACGCCATGGACTGGACGTTCGGCGAGGTCGTCGCCTACGCCTCGCGCGGCGCCGAGCTCCAGCCGGGCGACGTCTTCGGCTCCGGCACCGTTCCCGGCTGCTGCCTGATCGAGCACCTCAGCTTCGCCGACCTCGCCGCCTTCCGCGGCTGGCTCAAGGACGGCGACGTGGTGACGCTGCGCGCCGAGGGGCTCGGCGAGATCCGCCAGACCGTCCGCGCCGGTACGGCCCCGCACCCGCTGCCCGCCAGGCCCGATCCCGCCGCCGCACCACGCGGGCCGAGGGTCAACCGCGCGCCGAGCCCGCGGGTGCCGTACACGAAGGGGGCGCACCAGGTCGGCGACGGGGTCTGGGCGTGGCTGCTGCCGGACGGCGGCTACGGCATGAGCAACGCCGGGCTGGTCGCCGGCGACGGCGCGTCGCTGCTCGTCGACACGCTCTACGACCTGCGGCACACCGCCGAGATGCTGGACGGCCTGCGGCAGGTCACCGACCGCCATCCGCTGACCCACCACGTGCTCACCCACGCCAACGGCGACCACACCCACGGCGGCCAGCTTCTGCCCGGCTCGGTCCGCGTCATCGCCGCCGAGGGCACCGCCCACGAGATGCGTACCGAGATGGCTCCGGAGATGACCGCGGCGCTCCAGATCATGGACCTCGGGCCGGTGCTCACGCCGTACCTGCGTGAAAGGTTCGGCGCCTTCGACTTCGGCGGAATCAGGCTGCGCGGCCCCGACCAGACCTACGAGCGGCGGCTGACCCTCGACGTGGGCGGCCGCGAGGTGCGCCTGCTCGACCTCGGCCCCGCGCACACCGGGGCCGACACGGTCGTGCACGTGCCGGACGCGGGGGTGCTGTTCGCGGGCGACCTGCTGTTCGTCGGGTGCACGCCGATCGTGTGGGGCGGGCCGATCGCCAACTGGATCGCCGCCTGCGACACGATGCTCGCCCTCGACGCGCCGACCGTGGTGCCGGGCCACGGGCCGGTGACCGACGCCGCCGGGATCCGCGCCGTCCGCGACTACCTCGGTCACGTCGTCGCGCACGCCGACGCCGCCCACGCCAAGGGCCTGGATGTGCGGGAGGCCGCCTTCGGCATCGACCTGGGCGAGTACGCCGCCTGGCTGGACGCCGAGCGGATCGTGGTCAACGTCTACCAGCGCTACCGCGAGCTCGACCCCGGGCAGCCGGTGCTCGACCGCATCGCGCTGTTCGCGCTGATGGCCGAATGGGCGCGCGCATGAGAATCCCGAACACCGAGCACACCAAGCACGCCTGGCACATCCACGAGGTGGCGCCCGACTTCCGGGTCGAGGACGTCTGGGCGCTGCCGACCCCCGGCGGCCCCGGTGACCTGGACGTGCTCGTCCGCCAGATGTCCACGCGTCCTGGCGGCTTCTCCGGCCTCACGGGCGCGCTCTTCTCCCTGCGCTGGAAGATCGGCGCCCTGTTCGGCTGGGACCGCGGCGCCGCCGGAATCGGCTCGCGCGTGCGATCCCTGCGCGGACGGCTGCCGCCGCACCTGCAAACCAGGCGTGGCCCCGACCTGCGGGCGGTGCCGTTCACCTCGGTCTTCCAGACCGACACCGAGTGGGCGTCGGAGATGGCGAACAGGACCGTGCACACCGTGATGCACATCGCCTGGGTCCCGGACGGCAGGGGCGGCCACCGCGGCCAGATGGCCGTCCTGGTGAAGCCGAACGGCCTGTTCGGCCGGGCCTACATGCTCGCGATCAGGCCGTTCAGGCACCTGATCGTGGATCCCGCCCTGGTCAGGAAGATCGGCCGGGGCTGGCAGTCACCCGAAGACCCGAATCAAAGGAGATCATCATGAAGGTCGGAATGATCGGCCACCACTACCCGGCCGCCGAGCACCGGGAGGAGTTCGTCGCGCGCGTCCAGGCGGTGGCCGCGGAGTTCCGGCGGGCGCCCGGCTGCCTGTCGGCCACGTGCTGGCTGGCCGGCGACGCGGTGGTGTCCATCGTGGAGTGGGAGTCGGAGGCGGCGTTCACCGCCTCGCTCGCCGCGGTCCAGGCGGCCGACGTGGACCTCGCCTACGACGAGCGCGAGGTACGGCCACGCGAGATCATCCGCCTCGCGGCGCCCTGACCAGCCAGACACCCGTCACGAACGCGAGCGGGAAGAGGGCGGCGGCGCCCAGGGGCAGCACGAAGAAGGTGAGCATCGTCCGCGGCTCGTCGGTCATCAGGGCCGTGACGGCGTAGGCCACCAGCACGATCAGCACGCTGCCCGCCACGCCGCCGCCGGCCTGGCGCGCCCCGCCGCGGGCGGCGAGCATCACCAGGCCGACCAGAAACGCGAACGGCGTGATCATGGGCGCCAGGAAGTAGAGGTATCCGACGCCGCTGCGCGGATCGGCGGTCAGCGCGACGACCAGCAGGGCGACGGCGGGAACGGTGGAGATCAGGCCGGTGATCAGCCCGGTCCTGGCCACGGCGGCCATGCGGGGGAGAGGTTGCACGATCGGCAAGCTAACGGGGGCCGCTTGCACCTCGCTTTACGCCCTTTCCTCCGGGGACGGGCAGGATGTCATGCGTGAACATGTCCGACGAAGAGATCGCCACAGCCCACGTCACGACCCCGCCCGTCCACAACGAGCGCATCCACCTGGCCGACTACGACCCGGCCTGGCCGGTCCGCTTCGAACGCCTGGCCGGTGACATCCTGGCCGCCCTCGGTGAGGTCAGGCTGGAGCACGTCGGGTCCACGTCGGTGCCCGGCCTGCCGGCCAAGCCGATCCTCGACATGCTCCTGATCGTCGAAGACCCGGCCGACGAGGCCGCGTACGTCCCGGCGCTGGAGTCACTCGGCTACGTCCTGACGATCCGCGAGCCGGAGTGGTACGAGCACCGCGTGCTCAAGCTGGCCGGTGAGATGCCGGTCAACCTGCACGTGCTGCCGGAGGGCTGCCTGGAGGTGCGCCGCATGCTGGGCTTTCGCGACTGGCTGCGTACGCACGACGAGGACCGTGACCTGTACGCGCGGACCAAACGCGACCTCGCCGGGCGTACCTGGAAGTACGTCCAGAACTACGCCGACGCCAAGACCCGGGTCGTGGAGTCGATCCTCACCCGGGCCGGCGTCTAGCGTCACCTGGCCAGCCGGTCCCAGAAGCCGCAGTTGTGGCTCTTGCCGACGTCCCGCGGGCCCGGGTCGTCCGCGCTGATCGACATCGCCGTCCCGCCGCGCGCCTTCGACCTCGGCCAGTACGGCAGGCCGCGCCCGTTGGGGTCACCGGTCCTGGCGAAGTTCGACCAGTAGCCGATCATCTGGGCGGCCAGCCGCTTCTGCGCCGGGGTCGAGAGCGGCTTGGCGCCCGGCATGTCGAACAGATACCGCAGCTCCGCCCCGTGCCAGGCGCCCGGCCGGAAGGTGAGACCCGGGTAGTCGTCGCCGACCGGCTGGGCGAACTCGAAGGCGTGCACCCGGACCTTCCCGGCCATGGCCCGCGCGGTGGCCACGGTCGAGCAGAACCAGCCGTGGTCGGTGTACACCGATCCGAGTGCCTCGGCCGGCCGTACGTCGGCGGACACCGGGTAGCGGCGCAGGACCTCCGGGGCGTCGGCGCCGAAGCTCTCGCGCACCTTCACCGGGTACTCGGTGGCCGTGAGCGGCTTCGACGGGTGGGCGCCGTCGAAGCGCCACACCATGAACAGGCGGCTCTCGTCCTTGGTGGCCCCGATGAGGACCGGCACCCGGTTGAACCGCCCGTCGCCGAACACGTCGCCCTTCGGCAGGAACGCGGAGCCTGATCCGCCGCCGGCCTCGAAGGCACCGGCCTGCACCTGGAGGATCTTCTCCACGCTCAGCCCGCGCAGGCACGCCGCCGCGCCCGCCTGTCCGGCGCAGCCCAGCTTGGCGGCGGTGGCCAGGTTGCCGGGCAGTGTCTCCTCGTGGGTGCGCGGCCGCCCGTCGTTGGCCGGAGTGCCCTCGAACAGGGAGTTCTTCGCCCACCGCAGCTTGCACGGCCCGCTCTGCAGGATCGCCCGGTGGAACAGCCCCGCCGCCGGGGGAGCGGCCAGCAGCCCGCACACCGCGGTCGACCCGGCCGACTGCCCGCCGATCGTGACGTTGCCCGGGTCGCCGCCGAACGCGGCGATGTTCGCCTTCACCCAGCGCAGCGCGGCGATCCGGTCCTCGGTGCCCCAGAAGCCCGAGTCACCGGCGGTGGAGGCGGCGTCCAGGGCGGGATGCTGCAGCCCGCCCAGGATCCCGATGCGGAAGGCGGCCGACACGACCACGACGTCACCGCCCGCGACCAGCCTGTTCGCGTTGTACTCCGAGGCCGCGCCGGACATCCCCACGCCACCGTGGAACCACACCACCACAGGCCGCTTGCCGGGCTTCGCCGGGGCGGTCACCTCCAGGTAGAGGCAGTCCTCCACGCCGCTGTCGCCTCCGCCCATCTGCGGGGACTGCGGGCATCTGCGCGCCGACGCCGAAGCGTCCCGCACCCCCTTCCACGGTACGGCCGGCCGCGGCGACGCCCAGCGCAGCGCCCCCACCGGCGGAGCGGCGTAGGGCACACCCAGGAACCGGCTGACCCGGCCGTCGGTGACACCCCTGACCCGGCCCTTGTCGATGCGCACGTCCACCCGCCCCTGGGCTTGGACCTGCGCGTTCGCCGGTGGGATCGCGGCGGCCGGCGGGGCGGCGGCGCTGAGGGTCAGGGCGGCGGTGAGCAAGGCGAGGGTCGTCCTCATCCGTCCTCCAGATATTAGCGTTTCGCTAAATCGGAACACATGACGAGATCGCCGGTCAATCCCTTACTTAGCGAAACGCTAACCGTGATCGCGGCCGGTCAGACGGTTGTAGGTGCCGACGACACGCTGATCGAGCTGCTCGGGGGTCACGTCGAGCTGCCGGGCGAGAGCCGTACGCATGACGAAATATCCGTAGAAAAAGCTGTCCCACATGACCAAGATCGCGGCCAGATCCACGTCCTGGGGCAGCCGGCCCTCGTCACTCTCGCGGCGCAGATCGGCCAGGCGGCGCTCCACGTACGGCATGGGCGCGAACTCCTCGTCCCCGTCCAGCGCCAGCAGCGCCACCACCCGGGCATAGCTCGAATCCCGGGCATGCGCCTCGAACGACCACGCCTCCTTGTCGGCCGGGGCGTCCTCGCGTACCTGCTCGAACGGTGCTTCCCCGGCGTTCTTCCTGGCCTCCAGCGCCGCGCGCAGCAACGCCTGGCGGCTGCCGAAGTAGTGGTGGATCAGGCCGCGGTTGACCCCGGCTTCGTCTGCGACCGCCTGAAGGCTGAGCCCGGCCAGCACCCCGTCACGCTCCAGTAGCCGCAGCGCCGCCGCCATCAGCGCCGCCTCGGTCGCCGCCCGGCTCTGCGTGGCCTTGGACCCCCGCTTGGGCGCCCTGCCCTTCGCCTGCCGTTCGCCGGGCGCGCGCGCAGCGTCAGGGGAACCCTCGTCGGCGTCGGCACTCACGGCCCCAATCCTTCCACGGTCGTACGTCACCCCGCGGCGGCCCCTTCTGAAGGAGGAGACGGCCCCCGCTCCCCGAAGGGAACACCATGGCCGCCACCCTGACCGCCGCTCCCGGCCTGGACGAGCTGGTGCTGACCAAGCAGGGGGAAGCGGGACGCGACTAGCGGTAGCGGTCGAGCACGTTGTCGAGCGTGGCGATCAGCCGGTGGGGCGGGTACTCCCCGGGATTCATGACCCCGTGCAGGGTCAGCCCGTCCACCACCGCGACCAGGGCGTCGGCGATCTCCTCCGGCTCCTGCTCCCCGCTCATCTCGCCCACCGCGATCGCGATGCGCACCAGCAGGCGTACCGTGTCGCGCCACTCCCGGAAGCTGGCGAAGCGCCGCTCCCGCAGCGCGGGCGAGGTCACCATCGCACCCCACGACAGGACCAGCACCTGCGTCTCCACGCTCGCCGCGCCGATCGGCAGCGCCGCCAGCAGCACCTCGCGCACCGCGTCGCGGCCGGAGCGCCCGGCCATGCGCGCGCCGAGCTGCTCTCGGGCCACCGCGTAGGCGCGCTCCAGCGCGGCCTCAAGGATGGCGTCCTTGTCGGGGAAGTAGTAGGCGAGCAGCCCGTGCGCGTACCCGGCCTCCTTGGCGATCTCCCGCGTCGTCGTGCCGGCCAGCCCGAGCCTGCGGATGGTCCGCCAGGTCGCCGCGATGAGCTCCTCGCGGCGCGCGTCGTGATCGACCACCTTCGGCATAGCTCCGCATGGTACGGCAGCGCCCCGGCCCAGGCCTGTGCCAAGTCTTGGAGTCCTTGACCGCACAAAGGGCAGATGGCGGGCAGTTATCGGGTCGAACCCCGCGAACCGACAAGGACAGGCTCATGCGTGCACTCACCATCGCCCCCGGCGCCACCGGTTCCCTGCGCGTCGAGGACGTGCCCGACCCGGTCCCGGCCACCAACGACCTGCTGGTCGAGGCCATCGCGCTCGGCGTCTGCGGCACCGACCGCGAGATCGCGGACGGCGAGTACGGCTGGGCCCCGCCCGGCAGCGACCGGCTGATCCTCGGCCACGAGAGCCTGGGCCGGGTCCGCGAGGCGCCGCGGGACAGCGGGTTCCTGGCGGGCGACCTGGTGGTCGGCATCGTCCGCCGCCCCGACCCCGAGCCCTGCGGCGCCTGCGCGCACGGCGAGTTCGACATGTGCCGCAACGGCCGCTACACCGAGCGCGGCATCAAGGAGATCGACGGTTTCGGCTCCGAGCTGTGGACCATCGAGACCGACTACGCCGTCAAGCTGGCCCCGTCCCTGGAGGAGGTCGGCGTGCTGATGGAGCCGGCCACCGTCCTGGCCAAGGTGTGGGACCAGATCGAGCGCATCGGGGCACGCGCCTGGTACGGCCCGCGTACCGTCCTGGTCACCGGCGCCGGCCCGATCGGGCTGCTGGCCGCGCTGCTCGGCCGGCGGCGCGACCTGGAGGTGCACGTGTTCGACCGGGTCGCCGACGGACCCAAGCCGGAGCTGGTCCGCGATCTCGGCGGCACGTACCACACCGGCGACGTGATCGAGGTGGCCGAGCGGATCGCCCCGGACATCGTCGTGGAGGCGACCGGCGTCTCGGAGGTGGCCGTGGGGGTGATGGCGACCAACGGCCCGGCGGGCATCGTCTGCCTCACCGGCGTCACGCCGACCGGCCGTCCGCTGCGGGTCGACGCGGGCACGCTCAACCGCAATATCGTGCTGGAGAACGACCTGATCTTCGGGTCGGTCAACGCCAATCGCCACCATTATGAGCAGGCCGCGACGGCGCTCGCCGAAGCCGACCACGACTGGCTGAAACGGCTGATCACCCGCCGGATCCCGCTGGAGCGCGCGCATGAGGCCTTCGAGCCCGGTGACGACATCAAAGTGGTCCTCGATTTCAGTAAATAGCGCCTTTTCCGAGGACGAAACTCAAGGGCGGAATGCTGCTAGCTTTTCCTCGGGTCTTTCTGAAGGGAAGCCGATGGCTGAGGAAAAGGCGCTGAACGTGGGGCCGGCCGGCATCGAGGTGGCCTACGAGCGCCACGGCGACCCCGACGACCCGCCGCTGCTGATGATCATGGGCATCGGCGGCCAGCTGGTGTCCTGGCCGAGCGGTCTCGTGGCCGAACTGGTCGCCCGCGGCCTGCACGTGATCCTTTTCGACAGCCGGGACAGCGGGCACTCGACGCATCTGCGCGACGCGCCCGTTCCCGACGTGGCCGCGGCCATGGCCGGAGACCTGTCCGCGGTCGCCTACACGCTGTCGGACCTGGCCGCCGACTGCGCCGGGCTGCTGGACGCGCTCGGGCTGGGCAGCGCCCACGTCGCCGGCGCCTCGATGGGCGGGATGATCGCGCAGACGATGGCGATCGAGCACCCCGGCCGGGTCCGGTCGCTGACCTCCATGATGTCCACGACCGGCGACCCCTCCGTGGGGGGCTCGGACGCCGAGGCGCTGCGCGCGATGGGCGGCGGCGCGCCGCCTGCCAACCGGGAGGAGTACGCCGACCAGGCCGTCAGGGCGATGAGCGTGCTCGGGTCGCCGGGGTTCGAGCCCGACCTGGCCGGGGCGCGGGAGCGGGCGGAGCGGGTCTACGACCGGGGCTGGGATCCGGCCGGGATGGCGCGTCAGGCGGTCGCGGTGATCGCCTCGGGGGACCGTACCGGCAGGTTGCGGGAGGTCGTGGCGCCCACGCTGGTGATCCACGGCACCGACGACCTGATGTTCGACGTCAGCGGCGGGAAGGCCACGGCGGCGGCGGTGCCGGGGGCCGAGCTCGTGGTGGTCGAGGGCATGGGCCACAACTTCCCCAGGCGGCTGTGGCCGGACTTGGCCGCGCGGATCGCCGCCCTGGTCCGGCGCGCGGAAAATCGCCACTGACCGCCTCAGCGGATCGCCGCCCTGGTCCGGCGCGCGGAGAAACGCCACTGACCGCCTCAGCCGGAGATGGCCTTCTCCAGCACCCGCAGCTCCTCGGTGCCGAGGTCGCGCAGCGGGGCGCGGCAGTATCCGGCCGTTCTGCCCCTGATCCGCAGGACGCCCCGGTAGAGCGCCAGGTCGCCCACCCCGCGTACCGGCGGCTGGAAGAGCATGCGGCGCAGTGGCAGCAGCTCGGCCCACCGGGCGCGCGCCAGGGACAGATCCCCCGCGCGCACGGCGTCCCACACGCCCACGGCGGCGGCGGGGACGATGTTGAGCAGCCCGCTGATCCACCCGTGCGCACCTCCGGCCAGCGCCTCGAGCGGCGAGGTGAACCCGCCGTAGAAGGCGTGGAAGCCGGGCAGCGCTGACAGCTCGCTCAGCTGGTGCACGGTGGGCAGCGTGCTCTTCACCCCCTGGATGACCCCGTCGGCGTGCAGCGCCGTCAGGTCGGGGACGTCCAGCGCGGGGACGGCGGCGTTGACCGGGATGTTGTAAACCCAGATCGGCAGCCCGCTCGCCGCGGCCACCGCGCGGTAGTGGCCCAGCACCTCCTCGCGCGAGGGCCGCTGGAAGTAGGGGAGCACGACCAGCGCCGCCGCGGCGCCCGCCGCCTCGGCGTGGGCGGTGAGCGCGACGGTCTCCGCGGTGGTGTACGCGCCGGTCCCGGCCAGCACGGGAACCCGGCCGGCGACCGTCGCCACGGCCGCCTCCAGCAGCGCCCTGCGCTCTTCGCCGGTCAGCGCCACGAACTCGCCGCTGGTGCCGCCGACGACCAGCCCGTGCGCGCCCTCGCCGGCCAGCCAGTCCAGGTGGTCGGCGGTGGCGTCCAGGTCCAGACGCCCGAACCGGTCGAACATGGTCAGCGCGGCCGGGTAGACGCCGTTCACCGGGTGCCGCCGGCGTCGTACTCGGGGCGGAAGGGGTGCTTGACGATCTCCTCGATGCGCAGCTTGGGCCCGAGTCCTGGCGCGTCGGAGACCACCCACTCGCCGTTGCGCACCTGGGGCGGGTCCTCGGTGTAGCGCTCCCAGAACACCATCTGCTCCGGCGTGAGCATCGACTCGGAGATGAGCAGGTTGGGCAGCGTGGCACCGAGCTGCCAGGTCGCCGCGCTGGCCAGGGGACCGAAGGGGTTGTGGAAGGCGATCGACACCGCGTTCGCCTCGGCCAGCGTCGCGATGCGCTTGGCCGCGGTGATGCCGCCGCAGAAGATCACGTCCGGCTGTGCCACCGACAGCGCGCGCCGCTCAAGGAACGGCGCCGCCGCGTACGGCCCGGCCCAGCGCTCCCCGGCGGCGATCGGCGTCGTGGACCGGCGCGTCACCTCGGCCAGCCACTCCGGCCGCTCCGGCGGCACCGGCTCCTCCACGAACGCCAGCCGGTATGGCTCAAGCACCTCGCACAGCCGGATCGAGTTGGCCACGTTGAGCCGCCCATGGCAGTCGAGCATCAGGTGCACGTCGGGCCCGGCGACCTCCCGCGCCGCCTCGAAGTACTCGGCCAGCAGCGGCCAGAACCAGTTGGGCAGCAGCTCGGTCTCGGTCTGCCGGGCGGGGATGGCGGCCGGCGTCTCGTGGTGGACGCTGGAGACCTTCGTGTAGAAGCCGGGCAGCGTGGTCTTGATCGCGGTGAACCCCATGGCCAGCCGGTCGGCGATCTCGTCGGCGAACTGCTCGGGCGTCTCGGTCGCCCTGGCGTGCGTGTAGACGGGCACGGAGTCGCGGAACTTCCCGCCCAGTAACCGGTGCACGGGCACCCCGAGCGCCCTGGCGTTGAGGTCCCACAGGGCCACGTCGATGGCGGAGATACCGATCGTCAGCAGCGTCCCGCCGAGGAAGGAGTCGCGGTACATGCGCTCGAAGTGCTGCTCGATGCGGGTGGGGTCCTTGCCGACGAGGTACTCGCCGAGTTCCTCGACGATCGCGGAGACGGTCTTGGTCCGGCGGCGCATCGCGACCTCGGCCACTCCCTCCACGCCTTCGTCCGTCTCGATCCTGACGTAGATCGCGTTGTAGTACCCGAACTCGGCGATCCACTGCCGGACGGCGGTCACGCGCATTCGATGGCTCCTTCTCCCGATGATGCCCTAATCGTCCGAATAGAAAGGACCTAAGTCAAGAGTCTCAAGTTTTGCGGCCAAAATTGGGCCGATGGTCTACGATGACGTGGAACATAGGACATGAGTGGAGGCGAGACGTGGACACCGAGGCATTGCCGCGCGGGCGCGCGCTGCTGGGCACCCGAGTCGCCGCCCTGATCACGGACTACATCAGGAAGCAGGGCCTCAAGGAGGGCGACGAGCTCCCGTCGGAGGCCAGGCTGGCCGAGGAGTACGGCGTGAGCCAGCGCGTCGTGCGCGACGCCTTCCGCTCACTCAGCCAGCAGGGCGTCATCCGCACCCGGCAGGGCAAGCGCGCCGTGGTCAGCGAACTGCGCCCGGTCGCCGTCCACAGCTACTTCCGCCTGGCCATGGAGGCCGACGGCTCGGCCATAGACGAGCTGGTCGAGATGCGCCTGGCCCTGGAGACCAAGGCCGCCGGGCTGGCCGCGGCCAGGATCACCGACCGCGAGCTGGAGGGCCTGCGCGCGCTGCTGGAGGAGGCCGACGCGGTCGGCGACGACCTGCAGCGGCGGGTGGAGCTCGACCTCGCCTTCCACCTCGGCATCGTCAAGGCCGCCCGCAACCGCTTCTTCACCGCGGTGCTGGAGGCCCTGTCCGACGTGCTGGCCAACGAGCGCGAGAAGGGCAAGGAGCTGACGGAGTTCCTCGGCGAGACGCACGCCGAGAGCGACGCCGAGCACAGGGCCCTGCTGCTCGGCCTCGGCACCCGCGACGCGGCGCTGGCCGAGCAGCAGATGCGCGCCCACCTGGAGCGGGTGCAGCGCACCTTCCGCGGCGACGACCTGGAATAGGCCGCGACCCGAAGCAGGTCGCGGCCTACAGCAGGTCACTCCCAGATCGGCGCCCGCTCCGCCTCCCGGTAGCGACGGTCGAACTCGGCCGTGCCGTCGTCCTCCCAGACCTCCAGGTCTGCCCCGCGCGGCTGCACCGGCAGGTTGCCCACGTACCTGCACTCCTCGAACAGCTGCTTGATCCCGGCGTAGCGGCGCACCCTGCCGTCGCCGAGGTGGAAGCCGAGCAGCTTGCGCGACGGCGACGGGGTGAACCCGTCCGGCACCCGCCAGCGCTCCAGCGCCTCCTCGTCGAACTCCACGCCCAGTCCCGGCGACTCGGGCACCCTCGCGTAGCCGCCCCTGATCTCGATGGGCGTGGTGATCAGGTCGTCGGCGTACACGTTGAGGCAGGTCACCGCGGGCCAGCGGGCTTGGGTGAGCACGGCGCCCAGGTGCAGCGTCCACGCGGTGGTCAGGCCCGGCCCGACGATCTGCAGGAACAGGTCCTTGTTGAAGGCCGCGGCCTGCAGGCCCTGCGCGATCGTCCCGGCCACGCCCGCGTTGCACGAGACGAAGCCGTCGATGGCGTCCTCGCGCATCCAGAGAGGGAACAGGGCCTTGTTGTAGTGCTCGGCCAGCGGCCGGTCGACGCGGGCGCGCAGCGCCTTCTGCCCGGCCACGTCCGACTGGAGCACCGGCGACTCGTAGACCCCGACGCGCGGGCTGCGGTCGAGCTCGCGCAGCACCTCGACCGCCTCGCCGGGCGTGCGCAGCATGCCGTTCCAGTCGAGGTCGAGGACGTAGGTGGCGGGCGTGACGGCGGAGATGGCGGCCACCTGCTCATGGACGTCGAACCACGGCCTGGCCTTGAGCTTGTGCGCCAGGTAGCCCTCGGCCAGCGCGTCCTTGGCCTCCTCCGCCAGCACCCGGGCCGGCATCTTGGTGCTCCACCAGGCCAGCGGGCACCACTGGCGGACCATCGGCTGGCCGAGCAACTGGTACACCGGGACGCCCAGGGCCTTGCCCGCCACGTCGTAGAGGGCCATCTGGAGACCGGCGCCGAGCGAGTCGTCGCCCATCAGCTCGGCGGGGTGACGGTCGAGGACCCGGGCCACGGACGCGTCGGTGGTCCTGGCCCAGGTGTAGTGGGGCAGGCTCTCGCCGTACCCGATGAGGCCGGGGGAGTTCGTGCGGACCCGCACCACCTCCACGACGGCGAACTCGGAGACGAGGATCTCGTTCCACGGCCGCGAGCGCTCCCTGAACGGCACCCGCAGGGTGACGCGCTCGACGGCGGTGACGCGCAGGCTCACGGAGCCTCCTTGGCGATGTTGAGCAGGGAGATGTCGTCGAAGTCCACCGTGACCTCGGCGGCGCTGTCCACCAGGAAGATGAGCTCGACCATGCCGACGGCGATGTTGCGCGCCTTGTCGGGGATCTCGCAGTCGAGCCGCAGCGGCGTCCAGGTGTCGTTGGCGCGCAGGCTGATCACGGGGGAGCGCACGGAGCTGCTCGGGATGGGAGTGCCCGCGGCGTCGCACAGGTCGAGCGCGAGCTGCACCGACGCCGAGGTGCCCGCCGGGGCCCGGTAGGAGGCGGTGAACCTGGCCAGGCCTGGTGTGACGGCGATCTTCTGGCACGGCCCGCCCCAACCCTTGCCGCTCACCCGCAGCACGGCCTGGTCCGGCGGGCGGGAGACGGCCCTGGTGCCGTTGGAGCGGGGCAGCAGTGTCCACGGGGGCAGGCCGGAGGTGAGGTCCGGGTTGCCGACGAGGTTGGGCGCGGGCAGGCCGCGCAGCACGAGCGCGGCGTAGGGGTTGGCCGCCGACAGGCTCCTGGCCAGGTCGGTGACCGGGCCGCCGGTGGGCTCGTGGGCGCGGATGTAGGCCACGACGCTCCAGTACTCGCCGGCGTTCCAGCCCGTCCAGACCAGGTTGGGGTGGGAGGCGGGGTTCATCTGCAGTACCAGCACCGGGTCGGTGGCGAACTCCTTGATCAGCGCCAGCCGCCGCGCCGCCTGTTCCAGGCGGCGCTGATGCGCGTCCGCGCCGCTCTGGAGCATCGCGAGCGCCGCCTCCTGCGTCGCGGGCGGGGTGACCGCGCGCGGGTAGCTGAGCGCCGAGGCCTCGTAGAACTCGTACGCGCGCCGCAGCACCGTCGCCCTGGCCCGCTGCGGCGCCGTGGCCGCCCGCGCCACCACCGAGTCGAGCAGGGTACGGCTGCGCGTCATGTCGCCGTCCTGGACCAGCTCAAGATAGTGCGGCAGGTTGAAGGTCTGGTAGGTGGCGTTCGGCAGGAACCACGCCGAGCCGGGCACCCGCTCGGCCCAGAACTTCTCCCATAAATCGAAATATGCCAGCAGATCCCCGGCGGCTGTCTTGCCGACCGCGCGCTCGCACCACTCCCGCTGGAGCGCCACCGGGTCGGCGTCGGCGTTCCACTGCAGCTTGGCGCTCACCCACGGCTTGGGCCCCTCGCCCCAGTTCGGGTACAGCTCGGCGTAATGGGCGACGATGCCGCGTGCCTTCGCGTAGCGCATGGTCTTGGCGTAGCGGCGGGTGAACATCCTCGGCAGCAGGTACGGCGCGCCGTACAGGTAGTCGTAGAACCCGAGCTGCGAGCTGACCGCCAGCCACCGGTCGGTCAGCGCGTGCCCGGCCGACTCGACGGCCGGGTCGGTCCAGGCGTAGCGGTCCTGCGTGAGAAAGGGCACCACCTGCCGGTGCAGCTTGAACGACGGCGGCGTCTCCAGCTTGCGGTAGGCCAGCAGCCCGAACCGCTTGCCGGGACGCTCCAGCAGCACCCGGCGCACGACCTCGTTGACCCAGGCGTAGTAGGCGGGCACCGGATCGGCCTCGGCGAAGCCCTCTCCGTCGTTGACCCCGAGCGAGTACGAGCTCGCGCCGGGGTTGGCGGTGAAGTACTCCAGGATTCCGGTGACGGCGGCGTCGATCGTGCCGGGGACGGTGAAGGCGGGCTGCCAGCCGGTCAGCTTGCCGGGCGGCGGGGGCTTGCCGCCCGGGTAGAACTCGGGGTTCGACACGCCGTAGCGTTCGACGGGGAAGAGCGCGTGCAGGTTGTGGTGGAAGGCGATGGGCTCGGTGGTGGTGCCCTGCATGCGGTTGCGGCGGGCCCAGAGCTGCTGCGGCGGGTAGCGGGTGTCGCGCAGCGGGCTGAAGGAACGCATGGCGAAGGACGGCTGCTGGCAGAGCGCGACCGCGGGCACCTCCAGGGTGGACAGGGCCGGAACGTCGTCGCCGTCGGGGCCCGGCATCAGCCAGCGCACCCCGGCGTAGCGCTCCAGGAACTCGCGCACGCCGTTGGCGGTGCCGGCCGGGCTCGGTCCCACCACGGTGAGGCTGCCCTGGTAGGGCCGGATCAGGAAACCGTCCCTGTCCAGCTTGGCCAGCAGGCCGGGCACGGCGGGGTCGGGGCCGGGCGAGCCCACATGGACGGGCGTCAGGCCGGGCGCCGCGGTCCTGGGCAGGCGCACGCCGGTGGCGCGCTCGACGTAGGCGACCAGCTCGGCGGCGGCCTCCTCCGCGTCCGGCGGGGCGATGACCGCGGCCATCGCCCTGCCGGAACGCACGATCGGCAGGCCCGCCTTGGGGCGGATCCACGGGGTGGCGGCGACGGCCCCGGCGAGGCCGAACAACTGGCGGCGTTTCATGATCACTTCCCGTATCCGGCGGCGATGCCCTCGATGAGGCGGCTGCTCATCCACAGGTAGAGCAGCAGTAGGGGGATGACGACGATGCAGATCCCGGCGAACAGCACCGACCAGCGGGCGCCGGTGTACTGCATGGTCTGGATGAAGTTCAGCAACGTCAGCGAGATCGTCTTCTTCTCCTGAAGGAACGACAGGGCGAAGAACGTCTCGCCCCAGTCGCCGATGGCCTGCAGGATGAACAGCGCCAGCAGTCCCGACCTGGTCAGCGGCAGCATGATCCGCCAGTACGTGCGGTACGGGCCGGAGCCGTCCAGCGCCGCGGCCTCCTCCAGCTCGCGGGGGAGCGAGGAGAAGAAGGCGGTCAGGAAGAAGACGGCGAACGGCAGGTTGGTGGCGATGTAGACGATCAGCAGGCCGCCGAGCGAGTCGATCAGCCCGACCCGGTCGAGGCCCAGGTAGATCGGGATCATGATGGCCGGGGCGGGGATGCCGAGACCCAGCGCGAAGAAGATGGTGACCGGGCCGGACAGCCGCCAGCGGAAGCGGGCCAGCACGTACGCGGCGGGCGCGGCCAGCACGATCGTGCCGAGCCCGCTGCCGATCACCAGCAGCAGCGAGTTGACGACGCCGTCGCCGAAGGCGGCCGAGGTCCAGGCCTCGCCGTAGTTGCCCCACTGCGGGGAGGCGGGCAGACCCCAGGGGTCCTGGACCACCTCCCGCGTGGTCTTCAGCGACGACAGGGCCATCCAGGCCACGACGAACAGGTCGAACAACGCCAGCGACCAGGCCAGCGGCATGGCGAGGAGTCTCATGTGACCTCCTTGCGTCAGTAGGTGGCCTGCTCGCGGCGGCCCATGACCCGCCGGACCAGGATGGTGAGCACGACCGTGAGCAGCATGGTCAGGACGGCGGCAGCCGAGGCGATGCCGTACCTGGGGACGCCGTCGGAGGGGAAGGCGCCGGCGTAGGCGTAGACGGAGAACGTCCACAGGCCGGTCGGCGGCAGGCTGCCGGTCGCGCCCGCGAAGACCAGCACGAACTCGAACGTCTTCAGCGCGCCGATCGCCCACAGCACCGCGCAGACGCCGATGACGTCCCACATCAACGGCAGCGTGATGTGCCAGAAGCGCGTGAGCGGACCGGCGCCGTCGAGCTCGGCGGCCTCGTAGAAGTAGCGGGGGATGCGGTCGGCCGCGGCCATGAAGATGACCGTGTACGTGCCCGCGGCCAGCCAGGTCATCCCGGCCATGACCGTGGTGAACATGTTCTCCGGCGCCAGCCACAGCGGCGGCTCGGCCACCCCGAGCGACTTCAGCACCGAGTTGGCCAGCCCGTCGGGGTCCAGCAGGAAGCCCCACAGGATCGCGATCACCAGTCCGGGCACCAGGCTCGGAAAGAAGATCACCGCCCGCACGAACTTCCTGCCGACCATGTCCTGCAGCAGCATGGTCAGCGTGAACGCGATGACGAAGACCGCCGCGCCCACCAGCACCAGGATCTTCATGGTGTTGGCGAAGGAGGTGCCGAAGACGGGGTCGGCGACCATCTCACGGTAGTTGGCCAGACCCGCCCACTCCATGGCGCCGACCCCGGCCCACTCGTTGAAGCTGATCCAGACCGTGATCACGCTCGGCACGATCATCACCAGCGCGTAGACCAGCAAAGCGGGCAGCAGGAACGGGCCGATCATCCGCCGCCGCGCGGCCTCGAACGGGCTGCCGCCACGCCGTGATCGGGGAGCGGCCTCGACCGGAGGCCGCTCCAGGACCGCGGTCATCCTTTGGACTTCCAGTAGGCGGCCGACTGCTCGGCCATCTGCTTGGTGAAGTCGGCGGCGCCGATCTTGCCGAACAGGAGCTGGTCGCTGAGCGGCAGCAGGACCTTGGTGTTGAAGTCGCCCATGTCCAGGACGTCGGCCTTGTTGATCTCGCCGCTGTCGAGGGCGGCCTTCAGGTCGGCCACCTGCGGCGCGGCGGGCACGTCCTTGCGCACCGACATCTCCAGCGCCACCCCGGCCACCTTGTCCTGGTACTTCTTCTGCAGGAAGAAGGCCAGGAATTTCTTGGCCGCGTCAGGGTTGGCCGCCTTGACCGGGATGCCGAAGCCGGTGGTGGTGACGTTCATCGTGGGCGCCTTGCCCTCGACCGACGGGAAGCGGAACGCCCGGAACTCCAGGCCGGGCTTGGCGTACGGCGCGACCTCCTTGGGCAGGTAGGTGCCCTGGTAGAGGAAGTCGGACTCGCCGTTGGCCCACTTCTGCTGCATGGCGGGGAACTTGGCGGCGTTGAAGCCGTCGGGGAAGTAGCCGCCCTTGGCCAGCGCCTCCACCATCTGGGCCGCCTTGAGCACCTCGGGCTTGAGCCAGCCCTGGCCGCTCTTGTCGGGGGCCAGCGCGTGCCAGCCCTCGTCGCCCATGATCGCGCGGGCGAAGTGCTCCAGGTAGCGCATGTTGTAGTTGGGGATGCTGCCGTCCTGGCCGAGCGGCCTGCGGCCCTGGGCCTTGCGCTCGTCGAGGACCTTCACGAACTCCTCCCAGGTCTTGGGCGTGGTGGGGAAGTCCTTGCCGTTGTAGAACCACCCGTACGTGGAGACCTGGTACGGGAGCTGGGCCAGCACGCCCTGCGACGAGGTGGCCATGCGCTTGTAGGCGTCTCCGACGGTCTGCCCGACCGTGGCCTGCTCGCCCTGGATCGTGGCCGCGTACACGTCGGACAGGTCGAGCGCGCCCTTGGCGGCGGCGAACTGGCGGGTCAGCTCCCTGTTGTTGCCCTCGATCAGGTCGGCGGGCACGTTGGCGGTGTTCAGGCTGGGCAGGAACGACTTCATCGCGGTGCGGCCCTTCCACTGCACCCTGACCTTGACGCCGGTGGCCTTCTCGAAGTCCTTGAACGCCTCGGCGAGCACCTTCTGGTTCGGCTCGCCTTCCGACCACATGCTCCAGACGCGCAGTTCCGCCGCCTTCTCGCCGCTTCCTCCGGAGCCGCAGGCGGTGGCGGCCAGGGGGAGGGCGAGCAGGCTCGCAGCGATTCTTAACCTCATGTTTCTTGCCTCTCGCCAAGTAAGACATAGGACAGACCATCGTGTGTGCTCACGGTACAGCGCAATGCTGGTGGGTCAATAGCCCACTTGACGGACATGTCGCCGAGGCATACATTCCGCTCAATCTTCCGTCCTAGGTCCTACTTGAAAGGACTTATCGTGACTTCAACGGATCGACGGCGTGTGCTGGGGTTGCTGGGAGTGTCGGCGGCGGCGGTGGTCCCGCTGGCCGCGAGCCCTGCTCAGGCCCAGACCCGGTTCAAGGAGAACGACCTCAACCTCTACCCCGCCGCCGCGTTCGGCGCGGTGGGCAACGGCACCACCGACGACTCCGCGGCGTTACAACGCGCGATCGACGCCGCCTCCGCCGCCGGAGGCGGGTCGGTGCACCTCGGCGCGGGCAAGCGCTACCTGCTCGGCGCCCCTCTGCGGCTCAAGAACGGGGTGAGCCTGCGGTCGGAGCGGACCAGGGCCACGCTCGTGCTCTCCGCGGGATACGGCCAGAACCACGTGATCGAAGGGAGCGGGCTGTCCGTCGTGGGCCTGCTGAACCTGGCGATCCTCTGCGACGACCGGGCCTCACTGACGCGGGCCGTACATCTGACGGGCTGCACGGACGTGCTGATCGAGAACGTGCACCTGGAGGGACTCAAGGCCGGCTCGTACGAACCCCTGCCCGGCACCGCCTCCACCGCGCTGCTGCGCCTGACCGGCTGCCACCGCGTCCACGTCGGCGGCTGCCGGATCAGCAAGGCCTACGTCGGGATCAACGTCAACGGCAACGGAACCAACATCACGGTCGACGACTGCGACTTCCAGGACGTCACCCAGTTCGGCCTGCACGTGCTCGGCAACACCGAGTCGCACACCGAATACCTCACCGTCAGCCGCAACCGCCTCGAACGCATCGGCGGCAAGCCCGGCCAGGTCGGCTATCCGATCTACATCACCTGCGGCGGCAACAACCCGGCCGCGCACAAACACCGCTTCGTCCGCGCGATGGACAACCTGGTCATCGGCAACAAGCTCGCCTACGGCCAGGGCGGCAACGCCGACCTGCTCGCCGTCTACGACATCTTCGACGGCGTCTTCGAGCGCAACACGCTCTTCTACGGCGGCGACGCCGGCCTGTCCACCGACCGCTGCAGAAAGCTGGTCATCTCCGACAACATCGTCGGCCACTGCAACACCGTCGGCATCAACGTCTGGCAGTCCAACGACGTCACCGTCACCGGCAACGTCGTCTACAACAACCACCAGAACTACGGCGGCGGCCTCAGCAACGAGCCGCGCGGCGGCATCAGGACCTACGCCCGCACCGGCTTCAAGGCCGAGAACGTGGTCATCAGCGGCAACCGCAGCTTCGACGACCAGGAGGTCAAGACCCAGGACTACGGCATCTTCATCCACGCCAGGACCCGCGGCGTGGACATCGGCGCCAACACGCTCACCGGCAACAAGGAGGGCATGTTCCGCACCGGCACGCAGGAGGACATCAGCTACTCCTTCACAGTGACCCGCACCGCCGCGCCCACCGAGGGCTGGTGGGAGAAGGGCATGGTCGTCCAGAACCGCAACCCCGCCGCCGGTCAGCCGTTCGGCTGGGTGTGCACCGTCTCCGGCAAGCCCGGCACCTGGCTGCCCCTGCCGGGTCCGGCCTGATGGAGCGCCGCGCCCTGTTCGGCGGCACCGCCGCCCTGGCCGCGAGCGGGCTCGTGCTCGCCGCCCCCGGTGACACCGCGGGCCTCTACGTGGAACGGCTCGGCCCCCGGCAGCTCATGGTCTGGACCCGCGAACCCGGCCACCTGTGGATCCGCTACGACCTGCGCCACTTCACCGACACCACCAAACGCATGGACGCCTGGCGCATCCAGGAGATCACCGCCGTCCGGCAGGCGGGCCCGCCTCCTGCCACGGCCGAGGGCATCCAGCTCGCCACGGCCGCCGCCTACCCGTACGCCATCAAACCGGCCGGCGCGCCCGACCACTTCGGCGGCCTGCACGGCGACGAGCTCCTGCGGAGCCTGCTCTTCCTCGTGGACGGCCGCGCCGCCGTCCCGTCCGGCATCCTCCGGGCGGGGGAGTTCGAGCTGGCCCAGGACACCCAGGTGCTCGATCCGGCCGTCGAGGCGCCGACGGTCCTCGGCGACATGAACGTGCGCCACGTCTTCACCGCCGCGGGGCTGCGGATCCGGTGGGTGCTGCGCTGGCGGGCCGCGCGGGCCATCGAGTACGCCTACGGCGCCATGCTCCCGGCGGTCAGGGCCGACGGGGTCACCACCCGGTTCCGCTACCTGGACCAGGCGATCGAGCACAAGATCGGCACGGCGGGGCACCGGGCGCCGCCGGCCGACAGCTACGGCGCGGAGCTGTACAACACCGTCAACGGGGCGACGATGTCGGTCGAGGTCGAGCCCGGCTTCTTCAACGGCTACGCGCAGTCGGACGGGCGCGGGGTCTGGGTCTACGACGGCGACAAGTACAACAAGGTCTACCCGACCAGGGTCAGCAAGCCGGGCAGCGAGCAGGTGGCGCCCGGGGACATCTGGCGGCTGGACGCGGTCTACCGCTTCCGCTACCCGGAATGACCGCTTCTGTAGGTGACCGGGGCGGGAGGGGGATGCGGTATTTTCTCCCTCCCGCCCCGGTTTTCCCTGCCTTTAGCGGCCTCGGAAGGCAGGGAAATCTGGCGGGACCTCAGGCGGGCCCGAGGTCCGGGCGGGCTTTCGTGGGTCAGGCGGGCTTGATGGGGGCGCCGCCGTTGCGGGCGGACTCGTACACGGCCAGGACCAGTGCGAGCGCGGCCCGGCCGTCGGCCGAGGTGACCTCGGGGGCGCGCCCCTCGGCGGCAGCGGCGATGAAGTCGGTGAGCTGGGCGCGGTGCGACTCAGGACCCAGGCGGGCGGGGGCGTTCCGCGCCCGGTCCTCCTCGCCCACCCGGAAGCTGGTCGGCACCTCGTTGTCCACGATCGCGTGCCCGGCGTCGCCATGGACCGAGACGCGCACGCTGGCCCCGCCGTACGCGGCGGTGCTGGCGAAGACGCGGCCGAGCGCGCCGTTCGCGAACCGGATGGCGGCCACGACCGTGTCCTCGACCTCGATGTTCTCGTGCGCGAGCAGCCCCGAGTAGGCGCTGACCGACTCCACCGGCCCGAGCAGGGCCAGCAGCAGGTCCACGACGTGCACGCCCTGGTTCATGAGCGCGCCGCCGCCGTCCATCGCCCAGGTGCCGCGCCAGCCGCCCGAGTCGTAGTACGACTGGGGACGCCACAGCGTGACCTCGGCCGTCCCGGAGGTCAGCCGGCCCAGTTCGCCGCGGTCGACGGCCGCCTTCACCGCGCGGAAGGACGGCTCGAAGCGGCGCTGGCTGATCACGGTCACGCTCTTGCCGCTCTCGCGCTCGGCCGCGATGATCCGGTCGGCCGCGGCCAGCGAGATGTCGATCGGCTTCTCGACGACCACGTGCTTGCCCGCCTTCAGCGCGGGCACCGCCGCGTCCGCGTGCAGGCCGCTGGGCAGGCAGATCACCACGGCGTCCACGTCGTCGCGGGCGTAGAGCTCCTGGGTCGAGCCGAGTGCCGCGCAGCCGTGCTTTCCGGCGAGCTCCCTCGCCCGCGCCAGGTCGTTGTCGGCGACGGCGACGAGCTCCGCCGTTCCTGCCATGTCCGCGATGAGCCTGGCGTGCAAGCCGCCGATGACTCCGCTCCCGACGATCCCGAACCGCACGGACCACCTCCACGTCGTAACTTATGACCTAGGACTCTAGATGTCTTCCGGGAAATAGGTCAATATGCCGGTATAACGAGAGAAGGAGTGCACCATGAGGCTCGGACTGATCGGGCTCGACAACACCCACGCCGACCACGCCATCCGCCACCTCAACACCGAGCGCGCCCTGGGCGACGTCCGCATCGTGGCTCTTTGCGGAGGTACGGCGGAGCGCACCGCCCAGCTCTCCGGCCAGGGCGGCGTCGAGTTCGGCGTGGACCGGCCCGAGGACCTGATCGGCCGGATCGACGCGGCCATCGTCATGGACAGGGACGGCGACCTGCACAGGCCCCACGCCGAACCCCTGCTCAAGGCGGGCGTGCCGGTCTTCGTGGACAAGCCGCTGGCCGGGACGTCGGCCGACGCCGAGGCGATCCTGGCCGCGGCCAGGACGGGCGGCGTACCCGTGACCTCCTCCAGCGCGCTGCGCTGGGCGGTGGAGGCGATGCGCGATCGGCTGGAGGCGCTCGGGCCGATCCGCTCCGTGGTCGCCACCGGCCCCGTGCAGCGCGAGAGCCCGTACGGCGGAGTGGCCTTCTACGGCGTGCACGTCGTGGAGATGGCCCTGCACCTGCTGCCCCCGCCCGAGGACGAGCCGCGGATCTCGGTGCTGCCCGGCGGGGTGCTGGCCGTGGCGCGAGCGGGCGCCGCTCACGCCGTGCTCAACCTGGTCGAGCGCGACGCCGGCGGCGCGGTCCCCTTCGCCGTCCAGGTGACGGGCGCCCGAGGGGTCCTCGCCGAGCAACTCTCGCTGGGCAAGGACTACACGCTGCCCGCGCTGCGGCTGTTCGCCGAGATGGTGGAGAGCGGAAAGCCGCCTTTGGACGAGGCGGCCCTGCTGGCGCCGGTCCGGATGCTGGAGGCGCTCACCCGCGCAGTACCTCCGCGATGAACACGTCGATCTCGGCCTGCGCCCGCCCGCTGTCCTTGCTGCCCGGCTCGTAGAAGAAGCCGTGCTCGGCGCCCGGCAGCAGCACCACGCGCGCGCCGGGGAGCGTCGCGGCCAGTTCGCGCACGTGCTCGTGCGGGAAGAAGCGCTCCTTGCCGACCACGATGAACAGCATGGGCGGCGCGGTCGCCGGGTCGGCGTGGTGCGCGGGCGAGGCGGCGGCGTAGTCGCCGTCGGCCAGGTGCTCGACGGCCGCGCGGATCTCGGGGTCCATCCCCGGCCAGGGCCGCAGGCTCGCGCCCGGCCCGTTGACGCTGACGCACCCGGCGGGCTCCAGGCCGTTGGGCGACAGCGACAGCAGCGTGGCCAGGTGGGCGCCGGCCGAGCTGCCGACCAGGAAGACCGGCAGCTCGCCGAGCCCGCGCTCGTCCAGGTGGGTCAGGAGGCGCCGGTACCCGTCGGCGACGTCCTCCAGCAGCGCGGGCAGCCGCTCGCCCACCCGGTAGCCGAGCGAGGCGCTGATGACGCCCCGCGCCCCGGCCCGCCGCATCTGCCGGTGCCACTGGGCGGCCTCGCCCGCGCGCCAGCCGCCGCCGTGCACGAAGCACAGCGCGTAGGGTGCGTGCGCGGCCGGTGGGTGCAGCAGGTCGAGCCGGCGGCGCGGGTGCGGCGGGCCGTCGTACGGCAGGACACGAATGCTCATGGCTAGATCCTAGGTCCTAAGTTTGGAGGACGGCAGATGACGGATGTGCGCATCAGACAGGCCGGTGCCGACTTCAGGGAGGTGATCCTCGACCACCCCCTCAGGCTGGCCGGCGCCACGGTCGACCGGTTCACGCTCGCGGTGGTGACGGCCGAGGTGGAGACCGTGGACGGGCGCCTGGCCGAGGGGAGCGGCGCGAGCGTGCTGTCGGTCCCGTGGGCCTGGCCGCGTTCGCCGCTGAGCTGGCACGCGCGCGATCAGACGTTGCGCGACATGGTCACCGGCCTGTGCGCGGACGCCGGGTCCGTTTCGGGCGACCCGCTGGAGATCTGCGCCGACCTGGAGGCGCGCCTGTCCGGGCCGCGCGGGGTGCCGAGGCTGGCGGCGTCGCTGGTGCTCGGGGCCGTGGACAACGCGGTGCACGACGGCTGGGCCCGCGCGGCCGGCCGCCCGGCCGCCGAACTGTACCCGGAGGCGCTGGCCGACGCCCGGCTGTCGGCCCTGCTGAAGGAGGGGCTCGGCGAGCCCAGGACCCGCCTGCCCGTCCAGCACGTGGTAGGCGTAGGCGACTCACTCGACGAGGTACGCGCCTGGCTCGAACGCGACGGCATCCGGCACGTCAAGGTCAAGGTTGCCGGCCAGGATTTCCAGGCCGACGCCGCCCGGATCACCGCGATCCACGCCCTGCTCGGCCCCGGCGCAAGTGTCTCCGTGGACCCGAACGAGGGCTGCCGGAGCGCCGCCGACGCCGCCGCGATGCTGGACGCCCTGCCGTCCGGGGTCCTCGCCGACGTGGCCTACCTGGAGCAGCCCGTACCCAGGGACGCGCCCCCGGACCCTGACGGCATGCGGGAACTGGCCCGCCGCGCCCCCGTCCTGGCCGACGAGTCGCTGGCCGGCGTCGCCGACCTCGACCGGCTCGCGGCGGGCGGCTGGAGCGGCGTGGTCGTCAAGGCCGCCAAGGGCCAGAGCCTCGCTCTGCGCAGCTGGGCCTACGCGAGAGAGAACGGCCTGGCCGTGATGATCCAGGACCTCACCGCCGTGGACCTGGCCCTCGCGCACTCGGCCCGGCTGGCCGCGACGCTGCCGTGGTCGTGGCCGCCGTTCGAGTGCAACAGCAGGCAGTACGCCCCGCGAGCCAACGACGGCCTGGCGTTCATGGCGGTCCAGGACGGGCAGATCACCCTGGAGCCCGCGCGCCCTGGCCTGAAATAGGACCTAGGTCTTTTCTTTCGCCCGATGTCCGCTTAGAGTCGGGGCCGTGCGAGTGGCATGGATAGGCACCGGACTGATGGGCGAGCCGATGGCACGACGCGTGCTGGAGGCGGGCCATCGGGTCACGGTCTTCAACAGGACACCGGCCAGGACAGCGGACCTGGCCTCCAGGGGAGCCGACGTCGCCGGGTCGGTCGCCGCGGCCGTGGCGGGCAGCGAGGTGGTGGTCACGATGCTGCCCTACCCGGCCGACGTCGAGCGGGTCTACGGCGAGGTCTTCGAGCACGCGGGCGCGGACCTGGTCGCCGTGGACTGCTCCACCTCCGCGCCGGCGCTGGCGCGGGACCTGGCCGAGCGGGGCGCGGCGCGTGGCGTCGCCGTCCTGGACGCGCCGGTCAGCGGCGGCCCCGCCGGAGCCCAGGCGGGCACCCTGTCGGTGATGGTCGGCGGCGACGCCAGGGCCCTGGAGCGGATCGGGCCGGTGCTCGCGGCCGTCGCCGGCACCGTGGTGCACCACGGCGGGCCGGGCGCCGGGCAACTGGCCAAACTGGTCAACCAGACGCTGGTGGCCGGGGTGACGCTGGCCGCCTGCGAGGCGTACGCGCTGGCCGGGCACGGCGGGCTCGACATCGAGAAGGTCCTGGCCTCCGTACGGCCGGGCGTCGCCGGTTCACCTCTGCTGGACTTCCTGTGGGGCAAGCTGCGCGCGGGCGACCTGGAGCCGGGCTTCAAGCTCGACCACTTCATCAAGGACCTCACGCTGGCCGGCGAGGCCGGGGGCGGGCTGGAACTGTCCGGACTGGCCAACGTGATCGAGGTGGCCGAGCGGGTCAGAGCCGTTCACGGCGGCGACCGGGGCACGCAGGCGCTGATCAAGGCGGCCGAATGATCATCGACTCGCACGTGCACGTCGGCACCTGGAAGTACCCCGAAATTTCGGCCTACCTCCCGCAGCTGGCCGACGTCGACGCCGCCGTCCTCGTCCAGTTCGTCGGCAACACCGACAACTCCTACCTGCTGCGCTGCGCCGAGGCCCACCCCGGCAGGTTCGCGGTCGTCGCCATGGTCGACACCGAGACGCACGGCGCGCCCGAGCACGTCGCCCGCCTGGCCGCGTCCCCCCACGTCAAGGGCGTGCGGCTGTGGGCGGCCACCCGCTCACCCGGCCCCGACCCCTACGCGCTGTGGCGCGCCATCGCCGCCGCCGGGCTCGTGGCCAGCGTGCGCGGCCCGCTCGCCGACATCGCGGACCCGGCCTTCGCCACGCTGCTCGACGAGGTGCCCGGCCTCACGGTACGCCTGGAGCACCTCGGCTTCACCACCTACCCCGACGCCGATCCCGCCCACTTCAGAAACTTCCTGGCGCTGGCCGAACGCCCACTCGTCCACACCATGTGGGCGGGCTTCCACGCCAACAGCGGCCGGCCGTACCCGCACCCCGACGCCGACCCCTTCCTGCGCGAGGCGGTCGCCGCCTACGGCGCCCGGCGCGTCACCTGGAGCGGCGACTGGAACCGGCCCGACCCCGCGCCCGGCGACTACAAGGCCGCGATCAACCACGTGCTGGAGCGTCCCTACCTCACCGACGAGGACAAGCGGTGGATCCTCGGCGGCGCCTCCGCCGCGCTGTTCGGCATGGGCGGATGACGCCCCGCCTGGGCATCGTCGGCCCCGGCGCCATCGCGGAGCGGCACGCCGCCGCGCTCACCGCGGCCGGCGCCGACCTGGCCGCCGTCGCCGGTCCCGACCGCGGGCAGACTGACGCGTTCGCCGCGCGCTTCGGAATCAAGCAGGTGTACGGCACCGCCGGCGACCTCTACGCCCACCCCGGCCTCGACGCGGTCGTCATCGCCACCCCGCACGCCCACCACACCGCCCAGACCCTGGCCGCGCTCGATGCCGGACTGCACGTGCTGTGCGAGATCCCGCTGGCCCTGAGCCTGGCCGGGGCCGAGGCGGTGGCCGAGCGGGCGCGCGCCACCGGCAGGCTGGTCGCGGTGGCGCACACGCTGCGGTTCTGCCGGCCGTACCAGCGTGTGCGGGAGGAGATCGAGCGGGGCGCGCTGACCGTCACGCACGTCGTGGCGCGCACGCTGATGCTGCGCCAGGACGACACCGGCATGGGCGGACGGCCGCGCGACTGGACCGACGACGTGCTCTGGCACCACGGCGCGCACACCGTGGACGCGGCCCTGTGGCTGCTCGGCGCCCAGCGGGCAGACGAGCAAGGCACCGGCGAAGAGCCATGGCGGGCCGACGTGCGCGGCGTGCGCGGCGAGCCGTGGCGGGGCGGGCCGCCCATGGACGCCGGAGCGGTCCTGCGAACGCCCGGCGGCGCGCTGGCCACGATCGCGCTGTCCTACCACTCGCGGCTGCCCGCCCGCGAGCTGACGATCATCGGCGAAGAACGCACCCTGCACCTGTCCGGCGGCCTGCTGCGCGAGCACGACGGCACGGTCCTGCTCGACTGCGGCGACCGGATGGAAGCCGACGGCCTGGCCCGCCAGGACGCCGACTTCCTCGACGCGATCACCCTCGGACGGCCGCCCGGCTGCTCCGCGGCCGACATCCTGCCCGCGACGCGGGTGCTGCACGAGTGGGGAGCACGATGAACGAACTGGCCGCCATGGTCGCCGAGGAGGCCGCGCTGGCGCTGCGCACGGCCAGGCTGGCGCTGCTGCCGATCGGGGCGACCGAGCAGCACGGCAGGCACCTGACACTGGAGACCGACTTCGCCATCGCCGCCGCGTTCGCCCGCAGGCTCGCCGCCGACCTCGGTCCTGACGCGGTGCTGTGTCCCGGCGTGCCGTACGGGCTGTCGGAGCACCACCTGGGGTTCCCCGGCACGATGACGTTGCGCCCGGAGACGTTGCTGGCCCTGCTGCGCGACCTGGCCGAGTCGCTGGCCGAGGCGGGCGTGCGCAAGGTCCTCGTGGTCAACGGCCACGGCGGCAACGTCGACGCCGTACGGCTGGCCGCCCGCGTCCTGCGCCGCGACCACCAGGTGACGATGGCCCACGTCATGTGGGCGGGCCTGGCCGGCGACGTCATCGCCGAACTCATGGGCAGCGAGCGCTACGGCCACGCCTGCGAAGGCGAGACCTCCGTGGCCATGGTGCTCGCGCCGCACCTCGTACGCGCCGACCGGATCGGCCCGCCCGCCGACCCGCTGCCCGTCCTCCCGCACGCCGCCCCGCCCGCGCCGAGGGTGGATCTCGCGCTCGCCTACCACCGCCTGTCGGCCACGGGCGCGCTGGGCGACGCCAGGCTGGCCACGCCCGAGATGGGGCACAAGATCGTCGACACCGCCTACGGCCGGGCGCTGGAGTTCGCCCGCGCCTTCGCCGAGGAGGAATGATGCGCGTCCTGGTCGCCGGAGGCTCCGGGGCGGTCGGCGCGCTGGTGCTGCCCGCCCTGGCCGCCCACCACACGGTGCGCGTCATGGACCTGCGCCCGCCCGCCGAGCCCGTCGGATACGTGGAGTTCGTCGAGGGCAGCGTCACCGACCCGGCCGCGCTGAAGCGGGCGGCCGACGGCCAGGACGCCCTCCTCTACCTGGCCATGGGCAGGAAGACGGGCTGGCGCGACGGCCTCGAATGGGCGCGTACCCACTTCACCGTCAGCGTGACCGGCCTGTACCTGACCATCGAGGCCTGCGCGGCGGCCGGCGTCCGGCACGTCGTCTATGCCAGCAGCATGTCCGTCTTCGCCGGATACCAGTCCCGCGACTACAGTACGGACCCCGAGCCCGACAACACCGACGCCTACGGCCTCAGCAAGCGCCTGGGCGAGCAGGTGTGCGCCGCCGCCGTCACCGCCCACGGCCTGACCGCGACCGCGTTGCGCCTGGTCGGGCCGATGAGCGACGACGAGTGGCTGGCGCCGGACGTCTCCCCGGTGATGACGGCGGGCAGCGACGTGGCCGCCGCCTTCCTGGCCGCCCTGGACCACCCGCGGCCCGCCTTCGCCGCGTACACGATCACCGGCGACCACGAACGCCGGATCCTCGACTGGACACCGGCCGAACGCGACCTCGGCTGGAGCCCCCGAGCCCGCCGGTGACCGGCCCGTGGCGTCCCCTATATCCTGTGAGCGACTTGAGGAGGTGAGACCGATTTCCGCAACCGAGACGCGGGCGATCTCACCAGTGACGTTCGGAGACGCCCGCGGGTAACCCCGAGAGGCGTTCCGTGTCACCCGAAGAAGTCGTCACCAAGCTCCGTGCCGCCGGCTGCGTGTTCGCCGAGGACGAGGCGGAGCTCATCCTCTCCACCGCCGCCGACCCCGGCGAACTGGCCGCCATGGTGGCCCGGCGGGCCGAGGGCTTTCCCCTGGAGCAGGTCGTGGGCTGGGCGGAGTTCTGCGGCCTGCGCGTGCGCATCGATCCCGGCGTGTTCGTGCCGCGCCGCCGTACCGAGTTCCTGGTACGGCGGGCCGCCGCGCTGGCCCCCGGCCCAGGCGTGATCCTCGACCTGTGCTGCGGCTCCGGCGCCATGGGCGCGGCGCTGGCCGTCCTGACCGGCGGCGAACTGCACGCGGCCGACGTCGACCCGGCGGCGGTCGCCTGCGCGCGCCGCAACCTGGGCGAGAACGTGTACCTGGGCGACCTGTTCGACCCGCTGCCGCCGAGGCTGCGCGGCCGGGTGGACGTGCTGCTGGCGAACGTCCCCTACGTCCCGACCGCCGACCTGGCCCTGCTGCCGACCGAGGCCAGGGACCACGAGCCGCGGGTCACGCTGGACGGCGGCCCCGACGGCCTGGACGTGCTGCGGCGGGTCACCGAGGGCGCGCCGCGCTGGCTGGCTCCCGGCGGGCTGCTGCTGTTCGAGACCAGCGAGCGCCAGGCCGATCAGGCCGTCGACGCGGTCACTTCCAGCGGGCTGAAGGCGCGGGTGCTGCGCTCAGAGGAGTTCCACGCGACGGTGGTCACGGGCCTGCTGCCCTGACGGTCAGGCGGGCAGGCGCAGGGTCACCGAGAGTCCGCCCTCGGGGCGGGGCTTGGCGGTCACGGTGCCGCCGTGGGCCTCGGTGATCGCCCGCACGATCGACAGGCCAAGGCCCGCGCCGCGCCCGGACTGCACCCGGTCGCCGTTGCGCCGGAACGGCTCGAACAGGTCCTCCACCTCGAACGGGGAGACCACGGGCCCGGTGTTCTCGACGGTGACGGTTCCGCCGCCGCCGTACGACTCGCGCAGGGTGATCCACACCTGCCCGCCGCGGACGTTGTACTTGATCGCGTTCTCGACCAGGTTGAACACGCAGCGCTCCAGGAACAGCGGATCGCCCTCGGCCACGGCGGGCCGCAGGTCCTCGACGATCGTCACCCCTCGCTTGGCGGGCGTGAGCTCCAGCGCGGTGCGTATCACCCGCTCCAGCCGGACCGGCTTGCGCGTGGTCAGCTCCTGCTCCGACTGCGCGAGCAGCAGCAGGCCCTCGATCAGCCGCTCGTAGCGCGCGTTGGTGCCGAGCAGCGCCCTGGCCAGCGCCTTCAGGTCGGGAGAGGCCTCCGGCTCCTCCAGCGACACCTCCAGCACCGTCCGGTTGATCGCCAGTGGGGTACGCAGCTCGTGCGAGGCGTTGGCGATGAACCTGCGCTGCGCGTCGAAGACCCGGTGCAGGCGGCCGAGCATCGCGTCGAAGGTGTCGGCCAGCCGTTTGACCTCGTCCTGCGGGCCCTCCAGCGCGATCCGCTCGTGCAGCGTGCTCTCGGACAGGCGCTGCGCGGTCTCGGTCACCCTGTTCAGCGGCTTCAGCGCCCGGTCGGCGACCAGATAGCCGATGACCACCGCGGCAAGCCCGATCATCACCATGGCGCTGACCGACCACTGCAGGATCTCGCTGAGCGCCTTGTCCGCGCGCTCGCCCACCTCCGCCTGAGCCTGGGCCTGGGCCTGGAAGAACACGGCGTCCCTGGACTGGGCACCGGTCGGGAGCGGCGGCCCGGTTCCGATGACCTTGACGAACTTCGCCTCAAGCGAGCGGGCGGTCAGCAGATAGGTGATCCACAACAAGGCCGAGCCGGCGACGAAGAACAGACCGCCGTAGATCAGGGTGAGCCGCATGCGCAGCCCGAGCCGCTTCACAGGCGATACCCCTGGCCGGGCACGTTCGTGATCACAGCGGGCGCGCCCAGCTTCCTGCGCAGCGAGGTCAGCGTGACGCGCAGCACTCCCGTGCCGCTCTCCGCGAACTCGTCCCACACGCTCTTGCGCAGCCCGGTCGAAGTGATCAGCTCGCCGTCCGCGCGCAGCAGCTCGTGCAGCACGTCGAACTCCTTGCGGTTCAGGCTCACGTCCCTGCCGTCGCGGGTGACCGTACGGCAGGCCGGGTCCAGCCGGATGCCCGCCCGCTCGACGACCGGCGCGCTCGCCCGGCCCGTACGGCGGGCCAGCGTACGCACCCTGGCCACCAGCTCGGCGAACGCGAACGGCTTCACCAGGTAGTCGTCCGCGCCGATGGTCAGCCCGTCCACCCGGTCGTGCAGCTGCCCGGCGGCGGTGAGCATGATGATCCGGCTGCGCGCCATGAGCTCGCGGCAGACGTCGTCCCCGTGCACCTCGGGCAGGTCCCGGTCCAGCACGATGACCGAGTAGTCGACGTAGGAGGCCAGATCGAGCGCCTCCTGCCCGTCGTAGGCCACGTCGACGGCCATCGCGTTCAGCCGCAGCCCCCGCGCGATGGCGTCGGCCATCTGTTCCTCGTCTTCCACGACAAGCACCCGCATGCTGCAAAGACTCACCGACGCGGTGTTAGCGGGGGGTAAGTCCGGCGGCTTATCCGCGTTTAGCACCCGCTCCGATGAAGTGCGGTGCCATGAACCTTCGCCTCATTCCGGCCGCAGCGGCCATGCTCCTGGCACTCGCCGCCTGCGGCTCCACCAGCGCCACCACAGGCACCGGCGCCACCACCTCCGGCGCCTCCGCCAGCCCCTCGGGCAACGCCCGCGACGCCCAGCTCAAGTTCGCCCAGTGCATGCGGGAGAACGGCGTCGAGATGGACGACCCATCCGAGGACGGCCGCATCCAGTTCAGGGCCGGCCAGGGCACCGACCGGTCCAAGATGGAGAAGGCGCAGAAGGAGTGCCAGAAGCACCTCAAGGGCGTCATGGGCGACCAGGGCGGGGCCATGGACCCGAAGCGCCGCGACCAGATGGTGAAGTTCGCCCAGTGCATGCGGGAGAACGGCATCAACGTCCCCGACCCCACGGCCAACGGCGGCATCATGATGACCGGCGGGCCCGGCGACGAAGAGAAGATGAAGAAGGCCCAGGAGGCCTGCAAGCAGTTCCAGCCGGGCGCGGAGAAGCAGTCGTGAGAAAGCTCCTGGCAGCGGTGGCGGTCGCGCTCGTGGGCGCGGCCGCCGCGTGGACGGCGACAGCCGTACTGAGTGACAGTGGCACGGGAACGGCGGCGCCCACCCGCCCGCCCGCGCCGGCCACCACGGAGATCACCAAGCAGGACCTCGTCGACACCCAGACCGTGGACGGCACGCTCGCCTACAACGACGAGCGCGCCATCACCACCGACGCCCGGGGCACCGTGACCTGGGTGCCGGAGGAAGGCGCGCTGATCAAGCGCGGCCGCTCGCTGCTCAAGGTGGACCGCAAGCCCGTCACGCTCATGTACGGCAAGCTGCCTCTCTACCGCACCCTGGAACGCGGCGTCGAGGGCCCGGACGTGACCCAGCTGGAGCGCAACCTCAAGGCGCTCGGCTACGGCGACGACCTGACCGTGGACGACGAGTTCACCTACGCCACCTACCTGGCCGTCCTCGAATGGCAGGAGGACCGCGACCTGGAGGAGACCGGCAGGGTCGACGCCACCCAGGTGGTCTTCCAGCCCGGCGAGGTACGCGTCGGCGACGTCAAGGCCACCGTCGGCGGCAAGGCGATGGCGGGCCAGGAGGCGCTCAAGGCCACCGGCACCCAGCGGCTCGTCCACGTCGACCTCGACACCGACGAGCAGCATCTCGCCAGGAAGGGCGCCAAGGTCACCGTCGAGCTGCCCGGCGGCGAGCGGGCCAAGGGAAAGATCACCGAGGTCGGCACCGTCGCCCAGACCTCAGGCCGCGACGACGACAAGACGACCACCATCGACGTGGACATCACGCTGGACAAGAAGCCCAAGACCAAGCTCGACCAGGCGCCCGTGGACGTGGAGCTGGAGAGCAAGCGGGTCAAGGGCGTGCTGACCGTCCCGGTCGAGGCGCTGCTCGCCACCCGCGAGGGCGGATTCGGCGTCGAGGTCGTCGAGGGTTCCGGCAGCCGTATCGTGCCGGTCGAGCTCGGCGCGTTCGGCAGCGGCCGGGTCGAGGTCACCGGCTCAGGACTCGCGGAGGGCATGAAGGTCGGGGTGCCCACGGCATGAGCGTCATCGAGCTCCGCGAGGTGACCAAGACCTACAACGGCGACGTGCACGCGCTGCGCGGCGTGGACCTCAAGGTCGACTACGGCGAGCTGGTCGCGATCGTCGGGCCCTCCGGCTCCGGCAAGTCCACGATGCTCAACCTGATCGGCACGCTCGACCGGCCGACCAGCGGGGTGGTACGCATCGCCGGGCACGACATCTCCAAGCTGAGCGACCGCGAGCTGTCGGCGCTGCGCGCCAAGAACCTGGGCTTCGTCTTCCAGCAGTTCCACCTGGCGCCCGGCGTCAGCGCGCTGGACAACGTGGCCGACGGCCTGCTCTACACCGGCACGCCCCGGCGCGTACGCCGCGAGAAGGCCGCCGCGGCGCTCGAACGCGTGGGCCTCGGCCACCGCCTCGGCCACCGGCCCAACCAGTTGTCCGGCGGCGAGCAGCAGCGGGTGGCCGTCGCCAGGGCGGTGGCGGGCGACCCGCCGCTGCTCCTGGCCGACGAGCCGACCGGCAACCTCGACTCCGCCTCCGGCGCCGAGGTCCTGCGCATCCTGGGCGAACTGCACGCCTCCGGCACCACGATCGCGATCATCACCCACGACATGGACGTGGCCTCCTGGTGCCCGCGCCAGGTCAAGGTGCGGGACGGAGCCGTGTCATGAAGCCCGCCAGGCTCAGCCCTTCGGACGTCTTCCGGGTCGGCGCGGCCGGGCTGCGCAGCCGTCCGACCAGGGTGGTGCTGTCCGCGCTCGGCATCGCCATCGGCATCGCCACGATGATCGCGGTCATCGGGATCTCGTCGTCCTCCAGGGAGCAACTGCTGCGCCAGCTCGACCAGCTCGGCACCAACCTGCTCACGGTCTCGGCCGGGCAGACGCTCTTCGGCCAGCAGGCCAAGCTGCCCGAGGACGCCGCGGGCATGGTCGAGCGCATGGAGCACGTGCAGACGGCGGGGGCCACCGGCTCCATCAAGACGAGCGTGCGCAGGACCGGCCACATCCCGGAGGCGGTCACCGGGGGCATCGCCGTACAGGCTGCGACGGTTCCGCTGCTCAAGACCCTGGAAGGCAGCGTGGTGGAGGGGGCCTGGCTCAACGCCGCCACCGGCCGCCAGCCGGCCGTCGTGCTCGGCGCCAAGGCCGCGGAACGGCTGGGCATCACCAGAACCGGCGTTCGGGTGTGGATCGGCAACCGCTGGTTCACCGTCCTCGGCATCCTCGGCCCGATGCCGCTGGCCCCCGAGATCGAGCGCTCCGCGCTGGTCGGCTTCCCCGCCGCCGAGAAGTACCTGGGCTTCGACGGCCACCCGACCACCATCTACGAGCGCTCCGACGACGCGGCGGTCGGCGCGGTCCGCGAGGCCCTGCCCCGCACCGTCAACCCGGAGAACCCGAACGAGGTGGAGGTCAGCCGTCCTTCCGACGCGCTGGCCGCCAAGGCCGCCGCCGCGGGTGCCTTCACCAACCTCCTGCTGGGCCTGGGCGCGGTGGCCCTGCTGGTGGGCGGGGTGGGAGTGGCCAACACCATGGTCATCTCCGTCCTCGAACGCCGCAAGGAGATCGGCCTGCGCCGCTCGCTGGGCGCCACGAGGGGACAGGTCCGCATCCAGTTCCTGGCCGAGTCGCTGCTGCTGTCGGCGCTGGGCGGAGTGGCGGGAGCCTTCCTGGGCGCCGTGGCCACGGTCGGCTACGCCGTCTCCCGCGACTGGCCCCCCGTGGTCCCGCCCTGGGCGATCGGCGGCGCCGTGGCCGCCACCCTCCTGATCGGCACCATCGCCGGCATCTACCCGGCCATGCGCGCCGCCCGCCTGTCCCCGACGGTCGCCCTGACGGCCTAGCGATGGCGGCGCCCGGGAAGCGAACCACGCCGGCGCGGCCCAGAGCCGATCGGCCCCTGGGCCGCGCGGGGCAGGCAGGCGCTCAGGCGGTGCGGGCGATGGCCTCGGTGATGGACTTCATGCCGTGGCGGCGCAGGCGGCGGCTCAGCCGGCGGTTGATGCGGGAGGGCCAGAACGGGCCGTTGTAGATCCAGCCCGTGTAGCCCTGGACCAGGGTGGCGCCGGCGAGCAGGCGTTCCCACACGTCGTCCACGTCCTCGACGCCGCCCACGGACACCAGCGTGAGGCGGTCGCCGACCCTGGCGCGCAGGCGGCGCAGGACCGCCAGCGAACGCGCCTTCAGCGGGCGGCCGGACAGGCCGCCCTGCTCGCCGTCGTGCCTGATCGTGGTGTTGGTCGCGATGATGCCGTCGAGCCCCAGCTCAAGGGCGAGGTCCGCCACGGCGTCGACGTCCTCGTCGGCGAGGTCGGGCGCGATCTTCACCAGCAAGGGTGTACGGCGCGCCGTCCCGTCCGCCACCTCCTTCACCGCCGACAGCAGGGGCCGCAGCAGTTCGACCGCCTGCAGGTTCCGCAGCCCCGGGGTGTTGGGCGAGCTCACGTTGACCACGAGGTAGTCGGCCAGCGGCGCGAGCCGCCTGGCGCTGGCCACGTAGTCGGCGGCGGCGCCGGACTCCGGCACCACCTTGGTCTTGCCGATGTTGACCCCGACCACCACCGGCAGCCCCCGCGTACGGCGCAGCCGCCGCTCGGCCGCCGCGGCGCCGTGGTTGTTGAACCCCATCCGGTTGATGATCGCGGCCTGCCCGACCCGGCGGAACAGCCGCGGCCGGGGGTTGCCCGGCTGGGCGTGGGCGGTGATGGTGCCGACCTCGACGTGCCCGAAGCCGAGCGCGGAGATCGCCTCGGCGCAGGCGGCGTCCTTGTCGAACCCGGCGGCCAGCCCGAACGGCCCGGGGAAGTGCACGCCGAACGCGGTGACCCGCAGCGCCGGGTCGTGCGGCGCGAGCCACCGGTGCAGCAGGCGCTTGACGAACGGCAGCGCGGACAGCACGGCGAGCGCGCGGACGGTGGCGTGGTGCACGCTCTCGGCGTCGAACCGGCGCAGGACGAGCGTGAAGAAGAGGCGGTACATCACAGGTCAGGCTACCAATCCGGCCTCGTGGGCGACGATCGCGGCCTGCACTCTGTTGCGCACGCCGAGTCGGGTCAGGATGGCGCTCACGTACGCCTTGACGGTGCCCTCGACGATGAAGAGCCTGGCGGCGATCTCGGCGTTGGAAAGGCCGGCGCCGACGAGGGCGAGGACCTCGCGTTCGCGTTCGGTGAGTGGCTCGATGCGGTCGCGGGCCGCGGCGCCGCGCGACATCTGGCCGCCGGCGAGCTGGGAGATGACCCGCTGGGCCACCTTGGGTGACAGGTAGGCGGCGCCGCCGGCGACGGCGTGGATGCCGGCCAGGAGTTCGCGCGGGTCGCCGGACTTGAGCAGGAAGCCGCTGGCGCCGACGTCGAGCGCCTTGGCGATGTAGTCGTCCTCGCCGAACGTGGTCAGGATGACGACCGCGCTGCCGGGCGCGGCCCGGCGGATCTCGGCGGCGGCGGCCAGGCCGTCCATCCTGGGCATGCGGATGTCGAGCAGGACCACGTCGGGGTGGTGGCTGATGGCCAGGTCGACGGCCTCCTTGCCGTCGGCGGCCTCGGCGACCACGTCAAGCTCGGGGTCGGCGCCGAGGATGGCCTTGATGCCGGCCCTGATCATGGCCTCGTCGTCGGCGAGGAGGATGCGAATCACGGTCTCTATCTTGGCCCCTGGCAGTGCCGTACAAGGTGGGGGTCCGGCGGGCGGTATCGTCCGACGCATGAGCACTCACTATGACGTCGTCGTTCTCGGCGCTGGACCCGGGGGATACACGGCTGCGGTCCGCGCCGCCCAGCTTGGCCTCAAGGCTGCGGTCATCGAGGAGAAGTACTGGGGTGGCGTCTGCCTGAACGTGGGCTGTATCCCCTCCAAGGCGCTACTGCGCAATGCCGAGCTGGCCCACATCTTCACCAAGGAGGCCAAGACCTTCGGCATCAGCGGCGAGGTCACCTTCGACTACGGCGCCGCCTTCCAGCGCAGCCGCAAGGTGGCCGACGGCCGGGTCAAGGGCGTGCACTTCCTGATGAAGAAGAACGGCATCACGGAGTACAACGGCCGTGGCCAGTTCCTCGACGCCAACACCCTGCAGGTGAACGGCGAGACGGTCACCTTCGGCCACTGCATCATCGCGGCCGGCGCCACCACCCGGCTCATCCCCGGCACCTCGCTGTCGGAGCGGGTCGTGACGTACGAGGAGCAGATCCTCAGCGAGGACCTGCCGGGCAGCATCATCATCGCCGGCGCGGGCGCCATCGGCGTCGAGTTCGCCTACGTGCTGCACAACTACGGCGTCAAGGTGACGATCGTGGAGTTCCTCGACCGGGTCGTGCCGCTCGAGGACGAAGAGGTCTCCGCGGAACTGGCCAAGCGCTACAAGCGGCTCGGCATCGAGGTGCTCACCTCGACCCGCGTGGAGAACATCGAGGACACCGGCTCCTCGGTCAAGGTCACGGTCACCCGCGACCAGCAGACCCAGGTGCTCGAAGCGGACAAGGTCCTGCAGGCGATCGGCTTCCAGGCTCGGGTCGAGGGTTACGGCCTGGAGAAGACCGGGGTCGCGCTCACCGACAGGGGCGCCATCCAGGTGGACGGCCGGGGCCGTACCAACGTGCCGCACATCTACGCCATCGGCGACGTCACGGCGAAGCTCATGCTGGCGCATGCCGCCGAGGCCATGGCGGTCGTCGCGGCTGAGACGATCGCGGGCGCGGAGACGATGGAGATCGACTTCGCGATGGTGCCGCGGGCCACGTACTGCCAGCCGCAGGTCGCCAGCTTCGGATACACCGAAGCCCAGGCCCGCGACCTGGGGTACGACGTCAAGGTGCAGAAGTTCCCGTTCACCGCGAACGGCAAGGCCCACGGCCTGGGCGACGCCAACGGCTTCGTCAAGATCATCGCGGACGACACCCACGGCGAGATCATCGGTGCCCACCTGATCGGCCCCGAGGTCACCGAGCTGCTGCCCGAGCTGACCCTGGCACAGCAGTGGGACCTCACCGTGCATGAGGTGGGGCGTAACATCCACGCCCACCCCACGCTCGGCGAGGCCGTCAAGGAGGCCGTCCACGGTCTGGCCGGCCACATGATCAACATGTAGCCGCCTACAGGTAGGCGATACCGATGCCGACCAGCACGACCGAGGCGAAGCCGGCCACCGCGCGCAGCGTGTTCCACCCCGTCCACCGGGGCGAGTACTCCGGGTAGGTCATCGTGCCCGCGTCGAGCTTGTTGTTCATCGGCACGTTGATGGCGACGGTGACCAGGAACGAGCCGACGAAGTTGACGCCGGCGGCGAGGAAGAACCACAGGGCGGCCGGGGAGCCCGCGAGGAACCCGGCCGCCAGGGCCGCGACCGGAGCCCCCATGAAGGGGATGTAGAGCCACGGGTTGAGGATCTTCCGGTTGATGCTCCGCATGGCCGTCTCGGCCTGGGCCGGGTCGATCGCGTTGAGTCCGGGCATGACCGACATCGAGAAGGTGTAGAAGAGGCCGGCGATGGCGCCGTGCAGGACGAGGGTGATCAGAGCGAGTGTCATCATGCGACTATCGTGACGCACTCGCCCTGAGACGGTCCATGGCCTGAACGCTTGATCGCATACGAGCGCGTCTACTTCATCCGGGCCGCCATGCCATCGATCAACAGGTCGAGCCCGTACTCGAACCGGGCCTCCCCGTCGGGGTCGGTCAGCTCGTCCACATAGGTCACGAGCATGGGAAACCGCTCGGGCGGCAGCGATCTGTAGTAGTCCTTGATCTGGCCCACGAAGCTGTTGAGGTAGGTCTCCCGGTCGTTCAGGCCTCTGGCTCGCATCCGCGCGTAGTGCAGCGAGCCCTCGTAGGCGTCGCCGGCGATGTACAGCGACAGCCGGTCCACCCCGAACGAGGCGTCGCGCGGATCCATCCCCGCCGAGATCAGCAACGCCATCATGTACTCGCCGAGCCGCAGCGCGTTGGGTCCGGTCGGCACGGCCGCCATGGCAGCCCTGGCGATGTCGGCGTGGCGGGCCAGGACCCGATGCGACTCCATCGCGTACTCACGCAGTTGCGCCTTCCAGTTGGCCGGGTCGGCCTCGCCTACCTCGATCTCGCCGAGAACCAGGTCGTAGATCAGCTCCAGCAGCTCTTCCTTGTTGGACACGTGCGCGTACAGCGAGGCCGGGCCCGTGTCGAGCTCCTGGGCGACCCTGCGCATGCTCAGCGCGTCGAGTCCTTCCGCGTCGAGGATCCGCAACCCGGTCTCCACGATCAACGCCTGACTGAGCTGCTGTTTCACCGGTTTGGGCGACTTGCGCCACGGCGGGGTGGGCACTGACGTCATGTTCTCCTCCTCGTGGAACAGTGTACTTGACACGAACGCCGTTCGTCATTAGAACAGTGTCCGTACACGAACGCTGTTCGTTCTAAGAACGATGTTTCTTCTCTAGGAGTACGCATGACCGTCACCGCCCCCGCGGGGACCCCCGCAGACGTCCAGCCCTACAGATGGCGCTGGGTCGCCCTCTTCGTCATCCTCGCCGCCGAGGTGATGGACCTGCTCGACGCGCTGATCACCACGATCGCCGCCCCGACCATCCAGCGTGAGCTGGGCGGCTCGAACGCGATGGTCCAGTGGCTGACCGCCGGCTACGCGCTGGCCATGGCCGTCGGCCTGATCACCGGAGGCCGCCTCGGCGACCTCTACGGCCGCAAGCGCATGTTCGTGATCGGCGCCTTCGGCTTCACCGCCGCCTCACTGCTGTGCGGCATCAGCGGCAGTCCCGAGATGCTGATCGTCTTCCGCGTCGTGCAGGGCTTGTTCGGCGCCGTGATGATCCCCCAGGGCCTCGGCCTGATCAAGGAGATGTTCCCGCCGAAGGAGATCGGCAAGGCGTTCGCCGCCTTCGGGCCCGTCATGACCATCTCGTCCGTCGGCGGCCCCGTGCTGGCCGGCTGGCTCATCGACGCCGACCTCTTCGGCACCGGCTGGCGCATGATCTTCCTGATCAACCTGCCGCTCGGCCTGGCCGCCGCGTTCGCCGCGATCAAGTTCCTGCCGGAGTACCGGCTCTCCAACGCCACCAGGCTCGACCTCGTCGGCATGCTCCTGGTCTCGGTGGCCGCGTTCCTGCTGATCTTCCCGCTCATCCAGGGACAGGAGCACGACTGGCCCGCCTGGACCTTCGTCTCCATGGCCGCCTCGATCGTCGTCTTCGCCCTCTTCGGCCGCTACGAGAGCGCCCGCGTCCGCAACGGCAAGGACCCGCTCGTCGTGCCCGCCCTCTTCCGCAAGCGCGCCTTCACCACCGGCCTCATCGCCGGGCTCGCGTTCTTCTCCGGCATGGTCGGGTTCGGCGTGGTCTTCAACCTCTTCACCCAGGTCGGTCTCGGCTGGGGACCGCTCCAGGCCGGCATGGCCGGCCTCCCGCAGGCCGTCGGCGGCGTGATCGGCTTCGGCCTCGCGATGTCCGGCCTGCAGGCCAGGCTCGGTCGCGGCCTCATGCAGATCGGCGCGGTCGTGATGGCGCTCGGCGCCGCCGTCCTCGCCCTGTTCATCCACCTGAACGGCACGCAGATCGGCTACTGGGAGCTGGCCCCCGGGCTCGCCCTGGTCGGCATCGGCATGGGTCTGACCATGGCCCCGTTCTTCGACATCATCCTGGCCGGCGTCGAACCCCACGAGTCCGGCTCGGCCTCCGGCACCCTCACCGCAGTCCAGCAGCTCGGTGGCGCGCTCGGCGCCGCCGTACTCGGGACGCTGTTCTTCAACCTGCTCAAGAGCCGGATGGCCTTCCCCGACGCCCTCCAGATCACGATCGCCGTGGAGATCGGGCTGCTGGCCGCCACGTTCGCGCTCTCGTTCCTGCTCCCCAGGTTCGCCCGCGAAGAAGGACACTGAGGTTGTACGGCAACCGCCCCCTGCATACCGGCCGGGGGCATACGCTTGTTCCCATGAGCACCACGTACACCGTCACCGGCATGACCTGCGGCCACTGCGTCGCCTCCGTGAAGGAAGAGGTGGGGGAGGTCCCCGGCGTCACAGCCGTGGACGTCGACCTGGCCTCCGGCCGCGTCGCGGTCACCGGCGCGGCCGACGACTCCCTCATCCGCGCCGCCATCAAGGAAGCCGGCTACCAGGTCGCCTGACTCACATGCTGGGCCGGGTCGAGGTGGCGCTCTCGGCCATCTGTTCCACGTGGTTCATGACCTCGGCCACCGAGACCACGCCCGGCCGGTGGGGACGGCGGCGCTGCCACGGCCTCGGCCCCTCCAGCGGCCGGTACTCCACCCCGAGCGCGTCCAGCCGCCCCAGGTGGGCGCGGAGCCGTTCGGGGAAATCGGGACCCGCGGCACCCGACCAGCCCACCTCGGCCAGCGCGCACGCCCGGGGCCACGCCTTGTAGTCCAGCGTGCGGGCGTCCGGGATGCGCTCGCTCCACAGCTGTGCCTGGAGCCCGAGCACGTGCCTGCGCTCGGCGAGCGACCAGGTGGCCGGCGCGGGGTCGAAGGCGGCCACGTCCGCGACGGTGACCGCGTCGCCGATCGCCATCGGCTCGTCGGACGAGGCGGCCTCGGCGTAGTCGAAGTACAGCGGGAAGACCGGCGTGGCCACCACGTCGTGGCCGGCCGCTGCGGCCCGCCGGCCGACCGGCATGCCGCGCCACGGCATGACGAGCGTGTCCGGCCGCAGGTCACCGGCGACGAACGCCTCGTCCCACACCACGGCCCGCGTGCCCCGCTCGGCCAGCACGTCCGCCAGCCTCCGCAGGAACCACGCGTGCAGCGCCGCCACCGACTCCAGCCCCAGCTCTCGCGCGTAGGCGGTGATCTCGGGGGAGGCGTCCCACTGGTCGAGGACGACCTCGTCCCCGCCGACGTGCACGTACGGCGTCTCGCCCAGCGCGCCCAGCAGTTCGTCGAAGATCGTGGTCAGGAAGCCGACCGTCGCCGGCAGCGGCGACAGGATCGCGGGGGAGATGCCCCACCGCTCCAGCACCTCGACCGGCTCGCCCGTGGCCCCGAACTCGGGGTAGGCGGCCAGGATCGCCGACGCGTGCCCCGGCACGTCGATCTCGGGCACGATCGTGACCGCCCGCGCCCGCGCGTACCCGGCGATCTCCGCGAGGTCGTCCAGCGTGTAGTAGCCGCCGTGCGGGAGGTCGTCGAACGACTCGGGCTCCCGGTAGTGATGCGTCGCGGTGCGCGGGCGGTGCGAGGCCACCTCGTGCAGGCGCGGGAAGGCCCGGCTCTCCACCCGCCAGCCCTGGTCGTCGACCAGGTGGAGGTGGAGCCGGTTCAGCTTGTGCACGGCCATCAGGTCGACGACGCGCAGGATCTCCCGCTTGGGGAAGAAGTGCCGTGCCACGTCCACGTGCAGGCCGCGCCAGGAGTAGCGCGGCGCGTCCTCGATCCGCACGCCGGGCACCCTCCACTCCGCCCCCGGCGTACGCCGGTAGGAGGCGTCGGGCAGCAACTGGTGCAGCGACTGCCCGGCGTAGAACGCCCCCGCCCGGTCGCCGGCCGAGATCTCGACGCCCCGCGAGCCGGCCGTCAGCCGGTACGACTCGGGCCCCAGGGCCGGGTCGAGCCGGATGTCGACGGCGCCGGAGTCACCCGGCCGCAGGTCGAGGACGGGCAGCGCCAGGCGTACCGCCTCGACGAGGTCGGCGGGGCCGGACACCACGGCGCCCGTGGTCAGCTCGTAGGAGCCGGACAGCTGGCTGAGCAGATTGGGGCGAGGGATCATGCCTTGAGATACTGCTGCAACCCGTTGGCCAACGCCAACGCGATGCGCTGCCGGAACTCGGGGTCGCGGAACTTCGCCGCCTCGCCGGCGTTCTTCATGTTCCCGCACTCGACGAAGATCTTCGGCACCGTCGAGAGGTTGAGCCCGCCGAGGTCGTTGCGGAAGTCGAGGGCGTCCTTGCCGATGTAGGTCGAGTACGGCAGGCCCGTGCCGGTCTTGAACGCCTGCCGTACCGCGAGGCCGAGCTTCTTGGAGTCGCCCACCACCGGGTCCACCGGCCCGTTGATCTTCTCAGGCATGATCACGTGGAAGCCCTTGTTGCCCGGCGAGGAGCCGTCGGCGTGCACCGAGAGCGCGGCGTCGGCCTTGGCCTTGTTCCCGATCGCCGCGCGCTCGGTGATGCACGGGCCCACGCTGTCGTTGTCGGCCCTGGTCAGCTTCACACTCGCGCCGCGCTGCTTGAGGATCTTGACCAGGCGGTTGGACACGTCCCAGGTGAAGGCCGCCTCGGTGTAACGGTCGGCGGTCTCCGTACCGGTGGTGTCGCAGGCCTTCCACTTGGTCAGCACGTTCACCTTGCGGTTGACGGCCTTGGGGTCGCGGAAGTTGCCGCCGTTGTGGCCGGGGTCGATGACGATGACCTTGCCGTCGAGCGGCTTCCTGGCCTCGGTGGTCGCGGCCCGCGCGGGTTGCTGTGGTTGTGCCGACACGGCCAGGTCCTGACCGCCCGCGGCGTCACTGTTGGCGACGCCGCCACAAGCGGCGGCGGTCAGGCCGAGCAGGGCGAGAACGGTGGCAGGTAGAGCACGCATGAGCTCCAAGGTACGTCACGATCCGGTCTCACCAGACGTGTTCCCCCACTTCCTGCCGCTGGAGGAGGGCCGCGAGGTCCCTCGCGTCCTCCGCGTCGAGGCCGAGAACCACGCGCGGGCGGCCCCACGGATGGTCGAGGGAGTGGGCGACGTAACTGGCCACGGACTCGGCGCCGACGTCGCTCCCCCTGCCCCTGCCGGCGCGCCAGTGTGCCCAGGCGCGTTCGAGCTCGGCCGCCGCGCGCTGGGCACAGGACACCAGTTCTGGATCACGCATGACTGTTCCCCCCGGAAATGACGCCATGACGCTGACGAGTAAAGCGGGGAGACTCGCCATGGCATCCGGGATTGACCAGCCCTTGGGTAGCTCTTTAGGCCGGTCCCGTGCTCCGCCGTACGATCAGCTCTGGGGTGACCTCGCGCAGCCGGGAGGCCTTCGCGGGGTCGCCGATGCGGTCGCTGAGCAGGGCGGCGGCCGAGCGGCCCATCGTACGTCTGGGCTGGTCGACCGAGGTGAGTGAGATGTGGCGTGAGGCCGCGAGATGCGTGTTGTCGTAGCCGATCACCGACAGATCCTCGGGGATGCGCAGCCCCAGATCCACCGCCGCCGACATGACACCCAGCGCGACCATGTCATTGGCCGCGAAGATCGCGGTGGGCCGCGGCTCACGGGTCAGCAGCGCCGTCGCCGCCTCCCTGCCGCTTTCCTCCGAGCACTCGGCGTGCTCGACCATGATGTACGGCGCCAGCGCGTGCCGCCGCATCGCGACCAGATACCCCTCGCAGCGCGAGGAGCGGTTGCCCTCGATGTGGGCGATGCGCTTGTGGCCGTGTTCGACCAGGTGGTCGATGGCCAGCCGGGCGCCGAGCTGATCGTCGTCGACCACGATGTCGACGCCGTCGAGCTCGATGTCACGTTCCCCTACGACGACCGTGGGCGTGTAGGAGGTCGCCTCGATGAGGGTTTCGCTGGTCGGGGCTATGCCTAAGAGCACCAGGCCGTCGACCCGGAGCTCCAGGAAGGCTTCCACCGCTTCGTCCTCGAACGCGGGGTCCCACTGGCTGTTGCCGATCAGCATGCGTAGCCCGTCGCCGTGCAGACTTTCCTGGAGACCGTCCAGGAACTCGGCGTAGAACGGGTTGTGTAGGTCGGCGACGAGCGCGCCGACGAGATGGGTACGGCCTTCGACGAGGCTGCGCGCCACGGCATTGGGGCGGTAGCCGAGCTCGCGTGCGGCGGCTAGCACCGCCTGTCGCCGATGCTCGCTCACGTGGGGCGACCCACGCAGCACGAGTGAGACGAGCGATTTCGAGACGCCTGCTCGCTCGGCGACGTTGCGGATGGTTGGCCTGGGCCGGGGCAGGGTGTCTACCTCGGCGACGGTCGTGTTGACGGGCGGTCCTGACATGTGTCTCCCCCGCGATGCGGATACGGGCACCTGCCTCACAGAACGATCGAGTTCGCCGCAGGGTACGGCTTTCATGAGGTAAGCCTGATGTTGACCCGGACGGCAGGCGGCCGTTATTGGGCATGGAGTCGGATACTGTGCAGGTGTGACACCCGGGAAGTCCTCCGCCGAAGCAGCGCGCCCTGCACGGCGCAGGCTCAGCGTCGACCGGCGTCGCGAAGAGCTCATGGCGGCGGCGCTTGAGCTGTTCAGTAAGCGCGATGCGGAAGACGTCTCCATCGACGACGTGGCCAGCGCCGCGGGCGCCTCACGGGCGCTCGTGTACCACTATTTCGGCGGCAAGCAGGAGCTCTATGTCGCCGCGCTGAAAAGCGCGGCACAACAGTTGGAGTCCCGGCTTCGGCCGCAGGAGGGCGGCAGGCCGCTCGACGAGTTGGCCGCCGGGCTCAGGCGCTACTTCGACTTCGTGGAAGAGCACGCGGCCGGGTTCGCCGCGCTGCTGCGTGGCGGGCCGGCCAACCGGGCCGGCGAGGTCGGCGAGATCGTCGACGGGGTCCGGCAGCGGTTGTTCCGCCTCATCCAGAAGCAGATGCGCGTCGAGCAGCCCTCGCCGGTGCTGCGCACCACGATCGTGTCGTGGATCGCCTCGGTGGAGACGGCCGGGCTCGACTGGCTGGAGCACCGCGACATCGAGCGTCCCGTGCTGGAGAAGATGCTCGTGGACCACATGATCGCCTTGCTCGGCGTCGCGGCGAACTACGACCGCGAGGTGCGCACCCTCTTCGAAGGCCTGGCCCACCAGCAGTTCCCCGCCTGAACGGGCGGTCGCGCCATGCTCTCGCGCCGGCTCTCTCGCCCGGCTCTCGCGCCAGGAGAGCGGGCCGCCCAGGAGTGGGAAGGATGGCGCCGGGCGGGCGGCGCCAACTCCCGTATGCGTCCCCCGACGCGCGGGGCGACATGACGTCGTCACGCGGGTGGACCGGGCCGGAGACCCTGGCCCACCGTGAAACCCCCCTATAGGTCCGTGACGACCTCGGAGTTACTCCGAGCGCTGCTGCGGAATCCCCGCCAGCAGCGCGCGGACCTCGGTCTCCCGGTATCGCCGGTGACCGCCGAGGGTGCGAATCGACGTCAACTTGCCCGCCTTGGCCCACCGGGTAACGGTCTTGGGGTCGACCCTGAACATGGTCGCGACCTCGGCGGGCGTGAGCAGTGGCTCGGCCTCGGGTGTACGAGCTGACATTTGTGCGGCCTCTCCTCCGTGTGGACCGGCATCTGCGATCCCTGCGACTGCCTTTGCGCGTGTCACGGATGTCCCCCTATAGCCCAGAGCGTGCGGCTTTTCTGAGCCATATGCGGCATCACCCGAAGTGACCATACCGCCACGCAGAGCGATTGGCGAGCCCTTCTTTGACCCAACTGCCCGCCCACATGGCGATGTCACGCTCGGTGATTCTAGCGACACGTTTCGTGGTATCGCAGTGAAAACGGCAAACTACTCAGTTCGCAGAAGCCAGCAGGCGTGACACGTGACCCACTCATGCCGTGCTCTTGCTGGTCAGGACCCCTGTATGGGGTTCAGTTGGCAGATTCCAGAAGTTGCATTGACTTCCAGCGCAAGATCACCCGCTGATACATCGCGAACGCAAGTTCTTCTTGACCCGTGTCCAATCCGGTCAAAGCCGCAGAAAGCTCCGCTACAGACTGGTCCGCCTGGAGCGCGTCGTCGTCCATCAGATGGACGAGGCCGCCGTAGTCGAGCTCCACCAGCGAGTGCGGATGGAACTCCTCCAGCCAGCGGGCCACGTCCTCCACGTCCAGACCCGCCGCCACGTCCCCCAGATGCTTGCGCAGCACCTGGAGCGCCTTGGCCGAGCGCCGCCTGGCCTGCGCCATGGAGGTCACGTAGATGAGATTGCGGCCGGTCGTGGTGGTGAGGTCCTGGCCCTTGGGCGGCGTCGAGCCCAGCACCAGCCACCGCTCGTTGCCGTCGAAGGGGATGAACCACGCCGGTGGCACGTGCCAGGTCGTGGTCCTGATGTGGGTGCGCAGCACCGAGGAGCCGCCCGTGCGCTTGAACCGGTCGAAGTCGTCGGCCGTCTGCTCGGCGATCGTCTTCGGGACCAATCGGTCCATCATCTTCACGGGAACCGTCCCGCGCAGCCGTGAGAACGCCAGCCACGAGCGCAGCCGCGTCTGCCAGGGGCAGACATAGAGACGATCCTCAACGCGGCGCAAATAGGCGTTGGGGCTCTCCTGGGCCGGTGCGGGGTTCGGCGGCATGCCGAGCAGGCGCCGGACGGACTCGCCGTGCTCGGCCTGCAGCGCGTTCGCCCGGCGGGGGCGGTCACGCGACTCGGCGTATTCGGCCCAGACCTTCCGCTCAGACTCGCTGAAGGCGGTCAGCGGCTCATAGACGCGGAGGTACGCGGCGTAGGGCAGCACGGAAGGCATCGTGTCATGAAGACAGCCTGCTTGCACCGTTGCTGCCACTACCCTGAGAGGTGATCTCCGCCGCGAAGATGCGGCGGAACCGGACAGGGAGTCACTACCGTGACCGACGTCTTCGGCACGTCCCACAAGGACGTACACGAACAGGTCGTCTTCTGCGCCGACGAGCAGAGCGGCCTCCGCGCGATCATCGCGATCCACAACACCCAGCTCGGGCCCGCACTCGGGGGTACACGTTTCTACCCCTACGAGAGTGAGGCGGCCGCGCTGGCCGACGTGCTCAACCTGGCCAAGGGCATGGCGTACAAGAACGCCCTCGCCGGCCTCGACCACGGCGGCGGCAAGGCCGTCATCATCGGCGACCCCGCGACACAGAAGTCCGAGCCTCTGCTACGGGCCTACGGCCGCTTCATCCAGTCGCTCGGCGGACGTTACATCACCGCCTGCGACGTGGGCACCTACAGCCCCGACATGGACATCGTCGCCAGGGAGTCGCGTTTCGTCACCGGCCGCACCGTGGAGCACGGCGGCGCCGGAGACTCTTCGATCCTCACCTCGTTCGGCGTCTTCCAGGGCATGCGCGCCTCGGCCGAGCGGGTCTACGGCACGCCGTCCCTGCACGGCAGGCGGGTCGGCGTCGAGGGCGTGGGCAAGGTCGGTCACCGGCTCGTCGACCTGTTGCGCGAGGACGGCGCCGAGGTGGTCGTCTGCGACGTCAGCCAGGAGGCGATCGAGCGGGTGCGCCAGCGCCATCCGGAGGTCGAGGTGGTGGCAGACGCCGCCGCCATGGCCGTCTCCGACATCGACGTCTTCGCCCCGTGCGCCCTGGGCGGCGCGCTGACCGACGCGGTGGTGGAGACGCTCCGTGCCAAGATCGTGTGCGGCGCCGCCAACAACCAGCTCGCCCACCCCGGCGTGGAGAAGCAGCTCGCCGACCGGGGCATCCTCTACGCTCCCGACTACGTGGTGAACTCCGGCGGGGTCATCCAGGTCGCCGACGAGATCGAGGGCTTCAACATGGACCGCGCGCGGTCCAGGGCCGCCAAGATCTACGACACGACCTTGAAGATCTTCGGAATCGCCGCTGAGGAGGGCGTACCTCCTGCGGTGGCAGCCGATAGGCTGGCGGAGCGCAGAATGTCGGAAGTCGGGCGAATCAGGGGCATTTGGCTGGGCGCCTGACGCCCCGCGCCCATACGACGTACCGAGCTGGGCACAAAACAGGTACGGTAATAGGCGAACGAGAGGCTGACGTCCGAAGACAGCGGCGTCAGCGAGTGGTGCGTTAGCGACGAGGGGTCGGGGACGACCCCACACGAGGGGGTCGAGCCAATGGGGCGCGGCCGAGCAAAGGCCAAGCAGGTCAAGGTTGCTCGCCAGCTGAAGTACAACAGCGGTGGCACAGATCTTGAACGTCTTCGCGATGAACTCGGGGTCGGAGACTCCGGCCAGACCGACGACGACGCCGACGACCTCAACGATGAGCTGGCGGATCGCTATGCCGATTACGCCGATGACTACGGCGCTGAGGACGACGACGATGACCGTACGTCCGGCCGCCGGTAGCCGTTCTCCCGGTTGACGTCTTGTGGCAGGCACCCGGTGCGGGATCCCCGCGCCGGGTGCCTGTGTGATGTGATCCGGTCATGAACTTGTCTCTGAGTGACACCGCCAGAAAGATCCTCGACGCTCCCAACATCGGCATTCTGGCCACCCTCAACCCCGACGGCAGTCCGCAGACCTCCGTCGTGTGGGTGGGCACGGACGGTGACGACGTCGTGATCTCCTCCCAGTCGGGCCGGCGCAAGGTCACCAACCTGGAGCGCGACCCGCGGGCCAGCCTGAGCGTGTTCGAGCTCACGGACCCCGACCGGTACGTCGAGGTCCGCGGCCTGACGACGGTCACCGAGGACGAGGGCCGGCGGCTGGCGGTGGAGCTGGCGGAGAAGTACGAGGGCGAGGGCGCCGGGCGGGCGTACCTGGAGTTGCCAGAGGAGGCGGTCCGCGTGGTGATCCGGCTGACTCCGCAGCGCGTGATCAGCAACGCGGGCTGATCACGCGGGCTGGTAGTGAAGGTGGACGACGCCGGTGGTGAAGGTGGCGGAGCCGGCCAGCCTGAGCGGCAGCCGTTCCGCCGTCTCGTCGAACAGGCGGGTCCCCGGGCCCAGCACGATCGGGTGGACGTACAGGTGCAGGTCGTTGACGAGACCCGCGCCGAGCAGGGCGCGGGTCAGCGTGACGCTGCCGGTCATGCCGATGTTCCCGCCGGGCCCCTCCTTGATCCGGCGCAGCTCCTCGATCGCGTCGCCGCTGATCAGGGTGGAGTTGTTCCAGTCGGCGCTGGGCAGCGTGGTGGAGACGACCAGCTTGCGGACGTTGTTGAGGTGGTCGGCCATCGGGTCGCTGCGGTGCGGCCAGGACGCGGCGAACACCTCGTAGGTGGCCCGGCCGAGCAGCAGGGTGTCGGCGCCCTGCTGCTGGGCCATGACGGCTCCGGTCAGCTCGTCGTTGACGTAGGGGAAGTGCCACTTGTCCGGCGCCTCCACCACTCCGTCGAGCGAGACGAACAGGCCGGCGACGATCTTTCTCATGGGTTTCTCCTTCTCGGTGGTTCCGCTTCCACGTCGATCGGGAGATGTGACAGGGAACGCCAGCGGGTCAGCGTTCGCGCAGGATCGTCGCGCCGTCGCCCGACTGCCCGATCGGGCGTAGGTGCCTGAGCAGGGTCAGGGAGGAGACGGCCAGGGCGAGCACGATCACCGCGCTGATGACCGAGACGACGACCAGCCCCTGGGTGAACGCGCCCTGCGCCTCCGCGATCAGGGCGGCGGCCTGCGCGGGAGCGAGGCCGGAGGCGGCGTCGAGTGCCTCGCTGAGCGAGTCGCCCGCCTGCGGTGAGGTGGCGAGGCCGCCATAGACGGCGGTGCCGACGCTGCCGAGCAGCGCGACGCCGAGCGCGATGCCCAGCTCGCCGCCGCACTCCCCGATGGCCGAGGCGGACCCGGCCCGTTCCTCCGGCGCCGAACCCACGATGAGGCCGAGACCCAGGGCGCCCACGGGAGCCATACCGAGGAAGGCGATCGTGACGCCGGTGAAGAGCATGACGAGCCCGTCGCCGGCCACCATCACGACGAAGCCGGCCGCCGACACCACGAGCCCCACCCCGACCACGAGTCCGGGCCGGAACCTTCCGGCGATCACCGGTGCCGCGAGCGAGCCGCCGACCAGGCCGAGCGCGGGCAGCGCCATCCACAGCCCGGCGCTCAGCGGCGACAGGCCCTCGACGAGCTGGAGGTGCTGGCTCACGAACAGGTACACGCCGCCCTGCGTCACCATCGCCAGCGCCAGGATCAGCAGCGCCGTCCTGAACGACCGGTTGGCGAACAGGCTCATGTCCAGCAGCGGCTCGGCCAGCGTGCGCTGCCGCCGTACGAACGCCGCGCCGCACACCAGCCCGACCAGAACGGCCACGTACGCCACCACCTGGCCGGGATCGTCGGCCAGTTCCTTCAGCCCGTAGACGAGCGGCAGGAGCGCGGCCATCGACAGGGCAACGCTGGCCAGGTCGAGCCGGGCCGAGCCGCCGCCCCCGGTCTCCGGCAGATAGGCGAGCCCGCCGAGCACGACCAACGCCATGATCGGCACGCCCATCAGGAACACCGACCCCCACCAGAAGTGCTCCAGCAGCAGCCCGCCGATCACCGGCCCGGCCGCCGCCCCGCCCATGAAGCACGCGGTGAACACGCCGATCGCGATGGCCCGCTGCCTGGCCCCCGGGAACAACCCGGCCACCAGCGCCAGCGCCGACGGCCCGATCGCCGCCCCGGCGACGCCCAGGAGCACCCGCGCGACGATCAGCATGGTCGTCGAGGTGGAGTAGGCGGCCAGCGCGGAGGCGGCGCCGAACATGATCGAGCCGATCAGCAGCAGCCTGCGCCGTCCGATCCGGTCGCCGAGCGAGCCCATGGTGATGATGAATCCGGCGATCATGAAGCCGTACACGTCGGTGATCCACAGCAGCTCGGTGGCGCTGGGATTCAGATCGGCGGCCAGATGGGGCAGAGCCAGCAGCAGAACGGTGTTGTCCACAGCGAGCAACAACGTGGCCAGGGCGAGCACGGACAGCCCCAGCCACGCCCCGGCCCCGGTACGGGGAACAGTAGTAGTCATGTGATCAGCCTCAAGGGCGGACGTTCGGGAAATGTTCGGAGGTGTTTAGGGTGAGCTTCATGCGCTTCGCCGTGTTGGGGCCGCTTGAGGTGATCGCCGACGGCCGTGCCGTGGGGGTGCCCGAGCGCAAGGTGCGGGCCCTGCTGGCCGGGCTGCTCGCCCACAACGGGCGGGTCGTTCCGGCGGTACGGCTGATCGAGAGCCTCTGGGGGCCAGAACCGCCGGGCAACCCGCTGGCCGCGCTGCGCGCCAAGGTGTCGCAGCTGCGCCGGGCGCTGGACGAGGCCGAGCCCGGGGCCAGGCTGCTCGTCGTCACCCGCGCGCCCGGCTACCTGATCGAGGCCGACACCGACGCGCACCGCTTCCAGGCGACCCTGGACCGCCTCCCGTCCACGGGCGGCCCCGGCCTCGCGTCCGGCGGGCCCGGCGAGCGGGCCGCCGTGCTCGCCGAGGCGCTGGCGTGGTGGCGCGGGCCCGCGTTCGCCGACTTCGCCGACTCGCCGCTCGTGCACAGGACCGCCCTCCGGCTGGAGGAGCAGCGCCTGGCCGCCGTCGAGGACTATGCCGACGTACGGCTCGCGCTCGGCCAGGACGCCGCGCTGGTCGGCGAGCTGAGCGAGCTCACCGCCCAGCACCCGCTGCGGGAACGTTTCCACGCGCTGCTCATGCGCGCCCTCTACCGGTCGGGACGGCAGGCCGACGCCCTGGAGGTCTACCGCGCCCTGCGTGAGCGCAAGCGCGAGGAGCTGGGCCTCGACACCGCCCCCGAACTCGCCGCCCTGCACCAGGCGATCCTCGAACAGCGCCCCGCCCTCCGCCGCCCCGCGCCCGCCCCGGCGCCCGCGCCCGCCCGCCTGCCCGAGCCGCTGACCGAACTCGTCGGCAGGGAAAAGGCGCTGGCCGACCTGCTCGGCCTGCCCGCCTCGGCCCGCCTGGTCACGCTGACCGGCAGCGGCGGGGTGGGCAAGAGCCGCCTGGCTCTGGAAGCCGCCCGCCGCCTGTCCGACGGCTTCCCCGACGGCGCCCATCTGGTGGAGCTGTCCGCCTCCTCGGAGCCGGAGGTGCCCGGGATGGTGGCCGCGGCGCTCGGGCTGCGTGACGACGGCGACCTCGCCGCCGCCCTGGGTACACGGCGGGCGCTGCTGATCCTCGACAACTGCGAGCACGTCGTCGAGCCCGTGGCCAAGCTCGCCGACCTGCTGCTGCGCGCCGCACCGGACCTGCGCGTCCTGGCCACCAGCAGGGAGCCGCTGGGCGTCGCGGGCGAGGTCGTGCGGGAGGTCGCGCCGCTGGATCCCGCCGCCGCCGCGCGCCTGTTCACCACCCGAGCCCTCCCCGGTACGCCGCTACCGCCCCGGGACGCCGAAGCCGTCGAGGTGATCTGCCGCCGGCTGGACGGCATCCCGCTGGCCCTGGAGCTGGCGGCGGCCCGGGTGCGTTCGATGGGCATCCGTGCCCTGGCCGACCGGCTGGATGACCGGTTCCGGCTGCTGTCGGCCGGACGCCGGGCCGGGCCCGCCCATCAGCGCACGCTCAAGGCGGCCATCGACTGGAGCTGGGACCTGCTCAGCGAGCCGGAGCGCGTGGTGTTGCGGCGGCTGGCCGTACAGGTGGGCGGGTGCACGCTGGAGGCGGCGGAACGGGTGTGCGCGGTGCCCATGCCGCTGCCCGGCGGCCCGCCCGGTGACGTCGAACTGGCCGCAGAGGCGCAGGCGGCCGGGCTCGGGCCCGACCACCTCGACCCGGCCGGCGTCGCCGACCTGCTGGCCCGGCTGGTGGACCGGTCGTTGGTCGTGCGCTCCGGGGGGCGGTACCGGCTGCTGGAGTCCGTGTCCGCCTATGGCATGGAACGGCTGCGCGAGTCGGGCGAGCATGACCTCGTCCTGCGGTGGTATGCCACGTACTACACGCAGCTCGCCGAGTGCGCCGAGGCGTACAGGTCGGGTCCCGCCCGGCACCGCTGGGTGAGCCGGCTGGACGTGGAGAGCGCCAACCTGCGCGGCGCACGGGAGGCGGCCGAACTGCTGGGCGACACCCGCCTGGCCACGCGGCTCACGGGCTCGCTCGGCTGGTACTGGACCCAGACAGGACGCCAGGCCACCCACCTAGCCGAACCCACCCCCGCCACCCTCTAAAGCCTCCACACCCTCCCCGGTCTCCCGGTCCCGCGGCCTCCCGGTCTCCCAGCCTTGGCCGCTCTCCCCAGCCTCCCCGGTCTCCCCAGTCTCTCCCGGCTCCGCGGCGTACCCCGGGCCTCCTGCCTTTAGGCCGCTCCAAGGCGTCCATGGCCCTCTGGGGCCGCCACAGCCTCTTGAGGCGGCGGCTATGGGCTTTTGGGTCTTGTGGCGGCTATGGGTGGAAGTCGGTGGCGTGTTCGGTGGCCCATTCGGTGAAGGTGAGTCCGGGGCGGCCGAGGATTCTCTCGACCTCGCCGGTGACCAGGTCGTGCTGGAGGTAGGAGCGGGCCTGCAGGGTCAGGAAGCCGTCGGCCAGCGCCTCGGGTATCCCGGCGCGCAGGAACCCCTGCCGCGCGGCTTCCGGCGCCACCTCCTCGAAGCGCAGCGGCCGGCCGATCGCCGCGCCGATGGTCTCGATCATCTCCTGTTGGGTGAGGGCCCGGGGGCCGGTCAGGACCGGGCGTTCGCCGGCCAGGTCGCCGGTGAGCAGGGCGTGCGCGGCCACGGCGGCGAGGTCGCGCTCGTGCAGGGGCGCCCATGCCGCCGCGGCGTACGCGCCGCGCACGGTGTCACCGGCGCGGATCTGGGTGGCCCACGAGCCGATCGTGTTGACGGCGTAGTAGCCGGAGCGCAGGGCCGTCCACTCCATGCCGGAGGCCGTGACGGCCGCCTCGGTCTCCTTGTTGTACTCGCCGCGCAGCCGGGAGGGCTGCTCGTCGAGGTCGTGGTCGACGTTCAGGGCGGACATGGTGACCACCCGCCCGACCCCGTGCTCGCGGGCCAGGCTCAGCAGTCGGTCGGCGGCGGCCGTGACGGCGCGCGGGTCGGGGTGCAGGCCGAGGGCGCGCGGGTTGAGGAACAGGCTGGAGACGCCGTCCAGGGCGCCGGCCGGGTCGCCCTCCACGACGTCGACCCCGTCGGGCAGGGCGGCGGCGCGCGCGTCGCGGGTCACCGCGCGCACCTTGGCTCCCTGGGCGAGCAGGAGGTCGATCAGCGGGCGGCCGACGATGCCGGTGGCTCCGGTTACCAGGACGGTGGCGTTCGGAAGTCGTATCATATGAAAACCGTAACATATAGTTTGAGAGTCATACGATATGAGTTTCGTAGAAGGTGATCCGCGTGAGCGGAGGCGGGTCGTCAGGGCGGTCAAGGAGTCCCTGCGCGACCTGAACATCCAGCTGGCACTGCTCAACCGCCAGATCGGTGCGCAGGTCAACCTCAAGGACGTCGACTGGAGCTGCCTCGACCTGCTCAACCGGCACGGCCCGCTCACCCCCGGCGCGCTGGCGCGCCAGGCCGGTCTGCACCCCGCCACGCTGACCGGCATCCTCGACCGGCTCCAGCGCGGCGGCTGGATCGTGCGCGAACGCGACCCCGACGGCCCCGACCGCCGCGCCATCACCGTGCGGGCCCGCCGCGAACGCAACCGGGAGGTCTACCGGCTCTTCTCCGGCATGAACGCGCAGATGGACGCGCTCTGCGAGGACTACACCGACAGCGAGCTCGCGCTCATCGCCGGGTTTCTCCAGCGCACCACCGGCGCCGGCCGCACCGCCGCCGAGCAGTTCACCGACGACTGAAAGAGCCCCACCCGCTGAAAGAGCCCTACGCGCTGTATGGGCCTGCCCACTGCATGAAGCCCGCCGCATGAGCCCTACCCGCAGGCGTCCCGGCAGCAGCGTACGAAGTCCTGGACGACGGGGTCGGTGTCGGCGGCGGGTGGCCAGGCGATGCCGACCCGGGTCGGGCTGACGCCGGTCACCGGGCGATAGGTGACCCCGGGCCGGGCGTAGTAGCGGGCCGATGAGGCGGGGGCGAGGGCGACGCCGTACCCGTTGGCGATGGCCTGGAGCCAGGCGTCGGGCTGTTCGGTGGTGGCGCCGACGCGCGGCGGGCGGCCGTCGCGCTCGTCGGCGGCCAGCCAGTAGTCGCGCCACGGGCCGGTCTCCTGCGGCGCGGCGACGAAGGCCTCGTCCCACAGGTCGGCGAAGGCGATCTCGGCGCGTACGGCGAGCGGGTGGGAGGAGGGCAGCGCGACCCAGCGCGGCTCCTCAAGCAGCACCTCGTGCCGCAGCGCTTCCTGTCCGGGGAACGGCAGGCGGAGCAGGGCCGCGTCCACCTCGCCGTCCGCCAGCCCGGCACTCGGGTCGGACCAGGCGGCCTGTCGCATCTCCACCCGCCAGCCGGGACGCAGCCGGCCGAACGCGGCGACGATGTCCGGCGTGGCCTCGTTGGCCGCGCTGGCCAGGAACCCGACCCTCAGCACGCGGGCGGCCATGCTCGCGGCGCTCTTCGTCTCGCGCAGCGCCTGGTCGCAGGCGGCCAGCATGCCGGGCGCCCGCTCGCGCAACGCCCGCCCCGCCTCGGTGAGCGCCATCCCGGCCCGCGAGCGGGTGAACAGCCGCACGCCGAGCTGCGTCTCCAGGCTCTTGATCTGCTTGGTCAGCGCGGGCTGGGACACGTAGAGCCGCTCGGCGGCCCTGGTCAGGTTGCCCTCCTCGGCGACGGCGAGGAAGGAGCGGACGAGCCGTGTGTCCACATCCATTCCATCAGGTTATCGATACAGCTATTGGACGCCTTCGGCGCGGCTCGGCAAGGGTGGAACACACATCCAGCGAAGGGGGAACATCCGGTGTTCACCGCCTATGTCGTGGTGGTCGTGGTGGCCGCCGCATGCAACTTCGCGGCGGCCGCCGTCGACTTCGCCCGCGCCAAGTGGGTCCTCGTCAACATGGACAAGTACGGCGTGCCGCGTTCGTGGATCACCTGGCTGGGCGTGGCCAAGGCGGCGGGGGCGGTCGGGCTGCTGGCCGGGCTGGCCGTACCCGCGATCGGCATCGCCGCTGCGGCAGGGCTGGTGCTCTTCTTCGCCGGCGCCGTGTTCGCCGTCGCGCGCGCCCGCGTCCTCGCGCACCTGCCCTTTCCCGGGACCTTCCTCGTGCTGGCCGCGGCCTGCCTGGCGCTGGCCTCCGCCGCCGTCTAGGGGTTGGGCAGCGAGGGGTGGGCCGGCCAGGGGTCGGGGTTGAGGATGGCCCAGCGTTCGTGGTCGCGCCAGGCGCCGTCGATGAACAGCATCCCGGGGGAGAAGCCCTCATGGCGGAAGCCGAGGCGCTGGACGAGCTTGAGCGAGGCGTGGTTGCCCGGCTGGATCTGGGCTTCCAGGCGGTGGAGCCGCAACTGCTCGAAGGAGTAGCGCAGGACGAGGGCCAGGCCCTCGCTCATGTAGCCGTGGCCGGCGGTGGGGGCGAAGGCCGCGTAGCCGAGCGAGCCGTTCTGGAAGCGGCCGCGGATGATGCTGTTGATGTTGACCATGCCGGTGATGTCGCCGCTGTCGCGCAGGCACACCAGCAGGCGGCGGGTGGTCGCGGGGTCGAAGTGGGCCAGGTAGGCCTGGTACTCCTCGGCGGTCGCGGGCAGGGACATCCAAGGGTGGTGCAGCTCCGCGCTGGCCTTGGTCAGCCTGGTGAACTCGTCCTCGTCGTGCCTGGTCAGCGGCCGCAGCGTCACCCGCCCGGCCCCCGGCGGCAGGCTCGCCAGGAACGTCTCCACCTCTGCCGCGATCTGCACGAGCCCCTCAGTCATGCGTGGCACTGTACAGCTACAACCAGCCCCGCGACTCGGCCACATGTACCGCTTCGGCACGGTTTCGGGCGCCGGTCTTGCCGATCGCCGACGACAGGTAGTTGCGTACCGTCCCCTCGGTCAGGAACAGGCGGCGGGCGATGTCGGCCACGGTCGAGCCGTCGCGGGCCGTGCGCAGCACCTCGCGTTCCCGCTGCGTGAGCGGGCTCGGCCCGACGGCGCTCGCGCTCACGGCCAGCTTGGGGTCGATCACCCGCTCACCCGCCATCACCCGCCGTACGGCTCCCGCCAGCTCCGCGGCCGGCGCGTCCTTGACCACGAACCCGGCCACCCCGGCGTCCAGAGCCCGGCTGAGGTAGCCGGGGCGCCCGAACGTGGTCACGATCACCACCCGATGGCCCGGCAGCCGCTCGGCCACCTCCAGCCCGGACATTCCGGGCATCTCTATGTCGAGCAGGATCACGTCGGGCCGGTGCTCCGCCGCCGCGGCCTCGACCAGGTCGCCCCGGCCCACCTGGGCCACCACCTCGATGTCGGCCTCCAGGCCGAGCAGCGCGGCCAGCCCGCCCCTGACGAGGTCCTGGTCGTCGGCGATGAGCACACGGATCACGCGGCCTCCAGCGGCACGCGGGCACACAGGCGATACCCGCCCTCCGGCAGGGCACCCACATCCAGCGACCCACCGGCCCCGGCCACCCGCTCGGCCAGCCCGGTCAACCCGTTACCCCGCCTGGCCGCTCCATCCAGAGGCCCGGCCGTGGCGGGAGGCCGGTCTGAAAGCGTGGCGGGAGGTGCGGTCGTGGGGCCGTTGTCGCGGACCTCCAGCTCCGCCCAGGTCGTGTCCACGCTCAACGTGATCCAGCAGTGCCGCGCGCCGCTGTGGCGCAGGACGTTGGTGGCGGCCTCGCGCACCGCCCACGCCAGCAGCGTCTCCGCGGCCCCCGGGATCGGGCCGCCGGCGGGGGAGACCACCACCTCGACCCCGGCCAGCTCCAACTCCCGCGCCGCCTTCTCCAGCTCTTCCGACAGCGCCGGGGCCCGGTATCCGGCGACGGCGTGCCGTACCTCGTCGAGGGCCTGGCGGGCGGCGGCCTCCACGTCGCCCATCTCCCGCGCGGCGCGGTCGGGGTCGGTGCGGGCCAGCCGGGCGGCGAGCTGGCTTCTGATGGTGATCGAGGTCAGGGTGTGGCCGAGGGTGTCGTGCAGGTCCCTGGAGAAGCGCAGCCGCTCGTTGTCCACGGCGAGCTGGGCCACCTGGGCGCGCGCGGCGGCCAGCCGGACGAGCAGGTGGCCCATCTGCTTCATGCCGTGTACGGCACCGGCCTGGGCCAGGATGACGAGCACCAGCCACCACACCGTCAGCCCGTGCGCGAGCAGGAAGCCCATGGTCACGGCGATGGTCAGCAGCACCCCGGCGACGAACCCGGCGCCGCCGGTCGTCGCGGCCAGTCCGGTGATGACGTAGATGAACGCGACGAACGCCCAGGGCGGCCCGAGCACGGGAAGGAGCGCGAGCGCGGCCGCGGCCAGCCCGGCCATGGGCCACCGCCGGGGCGCGCCGCTGTGCTCGCCGAGCATCCGCCACATGATCGTCATCCAGCAGCCCGACAGCACCGCGAGCCCGCCGAACGCCCACAGGACGCGCGGCAGGGCCGGACCGGTGGACAAGAACGTCCACAGCGGCCAGAGCGTCACCAGCAGCCAGGCCACCGAGCCCGCCCTGACCTGGCTACGGCCGTTGCCGAACTCGCCGCGCGCCGCCACCTTCACAAGGCCCGACGGTAACGCCAGGCGGCCAGCCCGGAAAACAGCAGCGTCCACCCGGCCAGCACGACCAGCGACCTGACCGTCGGCCAGTCGCCGGCCAGAGCCCGCCAGCCGAGAGATCCGGCCTGGTAGGCGGGGCTGTACTCGGCCAGCGTCCGCATGAACTCCGGCATGAGCTGAACCGGCAGCCACAACCCGCCCAGGACGGACAGCCCGAAGAAGACGCCGATCATGGCCAGGTTCGCCGCCTGCCCGTTCATCGTGTAGCCGAAGGCGACGCCCAGAGCGGCGAACGGCACCACGCCCACCCAGATCAGCACCACGAGCGCGGGCCAGGTGCCGGGCGGCAGCCGTACACCGGAGATGAGGGCGCCCCCGGCGAGCACGGCGAAGATGCTCGGCAGGACCCCGGTCGCGCCCGCGATCAGCTTGGCCGAGATGTAGCCGTGGGCGGGCAGCGGCGTGACGGCGAGCTGCCGCAGCCAGCCCTTCGAGCGTTCCATGGCGATCGCGCCGCCGATGAACAGCGCGCCGCCCATCGCGCCGTATACGGCCATCGAGACCATCGTGTACGCGGCGAAGTCGACCTGCTGCGGCCCCGCGGGGACGACCCGCAGCACCTTCGTCCACACCAGGTAGAGCACGAGGGGGAAGACGGTCAGCATGATGAGGCTGGTGGTGTTGCGCACGGACCGCAGCAGTTCGAGCTTGACGTAGGAGCCCATCAGCTGCCTCCCGTCAGGCTCACGAAGGCGCTTTCGAGGTCGGTCCCGGCCGTGCGGACGTCTCTGGCGTCGGTGAATGTCGCGAACAGCGCGCGCAGCGTCGCGTCGGAGTCATTGGTCCGCAGTACGGCGGCGCCGCCCTCCACCCGCACCTGACGCACCCCGGGCAACGCCTGGAGCGCCCCCACCTCGGCGGCGTCCAGCGTGACGTGCACCTCGCTGCCGCCGACCAGCTCCTTGATCTTCTCGACCGGTCCGTCGGCCACGACCTTGCCCTTGGCCAGCAGGATCACCCGGTCGGCGTAGTCGTCGGCCTCGGTGAGGTAGTGGGTGGCGAAGACCGCGGTGCGGCCCTGGGCGGTGCGCGCCCGTACCTCCTGCCACAGGGCGCGGCGGCCGTCCACGTCGAGTCCGACGGTGGGCTCGTCCAGCACGAGCAGGCGCGGGTCGCCGATCAGGGCGAGGGCGATGCGCACCCGCTGCCGCTGTCCGCCGGAGAGCCTGCCGATCCGCTGGGCCGCGAAGCCGTCCGCGCGGGCGGCGCGCAGGGCCTGCTCCACCGGCATCGGCTTCTGGTACATGCCGGCGGTCGCCGTGACCAGCTCGGCCACCCGGACGTCCTCCAGCAGGCCGGACTCCTGCAGCAGGACGCCGACCAGGCCCTTGCGCAGGGCCGCGACCGGCGGATGGCCGAGTACGGCGGCGGCACCGGAGGTGGGCGGGAGCAGGCCGAGGGCGATGGAGAGCAGGGTGCTCTTGCCCGCGCCGTTCGGGCCGAGCACCGCGATCGTCTGGCCCTGCTCGGCGGTCAGATCGACGCCGTCGAGGGCTCTGGTCTGGCCGTAGCGTTTGCTGACGGCCGTGAGTTCCAGGGCGTTTGCCATGGAAAAAGGCTGCTCGACGGGCGATGCCCCCGGGTAGTGCCGTATGTCAGTGTTCCGGCGGCGCCGAGTCCATAGGCGGAATATCCGGGATGATCCCACGATCATGGGACCTGCGCGGCATACGATGGTTCCTGTGACCGAGCTCGAACGTGTTCCGCCCGGCGTCGACCCCACCGTCCCCAGCTCCGCCCGTGTCTACGACTACCTGCTCGGCGGCAAGGACAACCTCGCGGTGGATCGAGCGGTCGCCGACAAGTTACTGGCGCTCGCGCCGGACACGAAACTCGTCGCCCGCGCCTCCCGGAACTTCCTCACCCGCGCCGTGCACCACATGGCCCAGCAGGGCATCCGGCAGTTCATCGACCTCGGCACCGGCATCCCCACCTCGCCCAGCGTGCACGAGGTGGCCAGGCGGACCAACCCCGCCTGCCGGGTCGTCTACGTCGACTACGACCCCGTCGTACGGCTGCACGCCGAGGTGCTGCTGGCCAGCGCGCCCGGCGTGGCCGGCATCCTGGCCGACGCCAGGGACCCCGACGCCATCTTCACCGACCCGCACGTCCGCGGCCTCATCGACTTCGAGCAGCCGGTCGGGGTGCTGATGGTCGGGCTGCTCCACTTCGTCCTGGACGGCGAGGACCCCCACGGCATCGTCAAGCGCTTCCGCGAGCGGATGGCGCCGGGCAGCCATCTCGTGCTCACCCACGCCATGGACGAGAGCCACCCCGAGGCGAAACGGCAGCTGAGCGTCGCCACCGCCGGCTCGCCGATCCAGTCGGTGTTCCGCACCCGCGAGCAGGTGCTCGGCTTCTTCGACGGGTTCGAGCTGATCGGGCCGGGACTGGTGCCCGTGCAGGACTGGCGGATGCCGGAGGACGAGGTGCCGGCCGTACCGCTGCTGGACGGCCCACCCCACGTGCTCATCGACGCGGGAGTGGGCCGGCTGGCGGGTTAGGAGTAGCGGGCGGCGCCGGTGCCGGGGACGATCTCGCCCAGCACCCACGCGGGCAGCCCGCGCGACTCCAGCAGGCGCAGGGCCGCGTCGGCCGCCTCGGGGGCGACGATCGCGGCCATGCCCACACCCAGGTTGAACGTGCGGTCCATCGCCTGCTGCTCGATCGAGCCGTGCCCGGCCAGGACCTGGAAGACGGCGGGCACCGTCCACGACTCCCGCGACAGCACCGCGTCAAGCCCTGGCGGCAGGGAACGCGCGATGTTGCCCTCGACGCCGCCACCCGTGATGTGGGAGTAGGCGTGCACCTCGACCGAGCGGGCCAGCTCCAGACAGTCGAGGGAGTAGATACGGGTGGGCTCCAGCAGTTCCTCGCCCAGCGGGCGGGCGAGCTCGGGCAGCTCGTCGTCCAGCGACAGCCCGGCGTTCTTCACCACGTGCCGCACGAGCGAGTAGCCGTTGGAGTGGATGCCCGACGAGGCCAGGCCCAGCACCACGTCGCCCGCGCGCACCCGGTCGGGACCGAGCATGTCCGCAGCCTCGACCACGCCCGTGCCGGCGCCGGCCAGGTCGTACTCGTCGGCGCCCATGGCGCCGGGGTGCTCGGCGGTCTCGCCGCCGACCAGCGCCGCCCCGGCCAGGCGGCAGCCCTCGGCCACGCCGCCGACGATCTCGGCGACACGCTCGGGCACCACCTTGCCGCAGGCGATGTAGTCGGTCATGAACAGCGGCTCGGCGCCGCAGACCACCAGGTCGTCGAGGACCATGCCGACCAGGTCGATGCCGATGGTGTCGTGCTTGCCGTACTGCTGCGCGATCATGACCTTGGTGCCCACGCCGTCGGTCGACGTGGCCAGCAGCGGCCGCTTGTAACGCAGCAGGAACGAGGCGTCGAACAACCCGGCGAAGCCGCTGGCGTCGTCGACCACCTCGGGCCGGCGCGAGCGCGCGACCTTGGCCTTCATCAGCTCGACGGCGCGCTCGCCCGCCGCGATGTCGACCCCGGCGGCCTCGTAGGTGGTCACTTGGTGCTCTCCAACACGTACTTCCCGACGTTGTCCTGGTCGATCGGGATCGGGTAGCTGCCGTCGAAGCAGGCGCGGCAGAGGCGGTCGGCGGGGATGGTCGTGGCCTCGGTCAGGCCTTCCAGGGAGATGTAGCCGAGCGAGTCGGCGCCCAGGGAGGCCCTGATCTCCTCCACCGACAGCGAGCCGGCGATCAGCTCGGCGCGGGTGGCGAAGTCGATGCCGTAGAAGCACGGCCAGGAGACCGGCGGGGAGGAGATGCGCACGTGCACCTCGCGCGCGCCCGCCTCGCGCAGCATCTTGACGATCGCGCGCTGGGTGTTGCCGCGCACGATCGAGTCGTCGACGACGACCAGCCGCTTGCCCTCCACGACCTCGCGCAGCGGGTTGAGCTTGAGCCGGATGCCGAGCTGGCGGATGGTCTGCGACGGCTCGATGAACGTGCGGCCGACGTAGGAGTTCTTGACCAGGCCCTGGCCGTAGGGGATGCCGGACTCCTCGGCGTAGCCGACGGCGGCGGGGGTGCCCGACTCGGGTGTCGGGATGACCAGGTCGGCCTCGACCGGGTGCTCGCGGGCCAGCACCCTGCCGACCTCGACGCGGGTGACCTGCACGCCGCGCCCGGCGATCGTGGTGTCGGGGCGGGCCAGGTAGACGTACTCGAACAGGCAGCCCTTCGGCTCGGCGACCGCGAACCTGCGCGAGCGCACGCCGCGCTCGTCGATGGTCAGCAGCTCGCCCGGCTCGACCTCGCGCACGAACGTGGCGCCGACGATGTCGAGCGCGGCCGTCTCCGAGGCGACGACCCAGCCCCGCTCCAGGCGGCCCAGGACCAGCGGGCGGATGCCCTGCGGGTCGCGGGCCGCGTAGAGGGTCTTCTCGTTCATGAACACCAGCGAGTAGGCGCCGAGCACCTGCGGGAGCAGTTCCGCGGCGGCGTCCTCGATGGAGCGGCTGCGGTCCTGCGCGAGCAGGGTGGTGAGCACCTCGGTGTCGGTGGTGGCCCTGGTGGTGCCCGGCTCAAGGCGCTGGGCCAGGACCGGGGTGTTGATCAGGTTGCCGTTGTGGGCGAGCGCGAGCCCGCCCTGGTCGGTGGAGCTCAGCGTGGGCTGAGCGTTCTCCCAGACGCTGGAACCGGTGGTGGAGTAGCGGCAGTGGCCGATGGCCAGGTGACCGCGCAGGGTTCCGAGCACCGACTCGTCGAAGACCTGGGCGACGAGCCCCATGTCCTTGTAGACGAGGATCCTGCTGCCCTCGCTGACCGCGATGCCCGCGGACTCCTGGCCGCGGTGCTGCAACGCGTACAGCCCGTAGTAGGTGAGTTTGGATACTTCCTCGCCTGGGGCCCACACGCCGAAGACACCGCAGGCATCCTTGGGAGCACGGTCTTGGGGGTCCAGGTCATGGCCGAGCCGGCCGTCGCCCTTCAGCACGTACCTCAGTTTAGGTCGGCCACTTCCGTGCTCGCACACCCGGGTGCGAGATCAGGTGACATGGGCGGATCGTGCCGCGTTCGACCCTTCTCGGATGATCTCGCCGGTGAGGTTGTGGTTGGCGGCTGAACCGAGGAAGAGCAGGAGCGCCGCCACGTCGTCCGCGGTGGACAACCTCTTGCTGGGTGTACGGCCGGCCACCGCGTCGAACACCTGCCCGGGGATCGGACTGCTGTCCGTCCTGGTCAGGCCGACGGCGGCCACGTTCACCAGGACGCCGTCCATGCCCGCCTGCCAGGCCAGCGTGCGGGCCAGGCCGTGCAGGGCCATCTTGGCGGTGCCGTACGGGCCGGCGCCGGGTGTACCCTCCTCGGCGATCCCCGAGGAGACCAGAACGACCCGTCCGAAACCCCGCTCCCGCATCGCGGGCAACACGGACTGCGCGAGCACCACGTTGCCGAGCACGTTGGCGTGGAGCATCTCGCTCCAGTGCTCGATCGGAATCTCCTCGAAACTCTCCGTCCTGGGCGCGTCCCCGCCCCACATCACCGCGTTGGCGATCACCGAGTCGAACGGCCCCGCCGCGGCGACCGCCGCCCGGACGCTCCCGTGCTCACCCAGATCCAGGTGTACGGCCGCCGCCGTCCCGCCGGCCTGCTCGATTTCCTTCACGACCCGTTCGGCACGGTCGGGGCCGGACTTGTAGGTCAGGGTGACACGGTGCCCGGCGCGGCCGAACGCGCGGGCGGTGGCGGCGCCGATGCCGGACGAGCCGCCGGTGACGAGAACGTGCATGAGGACTCCATTCGTTGTTCTTAGCCAACTAATTAGTCGGCTAATCGCAACGGTGCAAGGGAGTTTCGCCCTCGGCGGAAGGGCAGGCCCACAGCTGGCCGACCAATCTGACCATCGTCGCGCGGTCCTCCGGGGCGAGCTGGGCCAGCACCTCGCGGTCGTTGCGCTCCCAGATCTCCTCCACCGGCGCCCGCAACGCCTTGCCCGCCTCCGTCAGATGGACGTGGCTCAGCCGGGGCCGCTTCGGGTCCGGCGTACGGCGCACGAACCCCGCCCGCTCCAGGCGCTGGATCGTCTTCGTCACCGTGGGCGGCTCCACGCCCAGCCGGGCGATCAGCTCGCTCTGCGACAGCCCGTCCTCGCGCCACAACTGGTTGAGCAGCATCTCCTGGCCCACGTGCAGGCCCAGCTCGCTCAGTTCGGCCGCCACCCGGTAGCGGTGCACCTTGGTGATCTTGATGAGCGCGTAGGTGAGGGTCTCGTCGAGCATGCCTTCATCTTGCCCGCCGCCAGCGGTTTTGGCGCAACATGAAGCAACCGTGGGCGGACTCTTACCGTGTCGCGCGGTTGCCGGGACCGGACGCGCGCGAAGGTGGGGTATCCGGCTATGACGACCCCGTCGGGAGACGCAGACGTGACCACACCTGGGGACCCGGACGAGCCGCGCCCACCTGCGCAAGGCCGTCCCGCACCAGACGCGCCAGACCAGCCGTCGCCGCCGCCCGCACCGCCCTCGCCGCCGCCCTCGCAGCCGCGCGCGGCCGGGCCGGACGACGACCTGCCCGAGCCGCCCGACTCCGACGAGCAGCCCGCCTCGTGGTGGGTGGAGGAGACGGTGCCCGGCGAGGACGAGACCGCGGCGCCGCCGTACGGGCGGCAGGAGCCCGCCTCCAACGGCGAGCCCTCTCCCTACGACACGCCCGGACAGGGCGGTCAGGCTGAGAGCAGCCCCTACGGGCAGGGCGGTGGCGGACGGGAAGAGCGTGGGGCGGGGGAGCCCGAGGCGTGGGGAGGCGCGGCGGCCGAGGAGCCGATCACGCCGGTGCCGCCCGTGGTGCCGCCGACCGTGCCACCGCCACCGCCGCCGCCTGAGCCGTCCCCGTGGAACGAGCCGGACGTGCCCGCGCCGCAGGACACCGAGCGCACCACCGCGTACGAGATCCCGGAGTGGGCACGCGACGACACGCCTCCGGCCGGGACACCCGAGCCCACCCGGTCCTGGGACGCGCCGGAGCCGCAGGGTTCCGAGCAGCCGGGAGCGGGGGAGACGCAGGCGTACCAGGTCCCGGGCTCGACGCCTTCTTACCCGGGCTGGGAGAGTTCGTCGCCGGCGTCGAGCTGGGAGGGGCCGGGCAGTTCGTCGTCATCGGGCCCGCAGCCGTCGCGCTACGACCCGCCCACGCCGCCGGAACGCCCGACGTTCGCTCCGGCCAGCCCGTACGAGGGCGGCCCCAAGGAGTACGGCACCGGCGCCACGTACGGCGAGTACCCGGAAGGCGGCACCCCGGGCAGCGGAACACCCGCCGGCCCAGGTGCGGCAGGTGCGGCAGGTGCGGCAGGTGCCGCCGCCGCGGGCGCCGCGGCGGGCGCGGCCTTCGGCGCCACAGCCCCAGGCGGCCAGAGCGGTCAGGGCGGTCAGGGCGGTCAGGGCGGTCAAAGCGGTCAGGGCGGTCAGGGCGGTCAGGGCGGTCAGGGTCAAGGCGATCAGGGCACCGGCGGTCAAGGCACGGGTGGCCAGGGTGCCGGTGGCCAGGGTGCGGGTGGTCAAGGGGCGGGTGCGGGGGAGGTGCCCTATGGGGCGGGGCCGCCTCGGGATCCCTATGCGGCCGCCGCCCAGAGTCCGGCGGAAGGCCCGGTCCCCGGCGCCTCCCCGTACGGCGGCGCCGACCCGTCGGTCCCCGGCTCCACCCCGTCCAGCCCGTACGGCGGCGCCCCCGGCGGCCCCGCCTACCCACCCGCCGGAGGCGGCGCCTACACCCCGCCCACCGGCGGCCCCGGCCCGTACCAGCCGGACTGGCAGCCCAAGAAGCCCGGCAACGGCCTGGCGGTGGCGTCGCTGGTGCTGGGTGTGGCGAGCGTGTTCCTGCTGCTGGTGTGCTTCACCGGCGTGCTCACCGCGATCATCGCGATCGTGCTCGGCGCGGTCGCGCTGTCCAAGGGCGGCAGCAAGGGCATGTCCTGGACCGGCATCGGCCTGGGCATCGCCACGCTGGTCCTGGCGGTGTGCGGGTTCTTCGCGATCCGCGCCTACTTCTCGGAGTGCGCCAACCTGCCGCCGCAGCTCAGCGAGCGCTGCGTGCAGAACAAGCTCCCGTGGAGCACCCCCTGACGTCAGAGGGGGAGGAATTCGGATAGGTCGGCACGGGCGCCGCTCGCTGAGACGGCGCCCTTCGCCATCGCCTCGTCCCACCCGATCCGGCCGAGCGCCAGGTCGATCCAGGTCCGCGCGTCGGTCTCGACCACGTTGGGCGGCGTCCCCCGGGTGTGCCTGGGTCCTTCGATCGCCTGCACGGCGGCGTGCGGCGGCACCCTGACCTCAACGGTCCGCCCCGGTGCCCCGGACGCCAGCCGTTCCAGCAGATACCGCACGGCCAGCCGCTCGGCGGCGCGCTCGGGAGCGGACCCCCGGTCGTAGGCGGTCACCACGGCCCCGACCAACGTGTCGGCGAGCCCGGCCGCGGGGCCGTCGTATTCCGGCTGGTCGTTGGCGATCAGCTGCGCGTCGAGCGCGGCCCTCAGCTTGTCGGGGTCGATCTTCCTGGCTGCCATCCCCCTATTCTCCAGCCCCGACCCCCACGTACCCCCAGCCAGCGTTCATCGAGGCGGTGACCGTCGTTCACCGGCGGTTCCGAATGCGGCCGTAGCGTCCCGGCGGAACGATTGCGCACCACCTTGGAGGAACCCCGTGTTGCTGCCCCTGCTCAACGACTCGCACAAGGGCGGCCGGTCGGCCCTGACGTGCATGTTCCGATGCGGCAACGCGTGCGCGCACGACGTCGCCAACCGCAGCGGCAACGCCTACTTCAGTGACATCGCCACCGAAGCCCTGTCCCGTCGCGGCGCCCTGCGCGCGGGTGCCCTGGGCGCGCTGGTGGTCGGGGCGGGTGTGGCGGGAGCCGTACCCGCGATGGCGGATCCCGCGGAGCCGGACGGAGAGCTGTCCGCGGCCGGATGGCACCACGGTGACCTGCGCTTCACGCCGGTGCCGCCGAACAAGGACGACGCGCTGCGCATCCCGGACGGCTACCGCTCCTCCGTCGTGGTCCGCTGGGGCGACCCGGTGCTGCCCGACGCCCCCGACTTCGACTTCGACAACCAGACGGCCGAGGCGCAGGCCAAGCAGTTCGGCTACAACTGCGACTTCGTGACGCTCTTCGAGATGGGGCGCAACCGCGGGCTGCTCTGGGTCAACCACGAGTACACCGACGAGTCGCTGATGTTCCGCGGGTACACGGCGGCGACGGCGACCCCCGAGCAGATCAAGATCGCGCTGGCCGCGCACGGCGGCTCGGTCGTGGAGGTGGAGCGCGTCCGGAGCACCGGTGAGTGGAAGCTGGTGACGAAGGGGCGGCGGCGCTACAACCGGCGTGTCACCGCGCAGACCCCGATGCGCTTCACCGGTCCCGCCGCGGGCCACGACCTGCTCAAGACGGCGGCCGACCCGGCCGGCCGCAAGCCGGTCGGCATGCTGAACAACTGCGCCGGCGGCACCACTCCCTGGGGCACGGTGCTGACCGCCGAGGAGAACTTCGACCAGTACTTCGTCAACGGCGACAAGAACAACCCCAACATCGCCCGCTACACGATCCCGACGAACATCCAGGCGTCCAACCGCCGCTTCGACAAGGTCGAGGAGCGCTTCGACCTGGCCAAGCACCCGAACGAGGCCAACCGGTTCGGGTGGATCGTGGAGATCGACCCGTTCGACCCGGACTCGACGCCGCTCAAGCGCACCGCGCTCGGCCGCTTCAAGCACGAGGCCGCCACCACCTCGATCTCGCGTGACGGCCGCCTCGTGGTGTACATGGGCGACGACTCGCGCTTCGAGTACATCTACAAGTTCGTCTCGAAGAAGCGCTACATCCCGGGCTTCGACCGGCACAACCGCACGCTGCTCGACGAGGGCACGCTGTACGTGGCCAAGTTCAGCGGCGACAGCCCCAAGGAGGAGATCGACGGCTCCGGCAAGCTGCCCGCCGACGGCGCCTTCGACGGGTCCGGCGAGTGGATCCCGCTGGTGTCCGGCGACGAGTCGCACGTGCAGGGGATGAGCGCGGCCGAGGTGCTGATCTACACGCGTACCGCCGCCGACAAGGTGGGCGCGACCAAGATGGACCGGCCCGAGGACATGGAGCGCAACCCGGTCACCGGCGCGGTCTACGTGGCGCTGACCAACAACACCGCCCGTACCCCCGCCCAGGTGGACGAGGCCAACCCGCGCCCGTCGAACAAGCACGGCCACGTGCTGGAGATCGTCGAGGGCCGCGGCAACGGCTTCGCCTGGTCGCTGCCGCTGGTCTGCGGCGACCCGAACGACGCCTCGACCTACTTCGCCGGGTACGACAAGACGAAGGTCTCGCCGATCTCCTGCCCGGACAACCTGGCCTTCGACCGCGACGGCAACTTGTGGATCTCCACGGACGGCAACGCGCTGGGCGCCAACGACGGCCTGTTCGTCACGCCGATGCGCGGCCGTGAGCGCGGGCACGTCCGCCAGTTCCTCACGGTGCCGGTGGGCGCGGAGACCTGCGGCCCGATGGTCACCGACGACCAGCGCAGCGTCTTCGTCGCGGTCCAGCACCCGGGCGAGATCGACGGCGCCACCCCGGACAACCCCGCCAGCCGCTGGCCCGACGGCGAGCAGCCCCGCCCGTCGGTCGCCGTCGTCTGGCACGGCAGGGGCCGCAAGATCGGCTCCTGAAAACGGCTTGACCTCAAGTTTGGTTGAGCTCTTACGGTCTACCCATGAGCATGGAGATGACCGCCTGGCACCAGCTGTACTCGATGAACAACAACCAGCGTGACCGAAGACGACTGTCCAAGGCCACGCTGAAACGGATAGGCGGTTTCGCCCGCCCTCACCGCCGCAGGATCGCCGTGTACCTGGCGCTCAGCGTGGTGATGGCGGGCCTGGCCGTCCTGGCCCCCGTCCTGGCGGGCCGGGTGGTGGACGCCATCGTCAAGGCGCAGCCCCTCAGCGTGGTGATCTGGCTGGCCGTGCTCATCGCCGGCCTGGCGCTGGCCGAGGCCGGGCTCGGCCTGATCAGCCGCTGGCTGTCATCCGGGCTGGGCGAGGGGCTGATCCTCGACCTGCGTACCGCGGTGTTCGACCACGTCCAGCGCATGCCGATCGCCTTCTTCACCAGGACGCGCACCGGCGCGCTGGTGAGCCGGCTGAACAACGACGTCATCGGCGCCCAGCGCGCCTTCACCGACACACTCTCCAGCGTCGCCGGCAACGTGGTCACACTCGTGCTCACCCTGACGGTCATGATCGGCATCTCCTGGCAGATCACGCTGCTGGCGCTGCTCCTGCTGCCGATCTTCGTGCTGCCCGCCCGCAGGATGGGCCTCAGGATCGCCGACCAGCGCCGCGAGGCCGCCGACCACAACGCGGCCATGAGCACCCAGATGACCGAGCGGTTCTCGGCGCCCGGCGCGACGCTGGTGAAGTTGTTCGGACGGCCGGCCAGGGAATCGGCGGAGTTCTCCGCAAGGGCCAGGCGGGTGCGCGACATCGGCGTGCGCACCGCGATGACCCAGTACTTCTTCGTCACCGCCCTCACCCTCGTCTCGGCCCTCGCCCTGGCGCTCGTCTACGGCCTCGGCGGCTTCTACGCCCTGAGCGGCAGTCTCGACCCCGGCTCGGTGGTGGCTCTGGCGCTGCTGCTGACCCGCCTGTACGCGCCGCTGACCAGCCTGGCCAGCGCCCGCGTGGACGTCATGAGCGCCCTGGTCAGCTTCGAGCGGGTCTTCGAGGTGCTCGACCTGGAGCCGCTGATCAAGGACAGGCCGGGGGCGCGGGCCGTACCCGATGGGCCGGTGACGGTGGAGTTCGACGACGTGCGCTTCGCCTACCCCTCGGCTGACAAGGTCTCCCTCGCCTCGCTTGAGGAGGTCGCGACGCTCGACTCCCGCGGCGGCGAGCGGGTCCTGCACGGCATCTCCTTCACCGCCGAACCCGGCCAGATGATCGCCCTGGTGGGCTCCTCGGGCGCGGGCAAGTCGACGATCGCGCAGCTCCTGCCGCGCCTCTACGACGTCGACGAAGGCACGGTACGGCTCGGCGGCGTCGACGTACGCAACCTGAGCGCCGACTCCATCCGCGAGACCCTCGGCATGGTCACCCAGGACGGCCACCTCTTCCACGACTCCATCCGCGGCAACCTGCTCTTCGCCCGCCCTGAGGCCACCGACGAGGAGATCTGGGACGCCCTGCGCCGGGCCCGTCTGTCCACCCTCATCGAGTCGCTGCCGGACAAGCTGGACACCGTGGTCGGCGAACGCGGCTACCGCCTGTCCGGCGGCGAGCGCCAGCGCCTGACCATCGCCCGCCTGCTGCTGGCCAAGCCGCAGGTGGTGATCCTGGACGAGGCCACCGCCGCGCTCGACTCCACGAGCGAGGCGGCCGTGCAGGCGGCGCTGGCCGAGGCGCTCGACGGCCGGACCGCCGTGGTGATCGCGCACCGCCTGTCCACGATCCGCGCCGCCGACCAGATCCTGGTGATCGAGGACGGCCGGGTGGCCGAGCGCGGCACGCACGAGGAACTCCTGGCCGCGGGTGGCCGCTACGAGGAGCTCTATCGCACTCAGTTCGCCGACCCGGCCATCTCCGCCGCGGCATGATCGGGCGTACGGGGCCGCCGCCGCATGGCCGACAGGCTCACCGGCACCCCGACCAGCACGATGACCGCCGCGATCACCAGCGTGAACTGGTAGGCGTCGAGGAAGGCGGGCAGCGGGGCCAGGCCGCTGCCGCTCTGCCGGGAGGTCAGGATCGCGCCGAGCACGGTGATCCCGAGCAGCCCGAACACCTCCCGGGAGACGTTCAGCACACCGGAGGCGACGCCCGAGCGTCCCTCCGGCAGCGCGTCGAGGACGGCGGTGGTCAGCGGCACCAGCATGCCGCCGCCGATCCCGTAGACCAGGAACCAGGGCAGCACGTCGAGGTAGCGGCCGTCGGCCCCCACTCCGGAGAGCATGAAGATGGCCGCCGCCATCAGCACGAGGCCGAGGGCCACGGTGGGGCCGATGCCGATGAGCCGGGCCAGCCGCTGTGACAGGAGGGCGACGACGGCCATGACCAGCGCCATCGGCACGAACGCGGCGCCCGCCTCGGTGGGGGAGAAGCCGAGCACGTTCTGCAGCCACAGCGCGCTGAAGAAGTAGATGCCGAACACGCCGAACGACCAGACGCCCATGCTCAGGATTCCGCCGCTGAAGACCCGGTCGCGAAAGAGCGACACGTCGATCATCGGCTCGGCCGAGCGGGACTCCACGAGCACGAAGAACACGGCGCCGGCCAGGGCGACGGCGAAGGCGGCCAGGATCAGAGGCGAGGTCCAGCCGGCCGACGAACCTTCGATGAGCGCGAAGGTCAGGGCGAACAGGGCGATCGTGGAACTGGCCAGGCCGGGCAGGTCGAGGCTGTGCCGTACCGGCTGGAATGCGGGGCGCACCGCCCACCAGGCCAGCCAGAACGTGGCGACGCCGAGCGGCACGTTGATCAGGTAGATCCAGCCCCAGTGCAGGTACTCGCTGATGAAGCCGCCGGTGACCGGGCCGAGCGCCATCGAGAGGGCGCCGGCCGAGCTCCAGATGCCGACGGCCCTGCCGCGTTCGGCGGGGTCGCGGAAGATCTGCGACAGCAGCGCCAACGAGGTCGGCGTGAGCAGCGCGGCCCCGACGCCCTGGGCGGCGCGGGCGGCGATCAGCGTGCCGCCGGACTCCGACAGGCCCGCCGCCAGGGACGAGAGCGTGAAGAGCGACAGCCCGGCCAGGAAGATCCGCCGCGCGCCGAACAGGTCGGCCAGCCTCCCGCCGACCAGCATGAGTCCGGCGAAGACCAGGATGTACGCGGTCGTGATCCACTCCAGCCCGGAGATCGTGAGACCGAGCTCCCGCTGGATCGTCGGCAGTGCGGTGTTCTGGATGTTGTTGTCCAGGTAGGTCATCGTCGTCCCGAGCGTCACAGCGCCCAGGGCCCACCATCTGCGCATGATCATTCCTTCCTGTACGCCGTACTTGTACGACGTACAGGAGACCTTGTACGGCGTATAGTTGTCAACCGTGATGGGAAAACTGAGCGCCGAGGCGATCGTCGAACGCGCCCTGGAGATCGGCGACGACGAAGGACTCGACGCGGTCACGATCCGGCGGCTGGCCACCGACCTGGGCGTCACGCCGATGGCGCTCTACTGGCACTTCAAGAACAAGGAACTGCTGCTCATCGGCATGGCCGACCACCTGATCGCCGGGTTCCAGGTCGGCCACGACGACGGGCGGCCCTGGCTCGACCAGCTACGCGACCTCGTGGAGGGCCTGATAAGGACGCTGCGCCGGCACCCGTGCGCCAAGAACGTGCTGGAGCAGACCGACCAGACCCAGGTGCCGCGGTTCCTGGCCGTCTGGGACCTGGCGCTCGGCCTGGCCCGCGAGGGCGGGTTCGGCGTGGAGGAGAGCTGCCTGATCACCAAGTACATCCTGCAGAGCGCCATCGCCATCGCCGACGCCCCGGTGCACTTCCGCGCCGCCTGCACCCCCGAGCAGGCGAGCGAGATGCTCAGGGTCAAGCGGGTGGGCCTGGAGTCGCTTCCCGCCGACCGCTACCCGAACATCGTGGCGATGGCCGCGCCCATGGTCGGCGACCTGGACCCCGGCTTCTACGACTCCTTCGGCGTCGAGCTGATCCTCAGCGGCATCGCCGCCCTGGCAGGATCACGGACATGACCTTCGAGCTGATCTGCGAGATCGAACCGCCCACCAAGCCCGATCTGAAGCACGTCAGGCACCAGATCGGCACGCTGAGCAAGATCGCCCACTCCTTCCTCATCCCCGACAACCACATCGGCCGCGCCACGGTCTCGTCGGTCGCGGTCGCGCACGAGGTGGAGGCCATGGGAGGGCGCAGCATCGCCTGCCTGAACTCCCGCGACCGCAACCTGCTCGGCTTCCGCCGCGACCTGCTGACGGCCGCCGCGTACGGGGTCGACCAGTTTCTGTTCGTCTTCGGCGACAAGCCGACGAGCGGCAACCGCACCAGCGACCTCACGGTCCGCTCGATGATCGACGAGGCCAGGGCGTTCTCCCCGGACTTCAAGGTCGGCGCGGCGGCCGGGCACCGCCCGCTCCCCGCGTGGAAGCGCGCGGCCGACTTCCTGTTCGTCCAGGTCAGCTTCGACCTGGACACGTTGCTGCGCTGGCGCGAGGCCAACCCCGTCGACGTGCCCGTCTACGCCGGCGTCATGGTCCTGGCCAGCGAGTCGCACGCGCGCCGCCTGGCCGGCGCCATCCCCGACATCGCGATCCCCGAGTCGATGTTCACCGCCCTGGCCGCCGACCGCATGGCCGGTGTTGAGGCGGCCTGCGAGCACGTGCTGGCCATCCGCGACTCCGGCGCGTACGACGGCGTCCACCTCATCCCGGTCGCGCGCTACCGCGACGTCGAGTCCCGCCTGTCCACCGAACTCGCCTGACCCCGAAGATCACTCCGTGACTCCCATGAAGCGCTGGATCGCCAGCATCTCGGCCTGGTCGTCTGGGTCGTCTCGCAGTCGTTCGGCATCCTCGTTCGCCTGCTCAAGCAGGTGTTCCCTGAACGTCCGCAGGATCGCGTGAGACGTTACGGCTTGGGGTTGCGGGCGAGGACGGCCAGGAGGGTGCCGAGGAGGGCGACGGCGAACAGGACGGTGTAGGCGCGCTGGAAACCGGTCATGAGCTGGTCCACGGCCACGGGTGACAGCTTGGACAGCGTGGCCGCGTACACCTGGTCGCGCAGTTCCGGCCCCACCGCACTGGTGATCAGGCTCAGCGACAGGCCCACGCTCAGCACGACCCCCACGTTCATGACCATGATGCGGAAGCCGTTCACCACCCCGAGGCTGCCGGCGGGCAGCGCGGACATCACCTGCGTGGTGTTGCCGGTCAGGAACGTCCCGCTCCCGCACCCGGCCAGGAAGAGCCCCACCCCGATGATCCAGTACGGCGTGGCCGGATCCGCCGTCAGCATCAGCGTCCCGAGACCCAGGGCGCTGAACACCGACCCCCCGATCGACAGCGCGTGCGGAGACAGGCGGCGCCCGAGCGCCCCGGCGATGGGCGAGGCGAGCGCCATGCCCACGGGCACCGGCAGGACGCTCAGACCGGCGGTGAAGGCGTCCAGGCCGCGGGCGGACTGGAAGTACAGGGCGACCACCAGGATCAGCGCCGAGCGGGCCAGAGCGTTGCAGAAAGAGGCCAGGTTCGCGCAGGCCAGCATCCGCCCCGCGAACAGCCCCATGTTGAGCACCGGGTGCGAGGCCCGCCGTTCCACGACCACGATCAGCGGGGCCAGCACCAGGAAGACGGCGGCGCCGGTGAGCACGACGGGGCTGGACAGGCCACGGGAACCGGCCTCCGACAACGCCAGCAGTACCGCGGACAGGGCGGCGAACACCAGCACGTTGCCCAGCGCGTCCACCGGCTCGCGCGGCCCGCGCGGCATTTTGCGCAGCGTCACCGCGCCCCACGCCAGCGCGATCACCCCGGCGGGCACGTTCACCCAGAAGATCCACTGCCAGCCCGCTGTGTCGGCGATGAGGCCGCCCAGCGTGGGGCCGGCGAGCTGGGCGACGGAGAGGGTGCCGATGTAGACGCCCATGCCCTGGCTGAGCCGGTCGGGCGGGAAGGCGTCGGTGATGATGACGGTCCCGTTGGCCAGGATCATGGCGGCGCCGATGGCCTGTACGACCCGCATCGCCACCAGGAACCACACGTTCGGCGAGAACCCGGCCAGCAGCGAGGCCACGGTGAACAGCGCGAACCCGGCCAGATAGATCTCCCGCCGCCCGAGCAGGTCGGCGACCCGGCCGAAGAAGACCAGGCTGGCGGTGTTGACCAGCAGGAACGCCAGCAGGATCCAGCCCGACTCGAACGGCCCCGCCCGGAAGTGCCGGACGACCGCGGGCAGCGCCACGTTGAGCGTGCTCCCGGCGATGCCGATCAGGACAAGCCCGAGACTGGTGACCGACACGACCTTCCAGGCATACCGGAGGCGGCTGGCGTAATCGGGGGAGACCGCGACCATGCCCCCCACTATGACGTACGACGTACGTCCGCTTTCACCTGGCCCGCTTGCGCAGCCCCTCCAGGTCGTGGATGATCACCCGCCGCCGCCCGGTCTCGATCAGCCCGCGGTCGCGCAGCGAGCGCAGCGCCTTGCTGACCGCCTCCCGCGAGGCGCCGGTCCAGCCGGCCAGCTCGTCCTGGGACAGGGGCAGCGCCACGCGTACCCCGCTGTTGGTCTTCTCGCCGTAGCGCTCGGCCAGCTCGATCAGCCGGGTCGCCACCCGCCCTGTCGTGTCGAACGCCCCGTACTCGATCCGCTTGCGGTCGGCGTCGCGCAGCTTCTCGGTGACCGACTGCATGAGGAGCACCGCCACCCGCCCGTGCTCGCGCAGGTAGGCGGGGAAGTCCTGCACCACTATGCCCTCGATCGGCTCCAGCGCCGCCACCGTGGCCGAGCGCGGCCAGCCGTCGATCGACGACATCTCGCCGATCAGCGCGCCAGGCCCGCGGATGGCCAGCACGACCTCGGTGCCGCTGCTGGTGTGTGATGAGCACTTGACCCGGCCCTCGGTCAGCACCAGCACCCAGTCGGAGGTGTCGCCTTCTGTCATGACGGTCGTGCCGCGCTCCCATCGGCGCGGCCGGCCCGCCGCGCGCAGCGCGGCGATCTCTTCCGGGGTGAGCAAGGAGGTGAACTCGCCAGGCTCTGGGTTCATGCCGCGATTATGACTGTACGGCCGCCGCCCCTTCTATGGCATTGTCAGCAGAACGTGGGCCTCCACCCGCTCATCCTTGCCCTTGAGCTCCAGCCTTCCCAGGGACCGGGTCGCCACGCCGGCGCCGAGCTGGGCCAGCGTGGTCGCGCCGATGACCACCGAGCCGGGCTCCGCGACACCCTGCAGCCGCGCGGCCACGTTCACGCAGTCGCCCATCGCGTTGAACCCGCGCAGCTCCGGGCTGCCGATGTTGCCCACCAGCGCGGGACCGGTGTTGACCCCGACACGGAACGTCGGCCACTCCACGTCCGCGCCCCGGCTCTCGGCGGCGATCACCTCCGCCGCCTCCTGCATCGCCAGCGCCGCCCGGCAGGCCGCCGCCGCGTGGTCGTGCTGGGTGGCCGGCGCGTTGAACAACGCCAGCAGCGCGTCCCCGACGAACTGCACGATCGTGCCGCCGTTGTCGAGAATGCACGGCACCGCGGCGGTGTGGTACCGGTTCAGCATCTCCACGATCTCGCCCGGCGTGACCCGCTCGGAGAACGTCGTGAACCCCTTGAGGTCGGCGAACAACGCCGTGAGCTGCTTGAGCTGCCCGCCGAGCGCCGCCTGGTCCGGATCGGCGAGCAGCGCGTTGGCCACGTCGGGCGACATGTACTGCCGGAACAACGTGTTGAGCTCGTGGTAGAGGCGGGCGTTCTCCAGCGAGATCGACAGCTGTCCCGCCAGCGTGGCCGCGAGCGCCTCATCCTGCGCGGTACGGCCCAGCGGCACCTCCAGCGCCCCGGCCAGATGCCCCTTCACGGTCAGCGGGTAGGCGACGAGCTGGTCCCGGTGGACCGGGGCGTGCCCCTCGAAGACGTACTCGCGGGAGCCGATGTCCACCTGCCCGTCGGAGACCAGGCCGATCCTGACGTCCCCGTACGCCTGGCGGACCCGTTCCAGCGCGGTGGCCAGCAGCTCCGTCTCCGGCAGGCCGACCCGGGTCTGGGCGCTGACGTCCACGAGGGCGGCCAGGCGCTCCGACAGCCGCCGCTCGTTGGCCAGGGCCTCGCCGGCCCGGTCCAGGACGGCCGCCTGGCTCTCGGTCAGGTCGAACTTGCCGGCCAGGCGGGTGGCGGCCAGGGGTTCGCCGCGCCGTACGTGCTCGACGAGCTCTTCCAGGGCGCGGTCGTAGTCGGCCTTGACGCGCGCCACCGTCGCCGACAGGGCGACGGCGTCGAACAGGCCCGCGCTCGACCCCTCGCGGCGGAACTTCAGGTACGAGCTGTAGCCGACGAAGACGAAGGCCAGCGTCAGCAGGATGTGCCAGAGCCACCAGGTCAGGTGCCAGTTGAGCTGCGACATCCCGGCCAGCATCGCCTCGCCCAGGAGCGCGTAGGCGGTGATCAGGCTGATCAGCATGGCCGCGGGGCGTCTGCGGTGGATCAGGAACATCATGACGGTGGCGGCGCCGTACAGCAGGACGCCTGGAATGGAGCCCCAGACCAGCCAGTCGGCGTGCTCGCCGAGCGGCGGGTCGCTGAGCGGGGTGAGGCCGGGCAGCAGTGAGGACAGCCCCCACAGGATCATGAAGCCGATCAGCGCGCCGCGGATGACGTGCTGCGCCTCCAGTACGCGCGCCGCCGCACGCTCACCCAGCGGCAGCGCGGAGGCGAACGCGAACCCGGCCGCGAGGGTGAGCCCGACCTGCTGCCCGATGTCGAACCCGAGCGAGCCGACCGGAAGGATCACCTGCGGGGTGGCCAGGCCGTGCAGGAAGAAGAACCCGGCGCTGGTCAGGAACACCATGGACACGAGGAACAGCCGCGCGTCCTGCCGCCGGCGCGAGGCCTCGCTGACCATCAGGCCGAGTGTCACGTTGAGTCCGGCGACCGCGAGGATCATCCAGAAGTGGCTGGGATTGTGCTGCCACATGATGTTCAGCTTCTCCTGCGCGAGGAGAAGCCAGAGTCCGAGCAGGGGCAGCGCTAGATGGATCGCCCAGACGACGGCTCTGACCGGCTGGGTGGCTGGCGGGAGGAAGGGACGGTCGGTAGGCAACGTGCGGCCTCCGCAGTGACGTGGGCCCCGAACAGTCCTGATTATCCCTAAGTCCGGCGGAGAGCGGTGCGTCGTTTTACGCAGTCCGTCAGTCAGAGTTGGTAAGCCCAGTTCGTCACTCTCTGTCAGTTATGAACACGTTATGTGGTTCTTGCCATCCGTTGGAACGGTTGAAGCGTGAACCTCATGCTCACCATGAGCATCAGATTCCCCTGGAAGGACAACCGTGGCCCTCAAGACTCGCGTGCTCCCGCTCGCCGCCGCAGGCGCGCTGGCCGCCTCACTGCTGACCGTCGGTGGCGTCGCCACCGCTTCCACCTCCTCGGCGGCCGAGGTGCACGCGTGCGTGCACAAGAAGACCCGGTACGCCCGCATCGTCAACCCGGCCACGCCCTGCAGGAAGACCGAGATCCGGGTGCTCATCGGGGGCGGCGGCGGGCACAGCACCTCCGGCGTCCAGGGCCCCCAGGGCGAGCGCGGTCCAGCGGGCCCCGCCGGCCCGGCCGGCGCCACCGGCCCGACCGGCCCCCAGGGCCCCAAGGGCGTGCCCGGCCTGAAGGGCGCCACCGGCCCGCAGGGCCCGAAGGGCGCCGACGGCGCCCCGGGCAAGGACGGCGCCACCGGCCCCAAGGGCGCAGACGGCAAGGACGGCGCGACCGGTCCCAAGGGCGCAGACGGCAAGGACGGCCTGAACGGCAAGGACGGCGAGCGCGGCCCGGCCGGGCCGGCGGGCCCCAAGGGCGACGACGGCAGGCCCGGCACCCCCGGCAAGACTGGCGAAAAGGGCGAGACCGGCCCCCGCGGCTTCAAGGGCGACAAGGGTGACACCGGCCCCCAGGGGCCCAAGGGTGACCCCGGCACAGGCGGTGGCGGCACCTACACGACCTACACCGAGACCAGCTCGATCGGCTACACCTCCGGCACCGCCTCGTGCAAGGGCAACGACGTGGTCACGGGCGGCGGCTTCTCCGGCATCTCCACCCGGTACACCGTCATCAGCAGCATGCCCTCGGGCTCCAAGAGCTGGTCGGTGACGATCGCCAAGGACAACAACAACGACGACAGGAGCGTCGCGGAGACCAGCACCCACGGCGGCAGCGGCAACGGCACCGTCTACGTGGTCTGCCTCAAGAAGGTCTGACCCGCGCCGAGGGGCCGGTGGGAACGCCACCGGCCCCTCGGAACCACCGTCTAGCCCAGCAGCTCCGGCAGCGTCCCCTCGTGCGTCTCGCGCAGTTCCGCGAGCGGCACCTCGAACACGCCCTCCACGACCAGTGAAGACCCACCGGTCACGCCGAGCCCGTAGCAGGGCACCTCGTGCCGCGCGCACAGCGCCGCGAACTCGTCGAACGCCTCCGGCCTGACCGCCACCAGCGCCCGCGCCGACGACTCGCTGAACAGGTCGGTGAACGTGTCCCCGGTCAGCGAAGCCGACACCGTCGCGCCGACCCCGGCGGCCAGGCAGGCCTCGGCCAGCGCGATCCCGAGCCCGCCGTCCGACAGGTCGTGCGAGCCCCGCAGCAGCCCGCGCCGCGCCGCCTCGACCAGCACGGTGGCCAGCGCCGCCTCCGCGACGAGGTCGGCCTCCGGCGGCAGTCCGCCCAGGTGGCCGTGCGCCACGTGCGCCCACTCGGAGCCGCCGAACTCGGCCTTCGTCTCACCCAGCAGCGCGACCCGCAGCCCCTCGGCGGTGAAGCCCGAGGGCACCCGCTTGGCCACGTCGTCGATGACGCCGAGCACGCCCACGACCGGCGTCGGGTGGATGGCGGTGCTGCCGGTCTGGTTGTAGAAGGAGACGTTGCCGCCGGTCACCGGTACGCCGAGGATCTTGCAGGCGTCGGCCAGGCCGCGTACCGCCTCGGCGAACTGCCACATCACCTCGGGGTCCTCGGGCGAGCCGAAGTTGAGGCAGTTGGTGACGGCCAGCGGCTTGGCTCCGGTGACGGCCACGTTCCGGTAGGCCTCGGCCAGAGCGAGCTGCGCCCCCGCGTACGGGTCGAGCTTGGCGTAGCGGCCGTTGCCGTCGGTGGCCAGCGCGATGCCGCGGGTGGTGGGCTCCGAGCCCGCCATCACCTCCGAGATACGCAGCATGCCCGCGTCGGCCGGCTGGGCCAGCACGGTGTTGGAGCGCACGTACCGGTCGTACTGGGAGGTCACCCACTCCTTGGAGGCCAGGTTCGGCGAGCCGAGGAGCTGCAGGAGCGCGGCCCGCAGGTTGTCCGGGCGCTCCAGGCGGTCCGGGGTGTCGGCGTTGAGCGCGGGCTGGCCGACCGGCTCGTGGTAGGGCCGCTCGTACACCGGTCCGTCGTCGGCCGCGGTGCCCGGCGGGATGTCCACGATGACCTCGCCGTCCCAGGTCATGATCAGGCGGCCGGTGTCGGTCACCTCGCCGATGACGACGGCGGGCACGTCCCACTTCTCGCAGATGGCCATGAAGGCCGGGATGTCCGACGGCGTGACGACCGCCATCATCCGCTCCTGGGACTCGCTCATCAGGATCTCCTCGGGCCTTAGCGAGGGATCGCGGAGCGGGACCAGGTTGAGGTCGACGTGCATACCGCCGGTGCCCTTGGCGGCCAGTTCCGTGGTGGCGCACGAGACGCCCGCCGCGCCGAGGTCCTGGATGCCGACGACCACGTCGGCCGCGTAGAGCTCCAGGCAGCACTCGATGAGGAGCTTCTCCATGAACGGGTCGCCGACCTGTACGGCGGGCCGCTTGGCCTGCGACTCGTCCTCGAAGGTCGCCGAGGCCAGCACCGAGGCGCCGCCGATGCCGTCGGGACCGGTGGAGGCGCCGAACAGCACGACCTTGTTGCCGGGGCCCGGCGCGGTGGCCAGCTTGATCTGGTCCTTGCGCAGCAGGCCGACGCAGAGGGCGTTGACCAGCGGGTTGCCGATGTAGCAGGGGTCGAAGACGACCTCGCCGCCGATGTTGGGCAGGCCGAGGCAGTTGCCGTAGGAGGAGATGCCCTCGACGACGCCGGGCAGCACCCGCTTGGTGTCCTGCTGGTGGGCGCCGCCGAAGCGCAGCGCGTCCATGACGGCGATCGGGCGCGCGCCCATCGACATGATGTCGCGCACGATGCCGCCGACGCCGGTGGCCGCGCCCTGGTGCGGCTCGACGTAGGACGGGTGGTTGTGCGACTCGATCTTGAACGTGGCGGCCCAGCCGTCGCCGATGTCGACGACGCCGGCGTTCTCGCCCATGCCGACGAGCAGCGCCTCGGACTTGGGCGCCTTGGTGGCGAACTGCCGCAGATGCACCTTGGAGGACTTGTACGAGCAGTGCTCCGACCACATGACGGAGTAGATGGCCAGCTCGGACCCGGTGGGCCGGCGCCCCAGGATCTCCTTGACCCGGTCGTACTCGTCCCGCTTCATCCCAAGCTCGGCGAACGGCATCGCCTCATCGGGGCTCACAGCGGCCCGCTTCACCGAATCGGTCATGAGTTCACCAGCTTCCTGAGAATGGAGGTGAAGAAGCCGCGCCCGTCGGTCGACGGGGCGCCGACCAGGTCTTCGACCGCGTGCTCGGGGTGGGGCATGAGGCCGACGACGTTTCCGGCCTCGTTGGTGATGCCCGCGATGTCGTTGAGCGAGCCGTTGGGGTTGCCGAGGTAGCGGAAGACCACCCGGCCATCCGCCTCCAGCTCGGCCAGCGTCTCGTCGGAGGCGACGTAGCGCCCCTCGCCGTGCTTGACCGGCAGCACGATCTCCTGACCGGCCGCGAAGTCGTGGGTCCAGGCGGTCCGGTCGGACTCCACGCGCAGCCGCTGGTCGCGGCAGACGTAGTGCAGCGAGGCGTTGCGGGTCAGCGCCCCGGGCAGCAGGTGCGCCTCGCACAGGATCTGGAACCCGTTGCAGGTGCCGAGCACGGGCAGGCCCGCCCTCGCCGCCGGGATCAGATCGTCCATCAGCGGCGCGAACCGGGAGATGGCCCCGCACCGCAGGTAGTCGCCGTAGGAGAAGCCGCCGGGCAGGAAGACCGCGTCCACTCCCTTGAGATCGTGGTCGGCGTGCCACAGCGGAACGGCCTCGGCACCGGCCAGCCGCACGGCTCTCGCCGCGTCCTGGTCGTCGAGTGTGCCGGGAAACGTGACAATGCCCACTCGGGCAGCGCTCATGACTTCGTCCCTCCGAGGATGCGCACGCGCGCGCCACCATCTCTTGCTGGCGGATGGCGGTCTGCGGCGGTGCCCACAATCTATCGGGTGCGCGGGCGTGCCTCTGTGAGGGCCTCCGGATGCGGACATGCCGCTGGTACGGCGAGGCGGCGGCCTGCCGTACGGAATGGGGGGAATGTCAGACGGCGGCGAGCTCGCGCGGCCGGGTGTCGGCCTCGTCCCACGCCAGCTGCTTGCGCAGGTGGACCGTGGTGCCCTGGCCGGGCGTGACGCCGAAGGAGATCTCGTCCACGACGGAGCGCATGATCAGCAGGCCGCGGCCGTTCTCGGTCTCGGGAGGCGGGAAGTGCAGGGGCATCGAGGGCAGCCCGCCGCCGTTGTCGGCGACGCGGACGTCGCACCGGCCATAGCCGATGGCGGCCGTGACCTCGTAGCGGTTGGCGGGACCCCCGTGCCGCACCGCGTTGGAACATGCCTCGGAGACGGCGAGCAGCATGTCGGCGATGCAGCTTTCGCTTACGCTGAGTGAGCGCATAGCATCGCCGAGCACTCGCCTGACCATCGGTATGCCGATCGCATCCCGAGGCAGTGCCAACGAGAACTCAATATCCACCGGACCCCTCCCGGCGCCAGAACGTCACCTGGAGTAGGTTTCCCCGAGAAATCAGGGCTAACCGCAAAATCACGTTGTTGTTATTTAGTATTGGTAAGCCCGTGGGATTGTGGCACAGCAAAACCCGGCTTTAAGCCGCCAGGGGCAATTCTGGTGCCAAACGTACGCTTCTACCCCTCAACCCGCACGACGTAGTCCTCGATGACGGTGTTGGCCAGGAGCGTCTCGGCCATCTTTCGGACGTCCGCAAGTGCCGCCTCGTCGGCGGGGCCGTCCAGTTCGATCTCGAAGCGCTTGCCCTGACGGACGGCGGAGACCCCGGCGAAGCCCAGCCTAGGCAGGGCTCGGGCGATCGCCTGCCCCTGCGGGTCGAGAATCTCCGGCTTCAGCATGACGTCGACGATGACGCGCGCCACTTGGGTCCTCCTGCGATGGCGATGGTGGTCGGGTGCCGAGGGTCAAGCCTAGTGCCAGGCAGACCAGCGGAATCGCCGGGATGACGTAACGCACGTCATAGGCGGCCAGGAAGGGCGGCGAGACGGCCAGCGCGAGCGCCGCCACGCCCGGCAGCAGCGCGTCCCAGCGCCGCCGGACCAGCGCGGCGCCCAGCGCGCCGGCCAGGCCCAGCATCAGCACGGGGAAGGGCAGGTAGCCGAAGCGCTGGTAGGCGCGCAGCCACCCGGCGAACGGCTCGACGACGCGGGTGGCGGCGGGGCCGTCCTCGTAGGACTCGGCGATCTCCTTGACCGAGCCTTTCAACGGGCGCTCGGCGGCGGGGAACTTGTAGGGCGTCTTCTCCGCCGCGGCGGTGCGCTCCCAGCGCAGCAGCTTGGTGAGGTCGGTGGCCACCGCGCCGAGGTAGGGGCCGGGCTGGGCGAGGATCGCCTTCCTGGCGAACTCGCCGGCCAGTTGGTTGCGGTTGGCGGTGCCGGGCACCTTGAGCAGGGGCGAGAAGCTCTCCCACAGCCAGTACGGCGGGTAGGGGCGCTGTTCCACCGGCATGTTCGGGCAGAGCACGGCCAGGCGCTCCGGCGGTCTGATCACCGCGCAGTCGGCGAAGCTCATGGTCCTGGACCACAGGAAGTTGCCGTCCGCCTCGGTCAGCGCGAACTTGCCCTTTTCGACCTTGGTCCAGGTGGCGTACGCGCCGAGCGGGACGGCCCCGGCCACGACGAGGGCCACCAGCGGGCGCCAGCCGTACCGGCGGATGAGCAGGTAAGCGGCGGTGAGGATGAGCAGCGGCAGGCCGACCGTGCGGGTGATGCCCGCGAGCCCGAGCAGCAGCCCGCCCACGGCGGCGGTGGCCGGGGTCACCCGCCAGACGATAAGCGTGATCGCGCCGCAGACCAGCACGATGAAGACGAGGTCGGCCATGATCATGTGTTCGAGCAGGACCATGAACTCGTCGAAGAGGATGGGCGTGACCAGCAGCGTGGCGCCCCAGCCGGGCAGGCCGCGGCGGCGTAGCAGCAGGTAGACGCCGACCGCGAGGGCCAGGCCGAGCAGGTGCTGCGCGACGGTGATCAGCGTGAGGCTGTGCGCGGGGCGCAGCAGCGCCAGCAGCAGGGAGTAGCCCGACGGGCGGGTGGTGCCGGGGGCGAGCTTCTCACTCAGGAACGCGAAGGAGTCGCCGAAGAACAGCAGCGACGGGGGATAGCCCAGGACGGCCAGCAGGCGCAGCGCGATCGCGGGTATCAGGGTGACGATCAGGGCGCGGTGTGCTGACACGAGAACTTCTCTTCCTAGGGAGACCGCGACCCAGGCTAATAGGAAATGTCACCATCCCGATTGCCAGACAGGTCAGCGGGACGGCCGCGAGCACGTATCGGATGTCGTATCCGCTCACGAACGGCGGGCCGGCCACCAGCGTCACCGCCGCCAGTCCGGGCAGCAGCGCCTCGGGCCGCCGCCTGATGACCGCCGCCGCCAGTGAGCCGAGCAGAGCCAGCGTGAGCAGGGGATACGGCAGGTAGCCGAAGCGCTGGTAGGCGCGCATCCACCCGGCGTACGGCTCGACGAGGCGCGTGCCGGCGGGGCCCCGCTCGTAGCTCGCGGGCCCGGGATCCTTCACCGGCCGTTCCTCGCGCGGAAACTGGTACGGGTTGCGCTTGCCGGGCACCACCCGCGCGGAGGTGCGCTCCCAGCGCAGCAACTCGCCGAGATCCCTGCCCACGGCCGCCAGGTACGCCACGGGCTGGGCGGCGATCGCCTCGCGGGCGAACTGCCCGGCGACCGCGTTGCGCTCCTTGACCGGGATGCGATCGAGCGTCCCGCCCCACAGCCAGAACGGCGGCGCCGCCCGCTTCCCGGCGGGCTGGCCGGTGCAGAGCCGGGTGTCAGCGGGCCTGATGATCCGGCAGTCGGCGAAGCTCATGGTCCGCGCCCACAGGAACATCCCGTCCGCCCTGGTCAGGGCCGGGGATCCGGTCTCGGCGAACGCCCAGGCGGAGTACGCCACCAGCGGCGCCAGCCCGGCCGCCGCCAGTCGCAGCACCGGCCGCGGACCCACCCTGCGCGCCGTCAGGTAGGCAACGCCGAGGACGAGCACCGGCAGGCCGATGGTCCTGGTGAGCGCGGCGGCTCCGAGTAGCAGGCCGGCCGTGCCGTACCAGCCGCTGAGCAGGGCGAGCACGCCGCCCGTCACAAGCGCGGCGAACAGCGCGTCGGCCATCACCATGTGCTCCATGAGGATGAGGAACTCATCGAACAGCAGCGGCGTGACGGCCAGCGTGGCGCCCCACCCGGGCAGGCCGCGGCGGCGTAGTAATGCATAGACCGAAACTGCCAGGACGAGCCCGATCACGTGCTGCGCCGCGGTGACCAGGGCCAGGCTGTGCGCCGGGCGGAGCACGTGCAGGAAGATGGAGTAACCCGCAGGTCGGAACGTTCCAGGGGCGGGCGCGCGGAGGTAGGTGAAGGAGTCGGCGAAGAACAGCAGGGCCGGGGGATGTCCGGCCATGGTCAGAACGCGCAACACCACGGCCGGGACCAGTGCCACGAGCAGAAACCAGTGGTTTCTGGGCAGCACAAAGACACGTGATGTCGATATCACGTCGGCTCCTTTGGGGGTCGTTTACCTCTTCTTGCCGCCTGTTGCCGAAAGGGTTCACGCCCGTTACGTGGGGAACTTGGACGACATGGGGCTTGCGCGAAGGGCTGTGACGTCTGCCACCATGTCCCCATATGTGGACGAATCACCACCAAGTGGTTTGGACGCCCAGAAGGCCGGCCGCCGGTGGCAACCCCACCCACCCCGGCCCCGACCGCACAGGAGTGGCACGTGACAGTCGACGCCTCTCGTGGTGCTGAAGCACCCCCAGAGCTCGTCCAGTTGCTCACCCCCGAGGGCGAGCGAGTCGAGCACCCCGACTACGACATCGACCTGACACCGGAGGAGGTCAGGTCGCTCTACCGCGATCTCGTGCTCGTCCGCCGTGTCGACCTTGGAGCGGTTGCGCTGCAACGCCAGGGCGAACTGGGCATCTGGGCATCGCTGCTCGGCCAGGAAGCCGCTCAGATCGGTTCAGGCCGGGCGCTCACCGACGCCGACATGGCCTTCCCGACCTACCGCGAGCACGGCGTGGCCTGGTGCCGCGACGTCGACCCCGTCAAGCTGCTGGGTCTGTTCCGCGGCGTCAACCACGGGGGCTGGGACCCCGTCGAGCACAACTTCCACCTCTACACGATCGTGATCGGCAGCCAGACGCTCCACGCGGTCGGCTACGCCATGGGAATCCAGCGCGACGGCGGCGAGGGCGCCGCGATCGTCTACTTCGGCGACGGCGCCTCCTCCCAGGGCGACGTCAACGAGTCGTTCGTCTGGGCCAGCGTCTTCAACGCCCCGGTCGTCTTCTTCTGTCAGAACAACCAGTGGGCCATCTCCGAGCCGATCGAGAAGCAGTCCCGCATCCCGCTCTACCGGCGCGCCTCCGGCTTCGGTTTCCCCGGGCTCCGGGTCGACGGCAACGACGTCTTCGCCTGCCTCGCGGTCACCCGCAAGGCGCTGGCCGACGCCCGCAGCGGCCAGGGCCCCACGCTGATCGAGGCCTTCACCTACCGCATGGGCGCCCACACCACCACCGACGACCCCACCCGCTACCGGGTCGCCTCCGAGCTCGAAGCCTGGAAGCTCAAGGACCCCATCGAGCGGGTCAAGGCGTACCTGTTCAAGCAGGAGATGGCCGACCAGGCGTTCTTCGACGCCATCGACGCCGAGGCCGAGCAGCTCGGCGCGGACGTGCGCCGGCGCTGCCTGGAGATGCCCGACCCCCAGCCGCTCGACATCTTCGACCACGTCTACCGCGAGCCGCACGCCCTGATCGACGAGGAGCGCGCCCAGTTCGCCGCCTACCTGGAAGGGTTCGAGGCATGACGGTGCTCAGCCTGTCCAAGGCGCTGAACGAGGGCATGCGCAAGGCCATGGAGGACGACCCCAAGGTCCTCATCATGGGCGAGGACGTCGGCAAGCTCGGCGGCGTCTTCCGCGTCACCGACGGCCTGCAGAAGGATTTCGGCGACGACCGGGTCATCGACACCCCGCTCGCCGAGTCCGGCATCATCGGCACCGCCATCGGCCTGGCGCTGCGCGGCTTCCGCCCGGTGTGCGAGATCCAGTTCGACGGCTTCGTCTTCCCGGCCGCCGACCAGATCATCACCCAGCTCGCCAAGATGCCCATGCGCTCGCTCGGGGCGATCAAGCTGCCCATCGTGGTCCGCATCCCCTGCGGCGGCGGCATCGGCGCCGTCGAGCACCACAGCGAGTCGCCCGAGTCGTACTTCACGCACACCGCCGGGCTGCGCGTCGTCGCCTGTTCCAACCCGCTCGACGCCTATTCGATGATCCAGCAGGCCATCAGCAGCGACGACCCGGTCATCTTCTTCGAGCCCAAGCGCCGCTACTGGGAGAAGGCCGAGGTCGACACCGGCACCACCGACTGGTGGACCCCCTTCGACCAGGCCTCCGTGGTACGGCAGGGCACCGACCTCACGCTCGTCGCCTACGGCCCCATGGTCAAGACCTGCCTGGAGGTGGCCGGCGCCGCCGCCGAGGAGGGCCGCTCCCTGGAGGTCATCGACCTGCGCTCGCTCAACCCCCTGGACACCCCGCGCCTCATGGACTCGGTACGCAGGACCGGCCGGGTCGTCATCGTGCACGAGGCGCCCGTCTACAGCGGCTTCGGCGCCGAGCTCGCCGCCCGGATCACCGAGCAGTGCTTCTACCACCTGGAGGCGCCGGTGCTGCGTGTCGGCGGGTTCTCCACCCCCTACCCGCCGTCGAAGCTCGAAGAGCACTACCTGCCCGACCTGGACAGGGTGCTCGACGCCGTCGACCGCGCCTACGCCTACTGAGAGGGGGATCCCGTATGCGACGCGAGTTCAAGCTCCCCGACGTCGGCGAGGGACTGACCGAGGCGGAGATCGTCCGGTGGAAGGTGAAGGCGGGTGACGCGGTCAAGGTCGACCAGATCGTGGTCGAGATCGAGACCGCCAAGTCGATCGTCGAGCTGCCGATCCCGTGGGACGGGGTGGTCGCCGGCCTGATGGCCGAGGAGGGCCAGACCGTCGACGTGGGCCTGCCCATCATCGCCATCGACACGGCCGCCGGGCAGACCGGCGAGCGGGCCGAGGCGCTGGCCGACGACATGGTGCCCAGCCCGCCGGCGGAGGCCGCCGTGGAGCCGGGCGTACACGGGAGCCCGGCGCCCAAGGAGGAGCGTCAGGCCGTCCTGGTGGGTTACGGCGTCAAGACCGGCGCCGCCCAGCGCCGGCCGCGCAAGCAACCCGCCACCGCCGCGCCGTCAAGCGCCGCTCCTTCGAGCCCCGCTCCCACGCCCGTGGCGCCTGTGGCCAACCCGGCCCGCACCGAGGTCACCGGCCCCGCTGCGGCGGGCACGCCCGCATCGGAGAGCGGCCGCGTGATGGTCCTGGCCAAGCCGCCCGTACGGAAGCTGGCCAAGGACCTGGGCGTCGACCTGACCACGCTCAACGGCACCGGGCCCCAGGGCTCGATCACCAGGGAGGACATCCACGCCGCCGCCGGAGACGCCACCCAGGAGGTGACGGCTCGGCCGGCCGTACAGGAAGAGCGCATTCCGATCAAGGGCGTGCGCAAGATGACCGCGCAGGCCATGGTGGCCAGCGCGTTCACCGCCCCGCACGTCACCGAGTTCCTGCAGCTCGACGTGAGCGCGACCATGGAGGCCGTCCGGCGCCTGCGCGAGGTGCCGGACTTCGCCGAGGTCAAGGTCTCGCCGCTGCTGCTGGTGGCCAAGGCGGTGCTGGTGGCCGCCCGCCGCTACCCCATGATCAACTCGGCCTGGGACGAGCAGGCCCAGGAGATCGTGGTCAAGCACTACGTGAACCTGGGGATCGCCGCGGCCACGCCGCGCGGCCTGGTGGTGCCGAACGTCAAGTCGGCCCACACGCTGTCGCTGCCCGAGCTGGCCGAGGCGCTCGGCAAGCTCACCGAGACGGCCAGGGCGGGCAGGACGCAGCCGGCGGAGATGTCCGGCGGCACGTTCACGATCACCAATGTGGGCGTGTTCGGCGTCGACACCGGTACGCCGATCATCAACCCGGGCGAGTCGGCGATCCTGGCGTTCGGCCAGGTGCGGGACATGCCGTGGGTGGTGGACGGCGAGCTGGCGGTGCGCAAGGTGACGACGCTGGCGCTGTCGTTCGATCACCGGATCATCGACGGCGAGCTGGGCTCGCTGTTCCTGCGTGACGTGGGCGCGATGCTGGAGGATCCGCTGCGGATGCTCGCCTGGAGCTGACGACACGCGACAGGCCGCCGCCCGCGAAGGGTGGCGGCCTGTTGTGTTTTGTGGCTTCAAGGGGATTTACGAGATCCGATCTGGTGGTTAAGAAGGTTTATTAACAAACGGACTCATCTCAGCGGAGTGCCCCATGGCCCGATTACTCGTCGTGTTGTCGCTGCTCATGGCCGCTTTCGGGATCTCACTTCCCGCCCATGCCGAGGCGCCGTCGGTGACCGCACTGCCCGGTTACAAGATCCAGTCCTCGGCCAAGGTGAGCGATTCCGGCGCCGCCATCTCCACTCCCGGGTACGCCGCCACCGGCTGGTACCCGGTCGGCCCGCGCTCCACGGTCCTCGCCGGCCTCCTGGAGAACGGCGTCTACCCCGACCCGTTCTTCTCCACGAACATGCAGTCCATCCCCACCGCCGACTTCGACGTGGCGTGGTGGTACCGGGCCGACTTCACGCTCGGCGCCGACAGCGGCATGCGCACCCTGCTCGACTTCAGCGGGGTGATCTCCGGCGCCGACGTCTGGGTCAACGGGACCCAGGTGGTCAGCGGCGCGGCCGGCGCGTACACGCGGCACGAGCGCGACATCACCGCCCAGGTACGCGCGGGCGTCAACTCCATCGCCTTCCGGATCAACCCCAACAACCCGAACAGCCATCTGACGATCGGCTGGATCGACTGGGTGCAGTTGCCGCGCGACGACAACATGGGCATCTTCCGCGACGTGCTGATCAAGCGGACCGCCGCGGTCTCGCTCAACAACCCGCACGTGATCACGAACCTCGCCGTGCCCGCCCTGGACCGCGCCGACCTGACGATCAAGGCCGACGTACGCAACCACACCACGAGCCCGGTGACCACCACGGTCAGCGGCACGATCGGCGCGCTCACGTTCAGCCAGGACGTCTCCCTGGCCGCGGGCGAGACCAGGCGGATCACGTTCAACCAGACGATCGGCAACCCGCGGGTCTGGTGGCCGTACGCGATGGGCGTCCAGCCCCTCTACGACCTCGGCCTCACCGCGGCCGTCGGCGGCGTCACCAGCGACGTGGTCGGCGAGCGCTTCGGCGTCCGCAAGGTCGAGTCGGCCAAGAACGCCTCCGGCCGCCGCTACTACAAGATCAACGGCCGGAACCTCCTCATCAGGGGCGGCGGCTGGTCGCCCGACATCTTCCTGCGGCCCAAGATCGGCTACCTCGAGGACAAGCTCCGCTACGTCAAGGACCTCGGCCTCAACACGATCAGGATCGAGGGGCACCTGGAGGGCGACGAGCTCTACGACCTGGCCGACAAACACGGCATCCTGACCCTGCCCGGCTGGGAGTGCTGCAACAAGTGGGAGGGTTCCTTCTCCAGCGGCGACTACCCGATCGCCAAGGCGTCGATGCTGGCCGAAGCCGTACGGCTGCGCAACCACCCGAGCGTGATCTCCTTCCTCATCGGCTCGGACAACCCGCCGCCCGCGCAGAAGGAGACCGGCTACCTGGACGCGCTGAACCAGGCCGAATGGCAGTTGCCGATCGTCCCGGTGGCCAGCGACAAGTCCAGCCCGCAACTGGGCAACTCGGGCATGAAGATGCCGGGGCCGTACGACTGGGTGCCGCCGAACTACTGGTACAACAAGCGCGAAGGCGGCGCGTTCGGCTTCAACTCCGAGACCGGCGCCGGGCCCGACGTGCCCACGCTGGACTCGCTCAAGCGCATGATGACCCCGGCCCAGATCGACTCGCTCTGGCAGAACCCGGGCGCCACGCAGTACCACCGCTCGCCCTCCAGCACCTTCAACAACCTGTCGATCTACCACAACGCCCTCAGAGGCCGGTACGGCGTGCCCTCCGGCCGCGAGGACTACGTGAAGAAGGCGCAACTGGCCCAGTACGAGGCGGTGAGAGCCCAGTTCGAGGCCTATGGCCGTAACTTCACCGACTCCACGAACCCCTCCACCGGCGTCATCTACTGGATGCTCAACAGCGGCTGGTCCTCGTTGCACTGGCAGTTGTTCGACTACTACCTCGACCAGGGCGGCTCCTACTGGGGCGCGCGCGAGGCCAACAAGCCGCTGCACGTCCAGTACTCCTACGACAACGACTCGGTCGTCGTGGTCAACTCCACGACGAACGCCGCCCAGAACCTCCAGGTCAAGACCGACGTCTTCAACCTCGACGGCACCGCGAAGTACTCCAGCACGGCGACCGTCAACGTCCCCGCCGACGGCGGCAAGGCGACCGCGGTCACGATCCCGTCCATCTCCGGCCTCAGCTCCACCTACCTGGTACGGCTGACGCTCCTGCGCGCCGGCGAGGAGATCGACCGCAACGTCTACTGGCTGTCCACCTCCGACGACGTCATCGACTGGTCGGGCAACACCTGGTACTACGTGCCGACCTCCAGCTACGCCAACCTGACCGGCCTCAACTCGATGCCCAGGACCTCCCTGAGCGTCACCGCGACCACGAACACGGTCACGATCACCAACACCGGCACCGCCCCCGCCCTCTACCTGGACGTCAGGATGGTCGACGCCGCGGGCACACCGGTCCTGCCCATCACCTGGTCCGACAACGCGATCAGCCTGTGGCCGGGCGAGTCGAAGACGCTGACGGCCGGCGGCACCGGCGCGAACGCCAGGGTCTCGGGCTGGAACACCGCCACGGTCACCGTCCCGACCGGCCCGCCGGACGTCGAGCGGCCCACTCCGCCGACGAACCTGCGCGTCACCGGCACGACCTCGTCGTCGGTCTCCCTGGCCTGGGACCCGGCGACCGACAACGTCGGCGTCGTCGGCTACGACGTGCGGGGCGGCCCCTCGGTCACCGGTACCACCGCCACGGTCTCCGGCCTGCAGCCGGGCACGCCGTACACCTTCACCGTCCGCGCCCGCGACGCGGCGGGCCTCGTCTCCGACCCCTCCAACGAGGTCCAGGCCACCACCGGCAGCGGCCCCGCCGACCACCAGGCCGAGGACGCGGTGATCTCGCAGGGCGCGGTGGAGTCGAACCACGCCGGCTTCACCGGCACGGGCTTCGTCAATCTGGACAACGTCGTCGGCTCGTACGTGGAGTGGACCGTGAACGCCGCCGCCGCGGGCCCGGCGAACCTGGAGATCCGCTACGCCAACGGCACGACGGTCAACCGCCCGCTGAACGTCAACGGCGCCACGGCCGACTTCCCCGGCACCGGCGCCTGGACGACGTGGCAGACGAAGACGGTGCCGATCCAGCTCCAGGCCGGAGTCAACAAGATCCGAGCCACTTCGACCACGGCCAACGGCGGCCCGAACCTCGACCGCCTCATCGTGACCCCGCGGCAGCCGGGCGCCGACCACCAGGCGGAGGACGCGGTGATCTCGCAGGGCGTGGTCGAGTCGAACCACGCCGGTTTCACCGGCACCGGCTTCGTCAACTACGACAACGTCACCGGCTCCTACGTCGAGTGGACGGTCACCGCCGCCACCGCCGGCACCGTGAACGCGGTGATCCGTTACGCCAACGGCACGACGGTCAATCGCCCGCTGAACGTCAACGGCGCCACGGCCGACTTCCCCGGCACCGGCGCCTGGACGACGTGGCAGACGAAGACGGTGCCGATCCAGCTCCAGGCCGGAGTCAACAAGATCCGAGCCACCGCCACCACCGCGAACGGAGGACCCAACGTCGACCGGTTGTCGATCGGCCCCTAGGCTGACCGGCATGATCCGTCACATCGTGCTGCTGACCTGGTCAGAAGAGGCCACCGACGACCAGAAGGCCGCCGTGGCCGAGGGACTGGCGGCGCTGCCCGGGGCGATCCCGCAGTTGCGCCGCTACGACCTCGGCACCGACCTCGGCCTGGGCGCGGGCAACTCCGACTTCGCGGTCGTGGCCGAGTTCGACTCGGTCGCCGACTACGAGGTCTACCGGGACCACCCCGTGCACCAGGCCGTCATCGCCGAGCGCATCAAGCCGATCCTCGCCGCCCGCGCGGCGCTCCAGGTCGAGCTCTAGACCTCCGGGGGGTTGTTCTCCCGGTGCATCAGCCGGTCTTCTGAGGTACGGCCCCGCTTGGGCGCGAGCACGATGCTCAGCACCACCCCCACGCCACCGACGATCATGAAGATCAGGCCGATGACGTCCATGCGGACGGCGCTGCCGAACACGTTGGGATCGATCGCGAATCTCAGGATCGCGCCAAGCGTGAGGAAGAAGATGCTGACCCCGACACCCATGGCGACCTCCGGAGGGAATGAGCGCGTACGCACTCGGTCATACCCGAGTATGGGTGATCGTCACGCGAGGCAGGTAAGTGGCTGGCCGCCGTTGTAAGTGATCATGTCCATGACGGCGGCCACGACATCGATCTGTCCACCTCTGGGCAGGCCGTCCAGTTCGGCGTAGGCGCGGTGGAGGTTGCCCACGATGCGCTCGGGATCCAGCAGCTCCGCCCACGGCCCCAGGTCGGTCTCCCTGGCCGCCTCCAGCGGCGTCAGCCCCGCCGCGCGCCCCTGCTCGGCCGTGGCCAGCACGAACCGCGCGTACTCCTGGACCCGGTCGATCACCTCGGGCCCGCACGGCTCGCCGTGCCCCGGGACGATCGTCTCCGCACCGAGCTCCCTGATCCGGTCGAGCACCTCGACAGTCCCGGCCACCGAGCCCGTCAGCATGAACGGCGTACCGCCGTTGAACACCAGATCGCCGGAGAACAGCACCCGGCGCTCCGGAATCCACACATACACGTCGTTCGTGGTGTGCGCCGCCATCCCCGGGTGCCTGACCTCGCACCTCAGCTCATCCACATAAAGCGTGATCTGGTCGGTGAAGGTGAGGAACGGCGGCACCGCCTCCAGCTCGCCCCACTCCACCTCGGCCGACCAGGCCGCGCGGTAGTCGGGGATGCCCTCGGCCAGGATCATCCGCCTGGCCAGCTCGTGCCCGACGATCGTGGCCTCGGGGAACAGGTAGTTACCGAACGTGTGGTCTCCGTGGTAGTGGGTGTTGACCAGCGTCGTGATCGGCCGGTCGGTCACCCGCGCGACCGCCTCGCGCAGCGCCCTGGTCCGCCGTTCCGTGGCGCAGGCGTCGATGCTGACCACGCCGCGCCGGCCGACGAGGAAGCCGGTGTTGTTGATCCACCAGCTCCCGTCGGGCTGGACGTAGGCGTGGACGCCGTCCGAGACCTCGTGCGCACGGGCCGGTGGCAGGGGGTGATCGTGCCGCGATGAGCTCATGGAGCGAAAATAGACCGCCCGCCGGCGTGGCGGGCGGTCTTCTCCGGCCCCTGGGTCAGAAGGCCTCTTCCGGCAGCTCCATCAGCTCCAGCCCGGTCGCGTCGAGGATGCGCCGCTCGGTGGCGATCCTCGGCAGGACGGTGCCGGCGAAGAAGGAGGCGGCGGCGACCTTGCCCTGGTAGAAGGCGTCCTCGCCCTCGGCCAGCCGGGCCAGGGCCACCTCCGACTGGCGCAGCAGCAGCCAGCCGATGATGAGGTCGCCGAGGGCCAGCAGGAACCTGGTGGAGTTCAGGCCGACCTTGTAGAGCTCACCCGGCGCCTCCAGGGAGCCGAGCGCCCAGCCGGCCATCGTGTCGCCCATGGCCTTGACCTCGGCCGCGGCCTCGGCGAGGAGCTTGCGCTCCTCCTTCAGGCGGCCGTTTCCCGCCTCGGAGCCGGCGAAGGCGTTGATCTCGGCCAGCAGGGAGCCGACGGCGGCGCCCTGGTTGCGCAGGATCTTGCGGAAGAACAGGTCGAGACCCTGGATCGCGGTGGTGCCCTCGTAGAGGGAGTCGATCTTGGCGTCCCTGATGTACTGCTCGATCGGGTAGTCCTGCAAGTAGCCGGAGCCGCCCAGGGTCTGCAGCGAGCGGGAGAGCAGCTCGTAGGAACGCTCGGAGCCGACGCCCTTGACGATCGGGAGGAGCAGGTCGTTCATCGCGTGCGCGGCCTGGTCGTCCGGGTTGATCTGGATGGCGTCCTGGAAGGTCGCGGTGTACATGACCAGGGCGCGCATGCCCTCGGCGTAGGCCTTCTGCAGCATGAGCTCGCGGCGTACGTCGGGGTGGTGGGTGATGGTGACGCGGGGGGCGGCCTTGTCGGTCATCTTGGTCAGGTCGGCGCCCTGGACGCGGGACTTGGCGTACTCCAGCGCGTTCAGGTAGCCGGTGGACAGGGTGGCGATGGCCTTGGTGCCGACCATCATGCGGGCGTGCTCGATGACCATGAACATCTGCTTGATGCCCTCGTGCACGTCGCCGACCAGGGTGCCGATGGCCGGGTGCTTGTCGCCGAAGGTGAGCTCGCAGGTGGTGGAGACCTTGAGCCCCATCTTCTTCTCGACGTTGGTGACGTAGGCGCCGTTGCGCTCGCCGAGCTCGCCGGTCTCCAGGTTCACGTGGTACTTGGGCACCAGGAACATCGACAGGCCCTTGGTGCCGGGGCCGTGGCCCTCGGGGCGGGCCAGCACGAGGTGGAAGATGTTCTCCGACATGTCGTGCTCGGCGCTGGTGATGAAGCGCTTGACGCCCTCGATGTGCCAGGTGCCGTCGGGCTGCTGGATCGCCTTGGCGCGGCCCGCGCCGACGTCGGAGCCGGCGTCGGGCTCGGTGAGCACCATGGTGGCGCCCCAGTTGCGCTCGATGGCCAGTTCGGCGAAGCGCTTCTGGTCAGTGGTGCCGGTCTTCCACAGGGTGTAGGCGAAATTGGGGCCGGCGGCGTACATGTACAGCGCCGGGTTGGCGCCCAGGACCATCTCGGCCGTGGCCCACGCGAGGGTCCGCGGGATGCCGGGGCCGCCCAGGTCGACCGGCAGGTCGAGGTGCGCCCAGCCGCCGTCCACGAGCGCCTTGTAGGACTTCTTGACGCCATCGGAGACGGTCACGGTGCTCGTGGCGGGGTCGAAGACCGGCGGGGTGCGGTCGCCCTCCTCGAACGAATCGGCAAGGACGGTCGTGGACAGTCGGTTGACCTCGTCGAGAATGCTCCGGGCGACGTCCTCATCGACCTCCGCATAGGGCCCGGTGCCGAGGATGTCACGGCGGCCGAACACCTCGAAGAGGTTGAACTCCAGGTCGCGCACGTTGCTCTTGTAGTGGCCCATGGCTGCTGATCTCCTTGAACCGCGGCGTTAGTCTACTGGCCAGTAACCTTACTAGAAATGCTACCCGCGGGTAACCACTGGTATGCGTGGCATGCTCGTCTGCATGAACGCCGAAGAGCTCTCCGCCCTGTGGCGGGAGCGCCTGGGTTCGTGGGCCATTCCTCCGGAAATCCTGGAGAAGGCCCCGGCCGATCCGTGGGGCCACCGTCCCGCCAGATTCGCCACGCGCACCGACCGCGCGCTGGCCGAGCCCGACCACGGCCCGACGATGACGCGCCTGGCCGAGGCGCTGCCCGAGGGCGGCACCGTCCTTGACGTCGGCGCGGGCGCGGGCGCCGCCTCGCTGCCGTTGCACGAGCACCTGGGCGCGGTGATCGCCGTGGATACCTCACCCGAGATGCTGGCCGCACTCGGCCCCAAGGCGGACAAACTCGGCGTGGAGGTCGTCCGGGTCGAGGGCCGCTGGCCCGACGTGGCCCCCGAGGTGCCCGTCGCCGACGTGGCCGTGGCCGCGCACGTCGTCTACAACGTGCCCGACCTCACCGGCTTCCTGCGCGAACTCGACGCGCACGCCCGCCGCCGCGTGGTGCTGGAGCTCACCCACCGCCACCCGATGAGCTGGCTCGCTCCGCTGTGGGAGCACTTCCACGACGTACGCCGCCCCGTGCGGCCCGTCGCGGAAGACGTGGTGGCGCTGGCCGCGGCGATGGGCTTCGACGTGCGGGTGGAGGAGCGCGAGTCGCCACTGGAACGCTTCGGCACGCTGGAGGAACTGGCCGCCTCCGCCTGCCACCGCATCTGCCTCGACCCCGCCCGCGCCCCCGAGGTGGCGGAGACCGCGATGGAGCTCGGCATGTGGCCGGTGCCACGTGACCGCTGGGTCACGATCTGGTGGGAATCATCGGAGAACGCCCGCCGTTAGAGGAAATGAGCGACATAGCTCCCGGACGAGACGCGCCGTACCCGGTTTGCCAAGACGACGCACGACATTGTCGACTCGTTCGCAAGGGAGTGCATCGTCATGGCGTGGATCCTGCTCATCATCGCCGGCGCCTTCGAGGTGGTGATGGCCCTGTCGCTCAAGATGAGCAACGGGCTGTCGCATCTGTGGTGGACCATCTCGTTCCTGGGCTTCGCGGTCCTGAGCTTCGGCCTGCTGGCGTACAGCCTGAAATCGCTTGAGGTCGGCACCGCCTACGCCGTCTGGACCGGCATCGGCGCCGTGGGCACCGCGATCGTGGGCATGCTCGCCATGGGGGACAACGTGTCGTTCGCCCGGGTCGCCAGCATCGCGCTCATCGTCATCGGCGTCATCGGCCTCAACCTGGCGGGCGGCGCCGCCCACTGACCCCCCTCGCGGTCTCGGCCGTGCGGTCTGTTCCCCTGCCGCACGGCCGCATAACCTGCTTGACGGCTTTGGTGGTGTTCGATTCACTGGGTCGCATGATTGAGATCCATGCCGTCACCATCGACGCGGCCAACCCCTACGAGCTGGCCGTGTGGTGGTCGGAGGCCACTGGCCTGCCGCTCGGCGAAGGCGACGTCCCCGGCGACGACGAAGTCATGTTGCGCACCAAACAGGACCCCTACCTGCTGTTCGTCAAGGTTCCCGAGGGCAAGACGATCAAGAACCGCATCCACTTCGACGTCAACGGCACCGAGGGCCGCACCCGCGACCAGGAGGTCGAGCGCCTGCTCGGCCTCGGCGCCACGATCTTCGACGACCGCCGCACCGCGGACGGCGTCGGCTGGGTCGTCATGCGCGATCCCGAGGGCAACGAGTTCGACGTCTGCAGAAGCCAGGCCGAGAGAGGCTTGCCCGAATAAAGTTCGGTCGATCAGACTGGGCGGCATGAGCGAGCCAAGCGCGTCCGCACGCATCGAGATCGCCGCCCCCGCACAGCGGGTCTACGAGCTCATCACCGACCTCGCCAACCTCGGCACGTGGAACGCCGAGTGCCGCAGGGCCCGCTGGGTCGGCGAGGTCAAGGAGCCCAGAAGGGGCGCGCGCTTCGTCGGCAGCAACCGCAACGGCGCCCGCCGCTGGTCCACCCGATGCACGGTCACCGCCGCGGAACCCGGCCGCGCCTTCGCCTACCACGTCCGCGCCGGGGGAGTGCTCGACGTGGCCGTCTGGCGGTTCGAGCTGACCCCGACCGACGAGGGCTGCCTGGTCGAACAGAAGACGTGGGACACCCGCGGCGCGTTCATGCGCGTCGTCGGCGGCTGGGCCACCGGCGTGCCCGACCGGGTCGGCCACAACACCGCGAACATGGTCACGACGCTGGAGAACCTCAAGCGCGTGGCGGAGCGCCGATGAAGGCGATCGTCTGCACCGAGTACGGCAAGCCCGTCGAACTCGTCGAGACCCCCGACCTCGTCCCCGGACCCGGGCAGGTGCTCATCGAGGTCGAGGCGGCCGGGGTGAACTTCGTCGACGGGCTCATGGTGCGCGGCGGCTACCAGATCAGGCCGCCGCTGCCGTTCACACCCGGGTACGAGGTGGCGGGGCGCACCCCCGACGGCACGCGGGTCCTGGCCATCACCGGGCTCGGCGGGTTCGCCAGCCATGTGCTGGTGCACGCGGCGCAGGCCGTACCGCTGCCTGATCATCTCGACGCCGCGCGAGCGGCGGCCTTCGCGCAGAGCCACTGCACGGCGCTGTTCGCGCTGCGGGAGCGGGCGGGGCTGCGGCCGGGCGAGCGCGTGCTGGTGCTGGGCGCGGGCGGCGGGGTCGGGCTGGCGGCGGTTCAGGTGGCCAAGGCGCTGGGCGCCGACGTGCTGGCGGCGGCGTCGAGCGCGGCCAAGCGCGAGGTGGCGATCACGGCCGGGGCGGACGAGGCCGTCGGCTACGACGACCTCAAGACCACGGCGCGCGCCTGGGGAGTGGACGTGGCGGTCGACCCCGTCGGCGGCGCGCTGTCGGAGCAGGCCCTGCGCGCGCTGCGCGAGCGCGGCCGGCTGCTGGTGGTGGGCTTCGCCTCCGGGGAGATCCCGCGGCTCCCCGCCAACCAGGTGCTGCTGCGCAGCCGGTCCGTCATGGGCCTGGACTGGGGCGCCTGGTCCATGACCCATGCGGCGGAGAACCGGGCGATGCTGGAGGAACTGCTGGCCATGCCGGGCATCGATCCCGTGGCCCCGCAGGTGCGCCCACTGGAACAGGCGGGGCAGGCCATGGCGGATCTGGTGGAGCGCCGGGTCACTGGGAAGATCGTGCTCGTCCCTGCATGACGAACGTCAGGACGGCCGCGATCAGGTAGACCAGCGCACCGTGCCACAGCGCGCCCCATGCGGCCCCGAAGACGCCCTCGCCGTCGAGCACCAGTTGCACCGGGTAGTCCAGGACGGCCGAGATTCCGGCCGGCAGGAGCGCGAACTTCCACGGGTGCTTCAGCGACCACATCCTGGCCTGCCTGGTCACCCGGTCGCTCACGTCCGGCTTGGCGACCGCGCCGATCGCGGCGATCAGCGCGAACAGGTTGATGCCCAGGCCGAGCGCCCAGGCCATGTCGTCGAATCCGGAGAACACCCAGGCGATGGCGGCGGTGGCGCCGCCACCGACCACGGCGGCCTTCCAGGGGGCGCCGCGGAGGGCGGCGCCGGAAAGCGACATCTCGTCGCGTCGGCTGATTTCGTTCATGGCCTCAGATTGCCCCTTCAGTGCCCTTGTTCACATCGGGGATGGACCCTGACCCGTCCCTGACATGATGCGGACATGCCTGAATTCACCATGGAACGCCTGACCACAGCCGACGCCGGGCGTCTGCGCGAGGTACGGCTGCGCGCCCTCGCCGACTCTCCCGACGCGTTCGGATCCACCTATGAGCGCGAGGCCGCCTTCCCGGCGGAGAAATGGGTCGAACGCCTGGAAAATCCGGATTCGGTGTTCTTCGCCGCCACGGCGGACGGTGCGATCCACGGCATGGTCTACGGCCTCGCCGAGCGGCCGGAACACGTGCACCTGCTGTCCATGTGGGTCGCCCCTGAGGCCAGGGGAGCCAAGGTCGGCTCGCGGCTGGTGGACGAGGTGATCGCCTGGGCCCGCGGCAGGCAGGCCGAGGAGGTCGAGCTCTGGGCCGTCGACGTGAACACCGCCGCCCGCGCCCTGTACGCGGGCAAGGGTTTCGTGCCCACGGGCAAGGTCATGGGCCTGCCGTCCAACCCGTCGCTCCAGGACTCCCAGTACGTGCTGTCGCTGGTGTTCCGCGCGGCACGGGCCGAGGACGTCCCCGCCGTGGTGGCCCTCATCGCCGACGACGCGGTCGCCGCCCGGCGCACCGGCACGTACGGCCCCGCCCACGAGGCCGCCTTCGCCGCCATCCAGGCCGACCCGAACAACGAGCTGATCGTGGCCGAGCTGAAGGGCGAGATCGTCGGCACCATGCAGCTCACCTACATCCCCGGCATCTCCCGCAACGGCGCCACCCGCCTCCAGGTCGAGGCGGTACGCGTCGCCGCCCACCTGCGCGGCCAGGGCTGGGGCCGCAAGATGATGGAGTGGGCGCACGCCAAGGGCCGGGCACGCGGCTGCGTGATGGTGCAGCTCACCTCGGACAAGCAGCGCGAGGAAGCGCACCGCTTCTACCGCTCCCTCGGCTACGCCCAGTCCCACGAAGGGTTCAAGCTGCCGCTCACACCGGCGTGAGCTCGACGATGTTGTCGTGGTAGACGGCGCCCTTGCCCATGTCGGCGTCGCGCTCGTCCACCACGGCGTTCGGGCCGGCGCCGCCGGGCGAGAACTTCGGCCAGCGGCCCTTGGGCGAGGCCACGACCCCGGCGGCCACCCGGTCGCTGATCTCCACGTCGGCCAGGAACTCGCCGTTGGCGTTGTGCACGCGCACCCGCTGGCCGTCGGCCAGCCCGCGCGCCACCGCGTCGGCCGCGTTCACCAGCACCACCGGTTCCTTCGACCTCCTGCGCAGCTCGGGATTGTTGCCGAAGATCGTGTTGAGGAACGTGTGCGCGGCCGGGGTGATCAGCGTCAGCCCGTCCTTGCCCGCCGAGTACGGCGGCACGTAGGCCTTGCCGGGCGGCGGGAAGCGCAGCCGCCCCGACCGGGTCGGGAAGCCGTCGGCGAAGGGCGCGAAGGGCTTGGGGTAGCTCATCCGCACCCATCCCTCCTTGCGCAGCCGGTCGAGCGTGATGCCCTCCAGCGACGGATGCCCGCTCGACAGAAGCTGCTCGGCCAGCTCCAGGTCCGTGTCGAACAACGACGGCTCGGTCATGCCCATGCGCTCGGCCAGGCGGCGGAACGTCTCCGTCGTGGACAGGCACTCGCCGGGCGGCGGGACCGCGGGCTCGTTCCACAGCAGGTAGAGGTGGCCGTAGCCGGCGTGCAGGTCCATGTGCTCGGTCTGCATGGTCGCGGGCAGCACGATGTCGGCGTGGTCGGCGGTGTCGGTGGGGAAGTGCTCCATGACCACCGTGAACAGGTCTTCGCGCAGCATCTCGCGGCGGATCCTGTTGGTGTCGGAGGTCGAGGCGAGCGGGTTGGCGCCGTAGACGAACAGGCACTTCACCGACGGCAGTTCCGCGGCCAGGCGGGTCATGGCCAGCGTGCGCACCGGCTGGGCCAGCAGGTCCTCGCGGGTGTCGATGGTGAAGTGCACGTGGTCGCTGGTCGAGTACGCCACGCCGCCGCCCGGGTGGCGCCAGTCGCCGGTCACGCCGGGGATGGCGGTGATCGTGCGCATGGCCGTACCGCCGCCGGCGTGGCGCTGGATGCCCATCGTGGCGCGGATCGCGGTGGGGCGGGTGTGGGCGAGCCTCATCCCCAGGCTGTGGACGGTCGCGGCGGGGATGCCGGTGATCTCGGCCGCACGTTCCACCGGATATTTCAGGATTTCTTCGCGGAAGTCATCCCAGCCCTCGGTATGTGCGGCCAGGTAATCCTCATCCTGTGTGCCCTCGGCCAGCACCACGTTGAGCAGGCCGAGCGCCAGCACGGCGTCGGTGCCCGGCCGGATCGCGATGTGCTCGTCGGCCTGGTCGGCGGTACGGGTCCTGATCGGGTCGATCGCCACCACGTGCGCGCCGTCGGCCCGCGCGTCCTGGATGAACTTCCACAGGTGGTGCCCGCTGGTCAGCGTGTTGGTGCCCCAGAGCAGGATCAGCTTGGACTGCGCGAAGTTCTCCGGGTCCATGCCGCCCGCGGTGCCGTTGGCGCGCCGCAGCCCGGAGGAGCCCGCGGAGGAGCAGATGTTGAGCCAGTGCCGTGAGGCGCCGAGCATGTTCCAGAACCGCCGCCCCGCCACGCCCTCGCACCCCTGCACGTAGCCGAGCGACCCGGTGCCGTTGTAGGGCCAGATCGCCTCGCCGCCGTGCTCGTCGGCGATGCTCCGCAACCGGGTGGCGATCTCGTCGAGCGCCTCGTCCCAGCTGATCCGCTCGAACTGCCCAGACCCCTTGGGCCCGGTACGGCGCAGCGGATGGAGAATCCGGTCAGCCGCCCGTGTGTGCTCCAGATACCGGTTGACCTTCACGCAAAGCGCGCCCCGCGTGTACGGCTGGTCGGGATTCCCACGCATCTTGACGGCCTCGCCGTTCTCGACCGTGACGACCCAGGAGCACGTGTCGGGGCAGTCCAGCGGACACGCCCCCAAAACCTGCAGATTTCCCGACATAGCGCACAGCTTACGAAAGAGCGCCCCGGAAACTTCCCCGGGGCGCTCCAGCCTCGTCAGCTCGTCGCCGCGGGCACCCCGTCATGGGTGACGGTGGCGGCCATCCGCGCCGCGGGCGGCGTGTGCGGCGCCCCCGGCTTGTGGATGGCGTCCAGCGCCGCCTTGCTGTAGGTGTACTTGGCGGCCAGGGCCGCGATCGCGTCGGAGTTCACGTCCAGCGCGGTCTCGTCGACGTTCTCGATCGTGTCGCACTCGCCGTGGTAGCACGGGTCGTACGGCTCGCCCGCCGTACCGCCGAAGAGCTTGGCCTCTTCCTCGGTCTTCTTCTTCTCGGCCCCGGTGAACAACCCGCCGCCGGCGATCCCGGCGTCGATGAAGGCCTTGTAGTCCGAGCGCCCGTCGAACTCGCTCGGCTTGAACGGCAGGCCGCGAGCCCCGTAGAACCCCTGGAAGTCCTTCTCCAGCTGCGCCGACCCGGCCGGACCCGGCACCCCGAACGCATCCCCGTCACCGTCGTAGATGTGGTACGCGAAGTTCGGCGAGCCGATCATGTCGTAGTTCAGGTAGAGCCCGATCGCGTTCTTCTGCTCCTGCGACAGCGACTCGACATAGTGCTTCGACCCCAGCAGCCCGAACTCCTCAGCGCCCCAGAACCCGAACCGCACCTTGTTGACCGGCTGGAACCTGGCCATCTGGAGCGCCACCTCCAGCACTCCCGCGGAGCCCGAGCCGTTGTCGTTGATGCCCGGCCCTTCCTGCACGCTGTCCAGATGGGCGCCCATCATCACGACGTTGTCGGCCCGGCCGCCGCGCGACTCGGCGATCACGTTGTAGGTGGTGCGCTGCTCGACCAGCGGGTCCCAGTTCAGCTTCACGGTGGCCTCGGGCGTCGCCGCCAGGTCGGAGCCCACGGCGAAGCTCGTGAAGAAGGACGGGATCGTGATCGACGGGTCGCTGAGCGCCGGGTTGAGGTCCACGTCGGTGCGTCCGGGCTGGCCCTCGTTGAGGACGATCACCGCACTGGCCCCGGCGTCCTGCGCGTTCTTCGCCTTGACCCCGAAGTTGCAGGTGCCGCGCTGCAGCAGCGCCACGCGGCCCTTGACGAACCCGGCGAAGTCGGCCGGCTCGCAGCCCGAGGTGGACGACGGCTGGGGCGTCGGCGGCAGCACCAGGTCCACGGCCTGGATCTGCCCGGTGACGCCGCCGGCGGGCGAGTCGCCCATCGCGACGTAGTCGTTGAAGAAGCCGTTCTTGTAGGCCTTGGGACTGGGCGAGAGCCGTTCGAGCACGGGCTTGGTCCGGTAGCCGTCGAAGGTGAACTCGAACGGCTGGACGGTCACCTTGTAGCCGACGGCGCGCAGCAGCGTGGCCACGTAGTCACGCGACAGGTCGTAGCCGCGGCTGCTGGAGACGCGGGTGCCGCCGCCGGCCTTGGCGATCAGGTCGAGCACCCGCAGGTGGCGTTCGACGTGCTTGCCCTTGACGGCCTGGACGAGCTGGCGGGCCGGATCGCGGCCGTGGTCGGCGTAAGCGGGAGCGGACAGGGCGAGGGGGGTGACGAGTGCGAGCGCGGCCGCACCCAGCACGCCTGCGGACAGGCGACGACGCATATGGCTCCTCGGTAAAGATGAAACGATCCCCCCGATAGCGTGAAAAATATTCCGAAGGGGGGTTACTGGGGAAGATGTTGCCCCGGAGTTCTTATGCGGCCAGGCGGCTGACGACCGCCGCGACCGCGTCCGCCGTCACCTCCAGCGCCTTCACACTGATGTTCCGCAATGTGTCGCAGGCCTGGTGGTAGCACTTGTCGAGCGGTTGGCCCGCCGTACCGCCGAACAGACCGGCTTCCTTCTCCGTCTTCTTCTCCTCGCCGCCGGTGAACAATCCGCCGGAGGCGATCCCGGCGGCCACGAACGGCCCGTAATCCGAACGGCCCGTCAGATCGGCGGCGCGGAACGGCAGGCCGCGCTCGCGGAAATACCGCTGGAACGCCCGCTCCACCCTGGCCGAGCCCTTCGGGCCCGCGCCCGCGCCCGTGCGCTCGGAGTCGTCACCGTCGAAGATCGCGAACGTGTGGTTCGGCGAGGCGATCATGTCGAGGTTCAGATAGGCCTCGATCTTCTTGCGCTCGGTCTCCGGCAGGCTCCGCACGTAGTGGCCGGACCCGAGCAGGCCCACCTCCTCCGCGCCCCACCAGGCGAACCGCACCGGCTGCCGCAACGGCGTACGCGCCGCCCGCAGCGCGATCTCCAGGATCGCCGCGCTGCCCGAGCCGTTGTCGTTGATGCCGGGCCCGTCCAGCGTCGAGTCCAGGTGCGCCCCGACCATCACCGCCCTGCCCGTGCCCCGCGTCTCGGCCAGCACGTTGTGCGTGATGCGCTCCTCGCTCACGGTCTTCGTCGTGACCCGGACCCTCTTCAGCTTGGTCACCTGCGCGCCCGCCTCCGGCGGCACCCCCACGACCGGGATCGGCTGCGGCGTCCCCGCGCTCCCCGCGAAGGAGCCCTTCTGGTCGACCACGATCAGCGCCTTGGCTCCCGCGGCCGCCGCGTTGCGCGCCTTCACCGCGAACATGCACGTCCCGCGCCGCGTCACCGCGATCCGCCCGGCGCGAAAACCCTTGAAGTCACGGGCCGCGCACCCCTCGCCCGCCTCCTGCGGCGCCGCGTGCACGTCGCCGGCGCCCGAGTACCTCAGCGTGGTGACCCCCGTGAGCCGCCGCCCGCCGCCCTCCACCACCGCCGGCGCCAGCTCCCGGTAGAAGTCGAAGGCGAACGGCTGAAGCCGCACGGTGTAACCCGCGTCACGCAGCCGCGCGGCCACATAGGCTGCAGATGCGTCGTATCCGGGCGTGCCGGCTGCCCGGGTACCCGCGTGTGCGTCAGCGATGGCTTGGAAGGCCTGGAGATGTCCTAGTACGTTGTCCACCTTGACCGCGTCTACGAGCGGTTCGCCCGGCGCGGCTAGGGCCAGGATCAGCATCGTATGAGTGATCATGGCCTGAGGATGCCAACGTTGGCCGCGGACCGGGGTTAGACGCGTCGTCGCTGGTCGAGTCCTTACCCGGGGCGTTGACTCAGGTGACGATTGGGGACACTAGAGGCCAAAGATCGTACGGTCTGGCCCGGAAGGTGCAGAATCGCGGACGGTGGCGGAAATCAGAGAACGCGACAACGCGGCGGACCTCTCGGAGAGGGAACCGGCCGTGGTTGAGCCGCGCCGTGAAACGGAGGGCGACGACAAGGACCCGGAGGTCTACGTCGTCGAACCGCTCCTGCCGCAACGCCTGCGCCGCCCCTCCGACCTGCTCCGCTTCATCGCCGCCCTGCTCGCGCTCGCCGCGATCGTCCTGCTGTCGCTGGTCGCCAAGCAGACGCTGAACGGCCTGGCCGGCGACGTCGCCGAGGGCGCCAACCTCGTACCCAACCTGCTCAGCCGGGTCGCCGCCTTCCTCGGCGGCGGCGCGGTGCTCGTCGTGCCGGTCGCCTTCGCGGTCGAGCGCGTCTTCCACCGCGACGGCCTGCGCGTGGCGGAAGGCCTCATCGCGGCGATCATCGGCCTGGTCGGCTCGTTCCTCATCGGCGAATGGGTCATGTCCTCCGACGCCGCGGGCGACCTGCGCCAACTGCTCACCGGCAACCGGCCGGGGGTGGAGCCGTTCAACACCCTGCTCGCCTCCGTGGTCGCCTACAGCACCGCCGTACGCATCTCACGCAGGCCCACCTGGCGGGCGCTGATCTGGACGGTCATCGCGCTCGACGTGCTCTCGCTGTTCACCAGCAAGCAGCTCACGCTGCCCAGCGCGATGGTGACGATCGTGGCCGGCATGGCCATCGGCTACGGCACGCTCTACGGCGTCGGCAGCCCCAACACCAGACCCCCCGGCACCGCGGTGATCGCCGCCCTGCGCAAGCTCTCCTTCCAGCCGGTCAGCGCCCGGCGGATCGAAGACGACCACCAGGGCAGCCGCCGCTACGCCATCGGGCTCCACGACGGCAGCAGCCTCGACGTCACCGTTCTCGACCGTGACCGGCAGGTGGCCGGCCTGCCGTACCGGCTGTGGCGGCGCATCAGGCTCAACTCCGAGACCAGGCGCAGGGCGATCAGGTCGCTGCGCGCGGAGCTGGAACGCGAGGCGCTCATGGCCTACGCCGCGCAGGCGGCGGGGGCCTCGACCCCGCGCCTGCTCGGCACCAGCGAGGTCGGCACCGAAGCCGCGCTCCTCGCCTACGAGCACCTCAGCACCCGCCCGCTCGACGCGCTGCCCGACTCCGAGATCGACGACGACCTGCTCGCCCAGATCTGGGAGCAGCTCGAACTGCTGCGCCTGCAACGGCTGGCCCACCGGCGGCTGACCGGCGACAGCATCCACGTCGACGCCGACGGCCGGGTCGTGCTCACCGACGCCAGGAGCGGCGAGATCGCCGCCGGCGACCTGCTGCTGCGGCTCGACGTCGTCCAGCTGCTCACCTATCTCGCACTGCGCGTCGGGGCCGAGCGCTCGGTCGCCTCCGCCGCCCGGGTCGTGGGCGAGGACGCGCTGGCCGGGGCCATGCCACTGCTGCAGAAGATCGCGCTGACCCGGCAGACACGGTCCGCGCTGGCCAAGGACAAGGGCCTGCTGTCGGCCATCCGGGAGCAGATCGAGGCGCTCAAGCCGCAGGCCAAGATCGAGGAGATCCGGCTGGAGCGGTTCCGTCCGCGCACGCTGGTCACGATCATCGCCAGCACGCTGGCCGCCTACTTCCTGCTGTCCCAGCTCAGCCAGGTCAACCTCGTCACCGTCATCACCACCGCCAACTGGGCCTGGTCGCTGCTGGCGCTGGCCGCCTCGTTCGTCAGCTTCATCGCCGCCGCGCTCATGCTGCGCGGGTTCGTGCCGGAGTCGCTGCCGCTGTGGCGGACGGTGCTGGTGCAGTTCGCCTCGTCGTTCGTGAAGCTGGTCGCGCCGCCCGCGGTGGGCGCCGTCGCGATCAACACCCGCTACCTGCAGAAGCGCGGCATCCCGCCCGCCTCGGCCGTGGCCAGCGTCGGCGCCTCGCAACTGGTCATGCTGATCGCGCACATCAGCCTGCTGTTGCTGTTCGCCTACATCACCGGGTCCAACACCGCCACGTCGTTCACGCCCACACGCGGGCTGGTCCTGGTGATGCTGGCCGTCGCGGTGCTGATCGTCGCCGTGCTCGGCGTGCCGCCGCTGCGCAGGATGCTCACCAAGCGGCTGCGCTCACTCTTCTCGAACGTGCTGCCGCGCCTGCTGGACGTGCTGCAGTCACCGCGGAAGATGTTCGAGGGCTTCGCCGGGACCGTGATGATCACGATCGCGTTCGTGACCTGCCTCGACGCCTGCGTCTCGGCGTTCGGCGGCGACATCTCCTTCACCGCCGTCGCCGTGGTCTTCCTGACCGCCAACGCGATCGGCTCGGCCGCGCCCACACCGGGTGGTCTGGGCGCGGTCGAACTCGCGCTCGCCGGCGGCCTCACGGTGGCCGGCGTCGACAGCGCCGTGGCCACCTCCGCCGTCCTGCTCTACCGCCTGCTCACGTTCTGGCTCCCCGTCCTCCCCGGATGGGCCGCCTTCACCTGGCTGCAGAAACACGAGGCCCTCTAAACAACGAGCTTGTCGATCCGGGCCAGTTCGTCCTCGGTGAAGGCGGGGCCGTTCACGCAGGCCACGTTGTCCTCCAACTGCTTCACGCTGCTCGCGCCGATCAGCACGCTGGTGACCCGCGGGTCGCGCATGGCCCAGGACAGGGCCATCTGGGCCAGCGTCTGGCCGCGCTGCTCGGCGATGCCGTTGAGACCGCGGGCCAGCTCACGGTCGCGCTCCGCCCGCTCGGCCGACAGGAACCTGCTGGTCGCCGCCCGCGAGTCCGCCGGCACGTCCTTCAGGTAGCGGTCGGTCAGCAGCCCCTGCGCCAGGGGCGAGTAGACGATGCAGCCCATCCCCGCATCTTCCAGCGTGTCCAGCAGCCCGTCCTCGATCCACCGGTTGATCATCGAGTAGGACGGCTGGTGGATCAGCAGCGGCGTACCCAATTCGCGCATGATCCTGGCCGCCTGCGCGGTCTGCTCGGCCGAGTAGTTGGAGATGCCCGCGTACAGGGCCTTCCCCGACCGCACCGCGTGGTCCAGCGCGCCCATCGTCTCCTCGAACGGCGTCTGCGGATCGGGCCGATGGCTGTAGAAGACGTCGACGTGGTCGAGCCCCATGCGGGCGAGCGACTGGTCGAGGCTGGCCAGCACGTACTTGCGCGAGCCCCACTCCCCGTACGGCCCCGGCCACATGTCATAGCCGGCCTTCGTCGAGATGATCAGCTCGTCCCGGTAGCGCGCGAAGTCCTGGGCGAAGATCGTCCCGAAGTTCCGCTCCGCCGAGCCGTACGGCACGCCGTAATTGTTGGCCAGGTCGAAGTGCGTCACGCCCAGGTCGAAGGCCCGCCGCAGGATCGAGCGCGAGTTCTCCAGCGGACGGTCGTCGCCGAAGTTGTGCCACAACCCCAGCGAGACTGCAGGCAGCTTGAGCCCGCTCCGCCCGCTCCGGTTGTACGGCATGCGGTCCTGATACCGGCCCTCGTCGGCCTGGTAGGTCATGCGGTGCCCCTCTCGATGATCCAGGAGAGCGCGAACGCCTCCTCGCGCCACGCGTCGTAACGTCCGCTGCGTCCGCCGTGCCCGGCGCCCATCTCCGTCTTCAGCAGGAACGGCCCGCCGTTCGCGACCGCCCGCAGCCTGGCGATCCACTTCGCCGGCTCGTGGTAGAGGACGCGCGTGTCGTTCAGGCTCGTGATCGCGAGGATCGGCGGGTACGGCCGGCCGTCCACGTTCTCGTAAGGCGTGTAGCTCTTCATGTAGGCGTAGACATCGGAGTTGTGCAGCGGATCGCCCCACTCGTCCCACTCAATCACGGTCAGCGGGAGCGACGGATCGAGGATCGTGTTCAGCGCGTCCACGAACGGCACCTCGGCCACCACGCCCGCGAACTCCTCCGGAGCCAGGTTCGCGACCGCGCCCATCAGCAGGCCGCCGGCCGAACCGCCCCTGGCGATCACCCGCTCGCTCCAGCCCGCCGCCTTCAGGTGCTTCGCGGCGGCCACGAAGTCGGTGAAGGTGTTCTTCTTGCGGGTCATCTTGCCCTCTTCGTACCAGCGACGGCCCATCTCGCCGCCGCCGCGCACGTGCGCGATGGCGAAGACGAACCCGCGGTCGAGCAGGGACAGCCTGGCCACGGAGAAGCTCGGGTCGATGGAGGTCTCGTAGCTGCCGTAGCCGTACAGGACGGTGGGGGCGGGCTTGGCGGCGTCCTTGCGCTTGACGATCGAGATCGGGACGCGGGTGCCGTCCTCGGCCGTGGCCCACTCGCGGACCTGCTCGTAGTCGCCCGGGTCGTAGCCGCCGAGCACCGGCCGCTGCTTGAGCAGGATCAGCTCGTGCGTGGCCAGGTCGTAGTCGTAGACGCTGGGCGGCGTGATCATGCTGGTGTAGGCCAGCCGGAGCCTGCCGGTGGAGAACTCGGGGTTGCCCGCGGGCCCGACGTCGTAGAGGGGCTCGGGGAAGTCGATCTCGTACGCGTCCGCGTCCTTGGGCAGGATCCGCAGGCCGGTAAGACCTTCGCGGCGGAAGTGCACCACGGCGTGGTTCTCGAAGGCGTCGATCTCCAGCAGGCGGGTGTCCTCGCGGTGCTCGATCAGCGGCGTCCAGTCGCCGGGGGAGCCGAGCGGGGCGGTGGCGATCTCGAAGTTCTCGGCGGCCTTGTTGTGCAGCACGTAGAAGAAGTCTCCGGCGTGCTCGACGCCGTATTCGACGCCGGTCTCGCGGGGGCGTACCAGGTGGAACTCGCCGGAAGGGTCGTCGGCGGCCAGGAGGCGCACCTCGCTGGTGATCTTGCTGCCGGCGCCCAGGACCAGGTAGCGCTCGCTGCGGGTCAGGCCGATGCCGACCCAGAACCGCTCGTCGGACTCCTCGTAGACCAGGACGTCGTCATGAGTGCCGAGGGTGTGGCGGTAGACCTGGTGGGGGCGCCAGGCGTCGTCCACCCGGGTGTAGAAGAACGTCGAGCCGTCGGCGGACCAGGCTCCGCCGTAGAAGATGTCCTCGATCTCGTCGGGGAGCGTCTCGCCGGTGGTCAGGTTCTTGAAGCGCAGGGTGAAGCGCTCGGCGCCCTTGTAGTCGGTGGAGTAGGCCAGCATCGTGCCGTCGGGGGAGACCGCGCTGGTGCCGACCGAGAAGAACGGGCTGTCGCCGGCCAGCGCGTTGCCGTCGAGCAGCACCTGCTCGTGGTCGAGAACCTTGCCGGGCTGAATCTCCGGAGGTTCGTCGCCGGTGGCGGGTACCCGGCAGGAGACGGCGTATTGCTTGCCCTCCTCCGTACGGGTGAAATACCACCACGCGCCCTTACGGCTGGGCACGGACAGGTCGGTTTCCTGCGTCCTGCCCTTGATCTCTTGGAAAACCTGCTCCTGGAGGTCGGCCAGGTGAGCGGTCTCCTGTTTGAGATACGCGTTCTCGGCTTCCAGATAGGAGACCGTGTCCGGATCTTCCTTGTCGGTCAGCCACGCGTATTCGTCGATCACGGTGTCGCCGTGATGGAGACGCTCAGTCGGGACCCTCTTCGCCGTCGGCGGCGTGTTCCTGCTCACGGGGGGAGTCTATGTTCGGCTGTGATCGTTCTGTGTTGCGGAAGGTGTCCCGAGTGGTCTGGGGCGCTGCTAATCTTCTAAAGCCGACGCAGTGCGGCGCAACCAACCACCTCTCTCGGGTGGTTCTGGCGTGTGCTGAGTCGGTATCCCCTTGCAACGCGCTGGTTCTGATGATCGATTTGCATGTCGGTCTCGGAGCGAGTAAGTTAGAGGGGTTGCCCCGGAGACGGGGTGGTCGAAATTCCCGCAGGTCAGCCCGCGAGTGTCAATTTGACACCAAGCGGACCGGCTGAA
>NZ_JBHYIO010000040.1:0-114962 GCF_042740095.1 Nonomuraea sp. NPDC059023 | reverse complement strand
GGCCACAGGCACGCCACCGGGGTCGGAGGCACCCCACGCCAACGTGATCTGCTCGACACCCGCCGTGGCGGTCAGCCCAGGCGGCGCGGACGGGTCAGCGCCCGCCAGCGTGGAGGCCACCAGCAGGGCCGGAGCCGACCGGTTGCCGGCAGCGTCGGCGGCGTCGACCTGAAGGGTGTAGGAGGTGCCCCGCGCGAGCCGGGTGATCGTGTGGGTGCGCTCCGCCTGGTCGCCGCCCTGCTTGACGCCTCCGAGGTAGACGCCATAGCCGGCGACGCCGACGTTGTCGGTGGCGGCGTCCCACGCGAACGCCAGCGAGTTGAACGTGGCCTCGACCAGCGACAGCGTGCCGGGCGTGGTCGGCGGCGTCACATCGACCTCGGCCAGCACCGTGATGCCGGCCTTGGGGGAGCGGTTGCCCGCGGCGTCGGCCGCGTCGACCTCCAGCGTGTACGTCTGGCCCGCTGTCAGCCCCGCGTACGTGTGGTGCAAGACGGGCACGTCGCCGCCCTGCTTGACCCCGTCCTGGTAGACGCCGTAACCGACCACGGCGAGGTTGTCGGTGGCGGCATCCCACTCGACGCTGATCTGCTCGCCTGAGATCGACGTCGTCCGCAGGCTGGCAGGGGCGGTCGGCGCCACCAGGTCGGTGCTGCCGTAGCCGACAACCCCCAGGACTGAGCTGTTGGAGCCGGTGACGAGGTTGGAAACGGTGAAGGTCCGGTTCCCGGCAGCTGGTAGCGCACCATGCGCGAACGCCGAGTTCGACGACGTGCTATCTCGGGTGAAGTGCCGGGTCAGGCCCAGGTTCCACGTGGACGACGACGCGGACCCGCTGGGGTTGTTCACGACGGCGAATACGTGGCCGGCCGCCCCGGCTGGTACGGCGATGACGGAGGAGCTCACCGAAGCGCCGGTGGAGGTGCCGCCGCTGGAGAACAGCCGCTGCGGGCAGTCGTTCCGCTCGTACACCACGGCGTGCAGCCGGGAGTCGGCGTGCGGGAAGACGATCGAACGCTCCGTCCCGTCCGAAATCTTCGAGAAGAACGTGACGAAGCTGTAGCCCGTGATGCCGTAGTCGCGGGTCCACCCGGCCGGGTCGCTCTCGAGGGAGTTCCACGAGGTGACCACCACGATCAGCCTGGCGCCCGGAGTGGGCGCCGAGAACGAGATGGTGTGCGGACCCCCATCGGTGTTGCCGCCGTAGGTGGCGGCGATCCTGTTCGCCACGTGAGCCCCCTGATTCTCTGTGGCCAGGTCGTGTGTGGCGGCTCAGCCGTGCTGAGCCGTGGACGTGCAGGTGCACCCGGCGGCCCGCGCCTACGGGCCTGTCACCTTGACCCCGTCGAGGTAGACGCCGTATCCCTGGACGCCGCCGGCGTCGGTGCTCGCATCCCACGCGACGGTCAGGGACGCGCCGGTCACCTCCGTCACCCGCAGGCCCCCGGGCGTGGTCGGCGCCGTCACGTCAGACGGCGGAAGAATCTCCAAAGCGGCCCAGACCCAGGAGGCGGAGCCGGTGCCGGGAGCGTTCGCGTTGAACGTGACCGGCGAGCCGGCACTCGGGGCACCGGCCGCCTTGCGCAGGAGAAGCCCAGAGCCGGCGTTGGCGGAGTTCGGCGGTGGAACCTCCCCGGCCAAGAACCCCTCGGACACCTCAGTGGAAGCGGGCTGGCCGACGAGGCTGCCGTTGATGGACGACTCGTACGCGACGCAGAAGCCGAGACTCCCCTCCCTGGTGGAGGTGTAGCCGTTGAGGGTCGCGTTGTTGACCGCGCTGGTGCCGGATCCCGACGCGCCGATCGGGCTGGGGTCCTGCCCGCTGACCAGCCACACCTTGAACCCGCCCTGGGGGAAGTCGCCTCCCACCGTCACCTGGAGGCCCGGTTTCGGGGTAGGGACCGGTGCAGTCCACAGCCTGGCGACGTACCCGCCCGAGACCGACTCCCGCCGCATCGACCACGTCAGGCCGCCGCCGGAGACGCTGTCGCCGTCCGCCCCGGCGAACCCGGCCACCAGCAGGGCGCCCGCCGGCGCATCAAACGCCGCTGTCGAGAAGACATCCGAACCCAGCGCCAGCGGCGCACTGGTTCCCACAACCAACGGCACCGGAACCCCTCCCTCGGGTGGATGATCGACAGACGTTCCGCAAGTCGGGCATGGTACGCACGAAGCCCGCTACCGTCCCTGGTTCACCTGGTCAGGAGGGCACCTTGGACCCGAGGCGGCGGGCCGCTGCACGCCCGATCGTGTACTCGTCCTGGCCCGGCTGCGGGTAGACGTTGATCGTGCGAGCCCCGCCCTCGTCCGTGGGCTGCGGCCGCGGTGCCGGCCGCCCTGTCCCGCGCGAGGCCCGATACAGCGCGGCCACCCGGCCGGCGTTGAGCGCCGCCACCGCGCCCGGTCCGCCCAGGGCAGCCACCGCGTCCGGGTTGAGCACCCACTCGTCCTTCCCGGTCGCGTTGCGGACCAGCGACCGGCCGGGCGGCAGCACCCCGCCGCGATCCCGGTTGAGCTCGTTGTCCTTGCCGTCGAAACGGGCGATGACACCGTCGATCAGCTTGCGCGGCACCCCGGCCATCAGCCGCTGCATCTCGGTGCGGTTGCCGATGAGGCGTGTCACGGCTTCCTTCACGGGGTTCAGCACGGTGCGGGCGCCCGCCCCCAGGCCCCGGCGGAAGATGTTCTGCCACGCGGCCGACAGCCCGGCCAGCAGCTTGTCCAGCGGCGACTGCTCCTTCGGCTTCTTCCCGCCGGCCTTACCCGACGCCGTTGACCCGCCGCCCGGCACCTTGCCGCCCTTGGCGAAGGCGAGCCCGCCAGCCAGGAACCGGGCGGCGCCGGCGACGCCGCCGACCCGGGCGGCTCGGTTGCCGCCGTTGACCCACCGGGTGCCGAGCGCGCGGGCCAGCTCGGGCCGCAGCCACGCCTCACCCGGGCTGACGGCGGCGAGCATCGTGTCTTTGCCGGGGGAGTAGCCGGGCTGCACGCCGTGTCCGCCAGCGACGACGCCGCCCTTGGCGAACGCGGGGATGTTCGGCAGCGTGGTGAAGCCGACCTTCGAGGCGACGGCGTTCCACACCTCCTTGATCTTGGCGTAGGCGGTGTTGAGGATGTCCCGGATGGGCTTCTTGACCGCGTCGGGCAGCGCCTCCCACACTTTCTGAATGCCGGCCTTGGCGGTGCCGAAGGACTTCTCCATGTCCTTCGCGACCGCTGCCAGCTTGGACTTGGCCGGCGCGAGACCCGGGTCGACTCCGGCGGCGATGTCCGACCAGCCCTTCTTCAGGCTCGCGGGCGCGTCCTTGGACAGCTTGAGGAAGCTGCCGCCGCCAGCGTCGACGAACGCCTTGATCTTGGCCTGGGAGGGCGTCTTCCCGGCGTCGATGTCGCGCTGGATGTCGCCCCACATCGCGCGCAGCGGAGCGGGCGCGTCTTGGCGCATACGCAGGAACTTCGCGCCCCCATCTGTCACGAATTGCCCCAGTTTGAGGGCCGCTGTCGCAAGACCGGACTGCAGGTCGCGGTTGATCTCGCCGAGCGCGTCCCGCAGCGCCTGCGGCGCGTCCTTCTTCAGCTTCACGAAACTGCTGCCACCTGCGGCGATGAAGTCGTCGATCTTCTTCTGGCTCGGCGGGATCCCGGCGTCGAGGTCGCGCTGGATCGCCGCCCACGCCTGCCGCACATGCTGCGGCGCGTCGTTCTTCAGGGTGGCGAACTGGGCGCCCGCGCCGCGGATGAACGTGCCGAGCTTGTTCGCCCCCGTGCTGGTGAACGTGTCGATCCCCAGCAGCGCCTGCCGCCACCCTTCCCGCAGGTCAGCGGGCGCATCCTTGCCCAGCTTGAGGAAGGAGCCGCCACCGGCGCGAATGAAAGCGTCGATCTTGGCCTGGCTGGGGGAGATACCCGCGTCAAGATCCTTTTTGATGTCGGCCCACATCTTCTGCACGCTCGCGGGCGCGTCCTTGGCCAGGCCGACGAACTTTCCGGACGTCAGGTCGAGGAAGGTGCCGATCCGCTGGCCGAGGCCTTCTGACCCGGCCTGCGTGCCCTTGTCGAGCCCCGCCCACACCGCGGCCCACTTCTGCTGGATAGACGGGCCGACACCGCCGAACAGCTTGCCGACCTCGGCCAGAGCGAGCGCCACCCCGTCTGCGGAGAACCCGGTCCCGAGCAGGTTGCCCCACACCCGCTCGCCCAAAAAGCCCTGAATGCCTCCCTTGACGGCGCCGATCGCGCCGCCCACCGCGGCGCCGATCGCCGTACCGATCCCCGGGATGATGGAGCCGACCGCGGCGCCCAGGCCGGCGCCGGCGACACCCTGCTTGACCGCCTCGGCGATCCCGTTGCCCATGCCCTTGTTGGCGTCGCCCTTGACCGCGTCCACGATCGGGTCCACAAGCAGCCCGGCGATCGTGCCGACGACACCGCCCTTGACCTTGCCGCCGAGCCCGGCCAGCTTGCCGCCGGCCTTGCCGATCTCCTTGCCCCAGTCGATGTCGGCGAGCGCGTCCAGGCCGAGAGATGCGGCGATGGCAGCCGCGATCCCGGCGACGCCCTTGCCGCCGAGCTTGGACCCGGTCGGCGTCTTGCGGTGGCGGCCGCCCTTGCCGTCGCTGTCCGGCACGTCCACGTCGGGGGAGCCGGTCCTGTCGCCCTTCCGGCGCCTGCCGCTGGAGCCGTCGTCGTCGCCGTTGATGTACACCTTGTCGGCGTACACCGTCATTGTGCCGACCTTGGTCAGCGGGCCGTCCTTGTCGTCGTCCTTCCCGCCGCCGGGTGTCTTCCGCCCGCCGAACAGCCCCGACAAGCCGGTGACCTTGCCGAGCAGCCCGACCAGCTTGCCGACCTGCCCGCTCAACGCCTGGACGAGCTTGGTGACGCCGGGGATCTTCTGGAAGGCTTTCACGACGGCCGACACCTTGCCGATCACCAGGCCCAGCGCCAGCGCCACCCCGGAGATGTACAGCGCCCACTTGATCAGCTCACCGGTGACCGGATGGCCGGCGAGGACATCCAGCCAGCCGACGATCGTCGTCAAGGTGTCGATGAACCCGGACAGAGTCTCGCCGCCGAGCGTTTCGGTCAGCGTGAACAGCAGGTCGGTGACGCCCTTCAACAGCCGGCCGAGCGCCCGGACCACGACCACGGTGTCTTCGAAAAACTTGCGGATCTGCTCCTGGTTGGCCGGATCGGACGCCCACTCCCGGAAGTCCCGCGCGGCCTCGGACAAGTCATCCAGCAGCGTCCCGCCCGCTGGCGCGGCGAGCTTGCCCAGCTCGAGAATTCCGGCGCCGACGTCACGGACGATGCCGAACAACTGCTTGGCGCGCTTCCAGCCCTCCTCGAACCAGCGCGCCATGGAGCCGTCGCCGCGGGCCGTCTTCGTCCAGCGCTCGAACCGGCTGGCACCCCGCTCAATCAAGCCTGCAAGCTTTTCTGCATACGGGGCGGCCACCACCAGAATGTTCATGACGCCGCCGAGCGCCGACTTGCCCGCCCGCCCGAACGACCCGACGATCTTCGTGTTCGACTTCATCACCGTGGCCAGGTCCCGCCGGAAGGACTTGGAGGAGACAAACGCCCCCCACTCCTTGGCCAGGTCACCGATGACCTTCCCGGTGTCCACCAGGCCGTCCTCAAGCGTGTCCAGGAGCGGCAGGCCCTTGGTGACGCCCTCCTGCAACCCGGGCAGGAGTGCCTCCTGGACGGCGAACCGCATGTCCTTCAGCCGCGGGTTCAGGGTGCCGGCGATGAACCTAGCGAAGCGCTGCCCGGCGGGGGAGAGGTTGTCCATCGCCTTCGTCACAGCGGACACGCCCGCGCCCTGCTGCCGGGCCGCCTGCGCGGCCGCCTTCTGCGCCTTGATGAGCTCCTTCTTGGCGTCGACGAGCCGCTCGTTGGCGAGCATCTCCTGCCACAGGGCGTCGCGGACCGCCCGCCGGGCGCGCTCCTCGGCCTTCTTCGCCGCCTCGACGCCCTTCTGCGCCGCCGTGACGCCCTTGATGGCGTCGGCCACCCCGCGCTCGGCCGCCGCGATGGCTCTGGCCCCCTCAACGGCGGCCTTGGCCGCCGCCTCACGCGACTGCCGCAGGTTGTACTCGGCGTCGGCCTGCGCCTGCGTCGCGGACTCGATGCGTTCCTTGGCGGCCTCAACCTCCTTGGACCCTTCGACCCCGCGCCGGTTGGCCTCGGCCTGCTCCTCGCGGAGGTCGCCGTTGCGTTCGCGTACCTCATCCAGCCGCTGCAGCGCCTGCCGGTAGGCGAGGTCGGCCTCCTTCTTGTCCAAGTCGCTGGCGAAGGGGTCGTTGACGATGGCGTCGAGCCGCTCCTTGGCCCGCTGCACCGCCAGCGCGGCGCCCTCCTCGTCCAGGGCGCCGCCGCGCACGGCCAGCTCAAGATCTTCGAGCCGTTCCTTGGCCTGGCGGCGGGCTTCGTTCAGCCCTTCGACGGCACGCTGGCTGGCCTTCTGCGCGGCCGCATATCGCCGCTCGGCCATCTCCACCGACCGGGCAGCCTGCTCCTGCCGCTCCGCCGCCCGCGCCGCAGCCTCGGCCACGCGTTCGCGGGCCTCGCCGACGCGGGCGCCCGGGTCGGCGACCCGCTCCTCGGCGGCCGTGATCGCGTCCGCGGCCTCCTTGGCGGCGTCCCGCGCATCCTGCACCCGCTCCGCCGCGAGCATCCGGGCGTGGTTGGCGTCTCGGATCGCCCGCGTGGCCTGCTCGATCCGCTCGGCCGCGGCCTCCTGCGCGGCCGCGTACGCCGACGCGGACGCACCGCCGGAGGACTGCGCCGACTCCAGCGCCTTGACCGCCTCGCTCACCCCGGACAAGCCGAAGAGCAGGGTGCCCAGCCCTTGCGCGGCCGCCGTCGCGAGCCCCGGTAGCGCGCCCAGCGCGCCGACCGCCTGCGACGCCCCAGCCGCCAGCGCGAACAAGCCGCTCCCCGCCGACACCGCGGTGCTCGCCAAGACGGCGAGACCTGAGACGGCGAACGGCACCCCCGCCAGCATGGTCAGCACCTGGCCCAGCGCCTGCCCGCCGGACACGTTGACCTTGACCTCGAGCGGCTGCTGGCTGTGCCGCTGCCGGAACCCGTCCATCTCGGTGTCGGCCGGCGAAGTGTCGGTGGACACCGGCACCCGCGCCTCGACACCGCCCGCGGCATCGGCCACATCCTGCTGCAGCCGGTCACGGTCCACCTCGGCCGCGACCGTGATCATCTGCCCCGCGCCGGCAGCGGCGACCGCCGCCGTGACCTCCTGGCGCAGCCCCGCAGCGTCCGCGTTCACGCGCGCGCGGACCTGCGCGACCGCTTCAGCGGCGCGGGCGGCGGCCTCGGTCTCGGCCGCGATCTGCCGCGTGTCGATATCCGCCGTGATGCGCGCCCGCACCCCGGCGATCTGCTTGTCGATCCGCCGCTGAAGCTTGCTGCGCTCCAGCCCCGCCAGATCGGCGACCACATCAAGGTCGATGCGGCCGCCGTCGACCCCCCCGACGTCTTCGGCCATGCTCCACCCCCGGCGGGGGAGCGTCGCGCATCAGGCCGCTTACGTCCTGCCGGGCACCGCTACGAGATCGTCAGGGTGGTCGCCTGCATGATCGCGAACGCCCGGTCGATGCCGGACTTGCCCGGCGGACCCGTCACCCACGTCGGCCGCTGCGCCGTGATGGGCTTCTTGCGCCGGTAGTCGGCCACCAGGATGGAGAGTTCCTCACGCAACTGCGCAAGAAGTTCGTCCTTGCGGTCCCACGGCTCGGCGCGCTGCTCGGGCGTCGTGTTTACGAGGGCGCCGTCGCCGAGCCGTCCGGCGAGGGCAAGGAATCGACGAACCCCGATGAACCCGGGATCTCCGGGACGGAACCAGACTCCGTAGAGATCGAGACCGGGATAGTGGTGGGTCCAGTCGGCGTCGAGGTCGTCCCATCGCTCGAGCCAGCGGAGGACGGCTTCGATTCCCCCAGGCCCCACCCGTACTTTCGGAACAGGCCGCGCACCAGCTCGGCCACGTCCTCCTTGGAGGGCCGTTCGGCAACGAACGCCTCATAGCCGTCGTCCTGGAGCAGCCGGCGCAGCATCTCCTTGGCCGCGGCCACCAGCTCGGCCGGCAGCTTCGGGTTGAGCACCACCAGGTCCACGACGGCGTCGAGCAGCTTCAGCCCGGACTCTTCGGCGTTGTCGGACTTGAACGCGTCGATCACGTTGCGGATCAGCAGCGCGATGTCGACGTTGACCGCGGTGAGCGGTTCCAGGACGTCGAGCGACAACTCGGTCGGCAGCATGCAGATCGTCTGCCCACCGAGGACGAGCGGCTCCGGGTCGCCCTTGGTCGTGGTGCGCGCGCGGCGCGCGGCGTCGAGATCCATCCCCGTGTCCTCCAGCGTCTGAGGGTTGGTGCCGGGGGCGGAAGGTAGCCCAGGACCGCGCTTACGTCCCTGGCCCGGGAACGGCAGGAGGAGGCGGGCCCGCGCGGCCCGCCTCCTCCTGGTTCACACCCTCTCGGTCACGGGGATGGGTCGAAGGCCGCCCAGGTGCCCGCGATCATGTCGTAGTACGGAGCGCCGATGTCTCCACCCAGCACCGACATCCGCAGCGGCAGCGTCGACGCCGCCGTGCGCTCGAACGACTGCTCGACGCCCTCGGCCTGCTCGCAGCGCGGGATCATGCGCCGCATGCGCCGGGCACCGTCGCCCAGTTCCAGGCACGCCGCCGTCTCGACCCGAGAGCCGATGACCGGCGGCGTGAACTTGTAGTACTTCGGCGGCGCCGGGTCGCCGACAGGCGTGACTTCGTCGATCGTCCCGCCGCCGTAGACCGCACGGAACGAGTTCAGCGACCACTCCAGGAGGTCGACCTCGAGGGTGGCAGCGTCCTCGGTCTGCCACCGCCTCACCGGGTAGTTGGACTGATGCGCCCGGACTTCCTCAAACTGCGGGTCGGTCGCCCAGTTCAGCGAGTCCGGGGTGAAAAGCCCGATGTCGTACCAGCCCGTGGGCATGGTCACGGTCGGTCCGTCCGGCGCGACCGTGCCGACCGGCGCCAGCCACAGCCTGGCTGCCTGCGGGACGAAGACGTTCTCAGAACCCACGACGGGTCCCCCCTTGCCACGTCAACCCACCCCCCGCAGGGGTTGGGTGGTTGGGTTGGGGACCCTTCGATCGCGCAAGGTAGGGCAGGACCGTGCTTACGTCCCGCGCTGAGACGTAAGCAACGATTTCGGCTACCACACGGGTTCATGACCACAACCCGTGTGGCCGGCAGCGCTCACCTGCCCCGCTGGCGCTGCCGCCTCAGCCCGTGCCCGACGCGCGGCATCTGGCGCGACGCACCCACCCGCCAAGCCGCCGGCGCGGCCCTGCGGCGGCACTACCTCGACAACCACTGGGAGCAGCCGGCCGGGGCGCGGCGGTGAACACGGGCGCCGCGCTGCTCGTCATCGCCGTCAACGTGGTGTTGATCGCGGCGATCGCCGTCGCCTGCGACGCCCGCCGGCACGCCGCCGCGCTCCGCCGGGAGAATCGCCGGTTGGCCGCCCGCCTGGCGACCTTCACCCGCGTCCTGGAGCCGCTACCGGCCATGCTCCGCGGCGAACCCGGCGCGGAGATCCCGGCCGAGCAACTCGCGGTGCTCGCGCTCCTCGTCGAGCAGGAAGGCCCCGAAGGGGACCGGCTGGCGATGCTTGAGGTCGCCTTCCACCAGTCGCCCGGCTACGACCGTGGACAATCCAATTAAATCTCCTGTATTATTGGCACATTGAGACAGGGGATTGCGGCCCCTATTTCGGTGACCAGGAGGAACACCCATGAACCAGTACCGGCACCACTTCGCCGAGGAACTACGCGGCCTGGGCTTCAGCGCGCCCGTCAGGGCCGAGGACGACTACGAGGTGCGCTTCTCGCACCGCGATGGCCTGCACTACGCCATCCACACCGACACCGGAAAGATCACCATCGCGCAGGTGGCCACCAGCGACCTCACAGGCGACGCGGTCCGATGGGCCACCGCATGGGGCACTGGCCGCCCGGCGCTGATCGGCGACGCCTCCGCCGTATGGGAGATCCCGGTGGACGTGGACACTCCCGAGTACCTCGTCCTCGCGATCCTCAACGCACACCTTCAGCGGATCGCCGAAGACCGCGCCGCCGAGCGCCTGAGCAGGTCCCTCAACCGGGTCTTCGCCTAACCCGCCCTCTCGCTGCGCCCGCACACGCGGGCGCTCAGCATCCCTTGGAAGGACACCCGATGCGCGCCCTGACAGCGCTCACCCTCGCCGACCTCATCGACCCTGGCGAGCTGCAGCAGAACATCGCGAAGTCCTACGTCCGCGTGCAGACCCATCCGGTCCTGCCGTACTCGATCCTCAACTACAGCGACCTCACGCAGTACCACTGGGCCTGGAACGACGTCACCCGCCAGTGCCGGGGCCTGATCATCGACGCCCCTACCGGCCAGATCATCGCCCGCCCCTTCCCGAAGTTCTTCAACTACCACGAGCTCCTGGCGGATGGCCGCAAGCTGCCGCTGTCCACTCCCGCGATCGTCACCGACAAGCTCGACGGCCAGCTCGGCATCCTCTACCCGACCGGCTCCGGCGGCTACGCGATCGCCACGCGTGGCTCCTTCACCAGCCTCCCGGCGCAGCACGCCACCACCGTCTGGGAGGAGCGCTACGCCCACGGCTTCCACCCCGAGCAGGGCTACACCTACCTGTTCGAGATCATCTACCCCGCTGGCCGCATCGTGTGCGACTACAACGGCATGGACGACCTGATCCTGCTTGGCGCAGTCGAGATCGCCACCGGCCACATGCTCCTTCCCGAGCACATTGGCTGGCCAGGCCCATCCGCCCCGACGTTCCCGCACGCCACCCTCGGCGACGCCCTGGCGGCTCCTCCGCGCCCCGGCGCGGAAGGCATGGTGGTGCACCTGCCTGACCTCGGCGTCATGCTGAAACTCAAGCAGGACGACTACAAGGCGCTCCACGCGATCTTCACCCGCACCAGCGCCCGCTCCCTGTGGCAGCACCTCGCGGTCAACGCCTGCCAGCACCTGGCCACCCACCCGAAGCAGTGGCAGAACCTCCTTGGGCTCGACCCCCGCCGCGCCGAGCGATGCCGGGCCGTAGGCCCGAACTGGCTGCCCAAGATCCTCGACGGCGTCCCCGACGAGTTCCACGCCTGGGTACGCGACACCCTCTCCAACCTCACCAGCGGGGTCGCCGCCCTTGAGGCCGAGATCCGCGCGTTCGCCGACCTCGCCCTCTACGTCTACGGCGGCGACCGTAAGGCCCTGGTCCGCGAGGTCCTCGACCACCCGCACTACGGCGCCGTCCTCAAGCTCATCGACGGCGACGACATCGCCCCCTACCTGTGGCGCAGCGTCTACCCCGACGCCGACAGGCCGTTCCTCGTGCAGCCGGAGGACGCGGCGTGACCACCCTGATCATCACGCGCGGCCTGCCCGCCTCCGGCAAGACCACCTGGGCCAAGACGTGGGTCGCCAACAACGTCGGCCTCCGCGCCCGCGTCAACAAAGACGACCTGCGCCTCATGCTCCACAACGGGACCTTCGTGCCCCGGGTCACCGAGCAGCAGATCCGCGTCGCCCACCGCGCCTTGGTCACCGCGCTGCTCGCCGCCGGGCTGGACGTCGTGTGCGACGACACCAACCTGTCGCAACCAGCCGTCACCAGGCTGGCCGCGTACGCCGCCACGGCGGGTGCCAGCGTCGAGGTCAAGGACTTCACGAGCGTCCCGATCGACGTGTGCATCCAGCGTGACGCCGCTCGCGCCCAGCCGGTCGGCGAGCCTGCCATCCAGAACATGTACGACCGCTACCTGCTCGGCAGGGAACTGCCCCTGCCCCTCCCCGGCGTCCCGGCCGCCACTCCGCTCACGCCCTACAGCCCGCCTGCCCGAGCGCTGGCGCGCCGAGCGGTCCTGGTCGACATCGACGGCACCCTGGCCACGATGAACGGCCGCTCGCCGTATGACGAGAGCCGTGTCGGCGAGGACCTGCCCAACCTGCCGGTCATCCACGCCGCCCAGGCCATGTACTGGCGCGGCTGGGATCTCGTGATCATGTCCGGCCGTAGCGAAGCCTGCCGTGAGGCCACCGCGCTGTGGCTCAAAGAGCATCTCGGCGTCCCCTTCGAGGGCCCGTTCCTGCGCGCGGACGGTGACCGGCGGCCCGACTGGCAGGTCAAGGCCGAACTGTTCGACGCCCACGTCCGCCACCACTACCGGGTCGAGTTCGTCCTGGACGACCGCACCCAGGTCGTCGAGATGTGGCGCCGCCTCGGTCTGACCGTCTTCCAGGTCGCAGACGGCACCTTCTAACCCCACCTCGGGCGGCTCACCGTACGCGGGACCGCCCACCCCACCCCCGGAGGATCACCATGACCGCCACCGTCGCAGACCACCCCACCGCCGCCCCGCCCGGCATCACCCCGGAATTCGCCCGTGCGCTTCGGCTTCTGTCCACCGGCAGCACCGCGCATGCAGCCGCCTCCAAGACCGGCGTTCGCCTCGGCCGCCTCATCGGTCTCGCCCGCCGCCAGGGCTGGACCATCCACCCGGCCACTCAGCTCGCCACCGACCCGCTCCAGCCTGGCGGCAAGCCCGCCCTGGACTCCGCCATCGCCCAGCTCGCCGACACCTGGACCAACCCAGGAACCGCCATCACCCCTGACGCGGCACCATCGGCAGACGAGTCCAGCCTGGTAGGGCACGAGGACGCCGCCGCAGATGCCGCCCTGGAAGTCGTAGCGCTGCTCGACGACGCCCGCGCCTCCACCGACACCTACGTCCAGGCCGCACTCCGCCGTGTCGAAGAGGCGATCAGGCACCTGCGTGACGCGCTCCACTCGGCCAAGGACCGGGTGGACGCCGCAGCGGAGGTCGCCGAACTGGAGGCGCAACTGGCGGCCGCCCGGCAACGGCTGCAAGGCCTCAAGCCCACGTTGGCAGCCATACCCGCCGCCAAGACGGCCAGGAAGCCCAAGCCCGGTCGGCCGGGAGCGGTCGCCACCGACGCCGACATCCGGCGGTGGGCGCTGGCGAACAGGGTCCCGGTCAGCGAGCGGGGCCGCGTCGCCCGCGAGGCCCGCGACGCGTATGAGAACGCACACCCGGGCCAGGCGAGCGCCCGATGAGATCCAACGCCGCCTGCCGCGGAACCGACCCCGACCTGTTCTTCCCCCTCACTCACGAGGGGCCCGGCGCTGCCCAGACCGACCAGGCCAAAGCCATCTGCCGTGGCTGCCCCTGCCTGGACAGCTGCCTGGCGGACGTGATCGCCAACCCGCCGGCATTCGGCGTGTTCGCCTGCACCACTCCTGACGAACGCCGCATCCTGCGCGCCAAGCGAGGGCTGGCCGACGTTCGATGATCTGTGACGAGCAGGCGCTGCACTTCTACCTCGGCACCCACCGGCCGAACTGGATAGCCGCCGCCAGCGTGCCGCCCGAGGTGAGCCTGTTCATCTCCCACCGCGTCCTGGCCAGGTACAAGACGCTGCCCACAGCACCGGCCTGGCCAGTCCGCCGACACATCGCCATCGATTCCGGAGCCTTCACCGAACTCAGCCTGTACGGCACGTTCCGCACCACACCGGAGGAGTACATCGCTGCGCTGGCCCGCTACGACGACAAGATCGGCGACCTGGACTGGGCCGCACCCCAGGACTGGATGTGCGAGCCGTGGATGCTGGCCAAGACCGGCCTCACGATCGCCGAACACCAGCGGCGAACGGTCGCGAACTTCGTGCGCCTGGTCGAGCTGTGGCCCGACTACAGCGACGCCGACTGCCCGGTCATGCCCGTGATCCAGGGGTGGACCGTGGACGACTACCTCGCCTGCGTCGACCTGTACGAGCAGCACGGCGTGCGGCTGGCCCAGGACTACCCCGTCGTCGGCGTCGGCTCCGTCTGCCGCCGCCAGGCCACCCGCGACATCGGCGACATCTTCCAGACCCTCGCCGCACAAGACCTGCCGCTACACGGCTTCGGCGTCAAACTCTCCGGCCTGCGCCGCTACGGCCGCTACCTCACCACCGCCGACTCCATGGCCTGGTCCTACGCCGGACGCCGCACCCCCACCCAGTGCGGCTCCACCCGGCACAAGAGCGAAGCCAACTGCCTCATCTACGCCCTCGCCTGGCATGCCCGCGTGCAGGACGCCGCCGACGCTGCTCAACGCGTCCACCCGACCACCCGACACGACCTGCAAACCGCCGCCTGAGAGACCCGACATGCCCTCCAAGACCCGGATCATCACCTGCACCAACTGCCACAGAACCCTCCACCTCGGCGGATACGGCTGGTGCTACGCCTGCTACTACCGATGGCGCAGAGCGGGACGCCCGGACACCGGCCCACCACCCGCCCTCGACCCCCAGACCGTGCACCTCCTGGCCGAGGAAGGGCGACGCGCCGCCCGTCGCGCCCGCATCGAGGACTACCTGTTCATCCTCGACACCTGCCCCGGCATCTCCGTCACCGCCGCCGCCGAGCGCATGGGCGTCACCACGCGAACCATCTACCGCTGGAACGCCGCTCTCCGAGCCGAGCAGAACCAGGCAGCCGCCTGAGCGCACCGCCGCCGCAGTGCACTCCGGCCAACACGGCGTGCGACCATAGGTCTCGTGGTTCTGGCAGCTGACGTACCGATCAACCCGCCCGCAGGCGTCACCGACGTCTCCGACTGGTCACTGGCCTGTGCCGCCGGCGGGCACACCGAGTGCAAGGGCTTCCGACTCAACCCCGCGCTGCGGGCGCCCGCCGAGGAAGTCACGCGGCCCTGCGTCTGCACCATCTGCAACCACAAGCCCAAGGCCCGCGGCCGCCCCCGCAAGTCCGCGTAGCCCGAAAGCAGCAAGCAACGGCAGCTGATACGAGGTTGGGCGTGAATACGCTCAACCAACCGGCATACGACCGGCTCGTCGCCAAGTACGGCATCAGCACCAGCCCCTACTGGCACAGCGACCGAGCCACCCTCTACCAGGGCGAGACTCTCGCCATCCTGCCCACGCTGCCCGAGCACTACGTCGACGCGGTCATCGCCGACCCGCCCTACAGCTCCGGCGGCGCCACCGCCAGGGACCGCCAGCGCTCCACCCGCGACAAGTACGTCTCCGGCCGCGCAGGCGACATCAAGCACGAGGTCCCCGACTTCCCCGGTGACCAGCGCGACCAACGCTCCTGGACGTACTGGTCCACGCTGTGGATGTCCCAGGCCCTGCGGGTGACCAAACCCGGTGGCGCCCTGCTGACCTTCTGCGACTGGCGGCAGCTCCCGGCCACCACCGACGCCGTACAAGCCGCCGGCTGGACCTGGCGCGGCGTCGTCACCTGGATCAAACCGGCCGGCAGGTCCCGCCCGATCCGCGGCGGCTTCCGAAACGCCGCCGAGTACGCCGTCTGGGCCGTCAACGGCCACATCCAGAAGGAACACGAGGTATACCTGCCCGGCGTGATCGAAGGAACAGCGCCGACCGGCAAAGACCGCGTCCACCAGACGCAGAAGCCCGTCGAGCCGCTCCTGACCACGCTCGCGCAGGTCGCTCCGCCGGACGGACTCATCCTCGACCCGTTCGCCGGCTCCGGCTCCACCGGCGTTGCGGCCTTGCGCACCAGCCGCCGCTTCGTCGGGATCGAGATGACCCCGTACTACGCCCAGGTCGCCGCCGACCGGCTCGCGGCAGAACTGGAACTCACTCCCGCGTAGCAGGTCAAGGCGTCGCGCGACGGCAGGAAGACGTAAAGGGCGGAGTGTGACACACTCCGCCCGCTTCACCCAAACGACTCAACTGCCACAGGAACCGCACACTGTGTTTACCGCCACTCTTGAATGCGTGTTCGACGCCGCACACCGGCTCCCCCAGCTCGACAGCAAGTGCGCCAACCTCCACGGCCACACCTGGCAAGTCCGCGTCACCATCGGGGCCCCGCACCTCAGCCCCGACAGCACCGTCGTCGAGTTCGGCACCGTCAAGGACCTGATGCGCGCCTGGATCGACACTCACATCGACCACGCGACGCTGCTCGGCAAAGACGACCCGCTCATCCCCGCGCTGCGCGCCGCGGGCTGCCGCGTCTATGAGTTCGGTGCCGACTACCCCGACCAGATGTGGCCAACGGCCGAGGCCGCGGCCGCCATGATCGCCCACCACGCCCACTCCTGGGCGCGCGCCGGCGGCCGCGACGACGTCCACGTCCTGCGCGTCGAGGTCTTCACCGCCAGCAGGAACTCCGCCGCCTGGACCACGTCATTGCCTGGCTGGCTCACCACCCTGTGACCACCACCCGCACCATCGCGGCCTCGCCCCCAACCCGTCCCCGACGTCGTGCTTCCCACGAAGGAGCTTCTGATGACCGCTGACCACGCAGACCACGAGCCGCAGCAGATCGGCAGCCTCATCGACCAGCTTGGCGTCAAGGCGTGTCTCCACAAAGGCGATTACGTCACCGACGTCATCGTCATCGCCAAGATCCTCTCCCAGGACGGCCGCGTCGGGGTTGCCGCCTTCCCCAGCGAGAGCACCCAGCCGTACGACCGCTGGGCGATGATCAACATTGTCGCCGGGCACTCCGGTTCGGGGGAGCGTTGATGGTCGACGAAGCCAAGCTGGGGCGACCCACCAAGCTCACCCTCGAACTGCAGGAGGAGCTGTGCGCCCACCTGCGTAAGGGCAACTACCTCAACGCCGCCTGCGCCCTCGTCGGCATCCACGAGTCCACCGTCTACCGGTGGCTGGAGCGCGGCGAGGCCGCGGCCGTACGCGAGGACGAACACGGCGACCTGGAGCCCGACGTCCTGTACCGCGAGTTCTTCCGGGCTGCTGCGCGCGCCAAGGCGGAGGCCGAGGCGATGTTCGTCAGCGTCATCGTCGAAGACGCCAAGGGCGGCGTCACCACCAAGGAGGTCATCCGGCACCCGGACGGGTCCACGGAGGAGCGCACCTACACCCCGCCGAACTCGCGGCCCGCGCTGGAATGGCTGGCACGCACCCAGCCAACCCGGTGGGCGCCGAAGAAGGCACTCGAGGTGTCCGGCCCCGGCGGCGCGCCGGTGCAGCTCAGCCACCAGGCCGACATCGTCAGCGGGCTCGTGAACCGCATCGCGGCGGTCAAGGCCAAGCGCGAGCAGCGCGCGGGCGAGGCAGACGCATGACGCCCGACGACCAGCGGGAGACCGCGGTACTGCGTCTGGGAGGCCGGTCGACCGCTGCACCCGCCTGGCTCGACAACGGCCTGGCCGAACCCTCGCCGGCGGCCGTCGAGACCCCCGAGCAGATCGAGCGCCATCTACGAGAAGAGATCGCCAGCGAGATCGCCAAGCAGATCCAGGACTGCCCGGAGCACCCGGACCCGAGACGCCTGCGGGCACCCTGCCGGTGGTGCGACCGCAACGAGGTGATCCACCACACCATGCAGATCGCTCTCGGGCGGATCAGCGGCGACCCGGCGCCCTTCCCCCGCCAGGCGTGGCAGGTCATCACCAACACCCGCGCCGAACCCGAGCCCGTCATCGCCTTCCGAGCACCGAATGGATGATCTGCCGCACACAGAAGCCGGCGATGAAGAGGAGGCAGGCGTCGAGATCGTCGTCGGCGACCCCCAGCCGGCCACGTGCCCGGCCTGCGGGACGCTCGCGGCGTTCGCGGCCGCCGACATCTACGCCTTCACCCTCGCCGGATGCTGCCGGGTCGGGGCGTTCGCAGTGTGCGGCGAGTGCGGCTGGTCGCCATACCGCGCGGCGCCCTCCGGCCGGTGTGAACGCCGAAGGGCCGCTCACCGGCCGTACCCCAGGAGTCGGTACGGCCGGTGCAGCGGCCCACGCTGAATTGCGGTCAGCAGCTATGCGTGCTCCGCCACGGCGTAGCCCTGGGGCAGCGTCACCCGCCGCAGGCACGTGCTGCACTCGTAGACGCCCGGCGCGGTCTCGAAGTGCGGGGTGCCCGAACTGGCCTTCAGCTCACCGGGCCCGACGACGGTGACGTCGTTGTGCCGCCAGCCCCAGTCCAGTTCGACGATCCCTCCGGCGCAGGTGGACGTCGGGCACTCCAGACGCCCGTCGGCACCGACCTTCGCAGGCTTGGCAGGTTCAGCCGCGAGAGTGCCGACGCTGGTCATCACCGCCTGCAGGATCGAGGTGGCGCGGGCGGTGCCGCGCTCGGCGGCCCACACAGCGGTCTCGGTGTAGAGGACGAGCTGGCGGGCGATGTCCTCAGGCGTGCGGCTGGCCATGTCCCGGATCGTGTCGGTGAACACCTCGCGCAGCCGGTCGATGTAGGCCGGGTCGTGGTAGTCGGCCACCGGCTTCTTCAGCATCTCGATCTGCTGCTCGGCCTGGCGGAGCCGCACCAGGACAGGCGCCATGCGCTCGCCCATGTAGCTGGTGAGGTTCGCGCAGTGGATATCGCCCAACCCGGGCAGAGACTCGTGGTCGTGGGCGAGCCGGTCGCGAACGACTCTGGCCAGCTCTTCGACCAGGTGGTCGCTGGCGGGGTTCCCCGGGACGAGGGGCAGGTTCTCGGTCACAGTCATTGCGTACTCCAAGGGTTGGGAAGGTGCCCTTGCGGGGCCGGGAGGGGTCAGACGGGGTTGTCGATGATGACCTGGCGAATGGCCTTCAAGGACGGCGCGTCCCGCCAGTAGTGACCGGGCCCCTGGAGCGGGACATGCCGCCAGATCAGCAAAAACAGCCGCAGGGTCTTACCCCCGGTGGCGCGGCTGTGCCAGGTGACTTTGATCTCCCATTCGGGGTTGAGCCGCTTGAACAGCAAGGTCACGAAGGGGTTCCCGCCGGTGTCTATGTCAGCGGCCCCTGCGACTGCCCATCCGTTGTTCTTGGCCAGCGCCAGAAGGTCCTGCGCTGCCTTGGGGAGCTTGTCAATCGCCATCTCTCTTGGCTTCGCAGGCTGTTCGACAGCGGTCATCATGCGCTCCCGAGAATCTGGGGTGGGGCCGGGCCCTGATGGGCCCGGCGGGAGGTCAGGAGTAGATGGCGTCGTACTCGTCGGTTCGCAGGTGCAGGGCCACGGTCCGGCAGAACAGCCGGGCAGCCTTGGCCTCCAGGACCTCGCGGGATCGGTAGATCGACCCGACGCCGTTGGAGTAGAGGTGATCGGGCAGGCTCACGATGATGCGCAGCGCCCTGACCTGCTCGGCGTCGGCCGCCGTGCGCAGGTCCTTGCCGTCCTTGATCACCTGCCAGGCGACGTGGAAGGCGTGCTGGGCCAGGAATTGGGCGACCGCGTGCCCGTCTAGGTGGATGGTGAGCTCGGCGACCATCGCCGGGCCGCTGGTCCTGGTCATCAAGGTGCGAAGCTCTTCGTCACGGTTGGCGGCCTCGTCGAGCATCTCGTTGAGCGCCTTGGCGAACCGCCGCTCCGCGAAGGCGCACGACTCCAGCTCGGAGATCTTGTCGGGTAGGCCGCTCACCTTCACGGCGGCTTCGACGTAGATGGTCTTCAGCAGCGAGCGGCTCGCGGCGGAAGCCAGCCTCTTGGTGACCGCACCGGCGGTCTCGTGAAGGTCGGCGATCCGGCGGCGCAGCTCATCCATGGTGGGAATGGCGGCGGCGGCCTTGATCGCGTCCTCGCGGACGGCGGCGAGTTCAGCAACAAGACCCGGCCGCTGCTCGGCGATGGCCTGCGCGGCAGGCGACCAGGACTCAGCGAGGTCAAGGTCGATGCGGAAGTCGGTCGGGATCTGCATGGGGTCTCGATTCCTCGAAGGGGCCAGGGGAGACAGCCCCGGTGGGATTGCGTCCCACCGGCCGGTTAGTTGGAGACGAAGTCGTAGAAGTTCTGGGCGATCGCGGAAAGCAGGCTGGTGGCGGCGGTGAGCGTGGCGGCATCCAGGTCAGCGAGCGGGTACGGCCCCGGGTACTGCGGGTGTCTGACGGGGACCAGGTCCGGGCCGATGCACATCACCGCGCCGGTCAGGAGGCGGTCGTTGACCAGCAGGCCGGTCAGGTTGTAGCCGCTCTGGTCCCCGGGGCGGCCCAGGCTGATCGCCACGGCGAGCCGGTTACGCATGCCGAAGTAGCCGGGCTGGACGAAGATCTTGCCTCGGGAACCGAAGTTGTACAGGGCGTGGCGGCCGTCGCCGGTGCCGATGAAGTGGAGGTTGGCTTGGTGGATCGGGTCGAAGCGGACAAGGGTCTGGGTCACGGTCGCCACTCCTTCAATGGGGGTCGCAAACTCTCTACATCTCAAATATTACAGGCTATTTAATTTTGGTCAAGGGGATTCCCGCGCTGCCCTCCGCTTCCGCGGCCGGCCACGACCGAACGTCCCTGTCCTGGGACCCGGCGGCCCCCGCCCGACGCAAGCCGGGCGGGGGCCAGGCCCCGCCCGGCTACCGCAGTGAGATGTCCACCTCGGCCTCGCAGCAGCTCGTCACCGTGGTGCTCGACGCGTCGCCACGCGTGATCACCCCGGGGTCCTTCCGGCCGCAGCCAGGGCAGGCGTCGACGTATCCCCGGCCGGGCTCGCCGGGGCCGATCTCAGCGACGATGAGGGTGACGTTGTCCTTGCCGCCTGCATCGAGCGCCAGGGTGATCAGCGCGTCGCGGGCCTCTTCGACGGTCGCGGCGTCGGCCAGAGCGGCGCCGATGTCCTCGGGCTCGACGTAGCCGTCGAGGCCGTCCGAGCACAGCAGCAGCCGCCAGACGGGCGCCTCCTCAAGGTTCAGCTTCACCGTGTCGGCGCCCTCCTCGCTCGCGACGTGCCGCAGCAGGAAATGCTGGTCGTCGGGCTTGTGATGCGGCTTAGTGAGCCGCTCGAACCGCCCGTCCGGGGCCAGCACCCACGCGGACGTGTCGCCGAGCCAGGCGATATCCACCCAGGCGGGACCGCTCGCGAGAAGCTCGTCGTGGGGAAGCACGGTTATGGTCAGCGTGGATGTCGCGGCGCCCCGCGCCCGGTCGGAGAACTCGGCGTAGCGCCCGAACACGGCGGCCTGGACGGTGTCGGCGGCCAGCAGCGCATGCCCGCCGTACGCGCCGGTCGTGGCGGCGACCTCGGCGGCCAGCTCGGCAGCCTGCCCCGCGAGAAGTGCGCACCGACACCGTCCGCGACTGCCAGCGCGGTGAAGCGCGGGCCGACCCGGACGGCGACGTGGTCGTTGTTGTCCGCTCGTCTCAACCCGATGTGTGTGGCGTAGGAGATCTCCCCGGCCGGGCTGGTCAACGTGCCGTGCGGTGGGCCCGGCGGCAGCTCGGGGGCGTGGAGCGCCGACACGGGCCGAGCGGTGGGGGAGAGGTCGCGCGCTGTGGACATGATCGCCTCCAAGGGCGTGAGTGAGCGGGCCGGGGGGGACCGCCCGCCCGGATCGCGGGCGGGCGGCCGAGATGGCTACTTGTGCGCGTGGGCCAGGGCGCGCAGCCCGTCCTTGTCGCCCACCGGGATGGCAGCGAACCGGGATACGGCGGAGCGCTCGGCCGCTTCGGCGAGGGGGAAGACGCGGCAGGCGGACACATTCACCTCGCCGCTGCCGCGCTTGTAGCCCTTGGAGGCTGCCCAGGCGTAGACCTGCTCGACCGCTTCCTCGGCGGAGATCTTGCCGTCAGGGTCAGGGCCGAACACGGTCACGCCGTGCGACTGCTCGCCGTCGTTCAGCTCGGCAACGATGACGTACATGCGGTTACCAGCTCTCGGGGTAGGCGGCCAGGCCGTCGATGGTGATGGTCAGACCGACCGCGTAGCCGGGGCCGTGCCGCTCCTCCAGGCCGTTGGCCAGGGAGCGAGCCAGAGCGTCCGGCCAATCGGCGTCGGCCAGTGTGTGCAGAACGTCGATGATGATGTCGGCCGCTACTTCGGTGTCGTCCCCTTGCCCGCCCAGATCTCGGCGGTAGTAGGTGCGGAGCGCGGTACCGCGTCGGCGAGCCTTCCTGGCCTTCTTGGACCTTTTGGGCTTGACGGGAATCGCGTGGGTCATGCCGATCATGGGTGGTCCTTCCGGGTGGGCCGCCCGCCCGGATCGCGGGCGGGCGGCTTCGGAGATGGTGCTCGTTAGAGCTGGTTGCGTCGCTCGCCTCGGGGGCGCAGAATCCGCCAGGCGATCAGCCCGCCGATCGCGCCGATCGGGAGCAAGACGACCAGGACCGCGCCGACCACCGTGCCGAAACCGGGGCCGCTGTCTTCGGCCTGCCGGACTAGCTGGGCGGCCATCCAGGCGGGCATCTGGTCAGCGGGAGCCGCCTGAGGCACGGCGTGCACCGGGGCGGCCTCAGGAGCAGGCTCCGGCGCGGGGTCGAACGTGAGTTGAGTCTGCGGGGTCGCCGCAGGCATCTGCTGGACCACGACCGGCGGCGGGGTCTGCTGCCGGTCAGCGGGGGCTGCCACGGTGCGCGTCACCGTGACCTTGGGTGTGGGCGTCGCCTTCTTCGCGCTCGGGGTCGCCTTCGGCGTGACCGTGACGGTCTTCGTGGGCGTCGGGGTCGCCGTCGCCTTGTCCGTCTCGCCCGCCGTAGGGGTCGGGCTGACCGTGATGGTGGTGGTCACGGTCGGAGTCGGCGTGGGGGTCGGGGTCGGCGGGGTCGCCGCCGTGATCCCGACCTCCGACAACGTGGTTCCGTTGCCGCTGACCAGGAGCACCTGGTGCTCGCCGGGGGTTTCCGGCGTGTAGGTGCCGCCGAAGGTTGTCGGACCGCACATCGGCCCGGCGTTCCCGAGGCTGACTTTCACCGTGGCCCCGTTGGGGGTGCGCACCCGCAAGGCGGGGTCGCATACTCCGCTGGTGTCGGCGCTGACCGTGAGCGGCTGGCCGACCGTGGCGGCGCTGCCCACCGAGGGGCTGGTGATGACCGCTTCCGCCGCGTGGGCGGGGGAGGCGGTGACGGTCAGGGCCGTGGCCACAGCCCCGACCGTCAGGGCGATTGCCCGAGTGATTCCCATGGGGGATTCCTCCTGGTTCCGGCGAGGGCCGCAATCCCTCGCGCTTCTCAAATAATACAGGCTTTTTAGTCGCGAGGCAACGATTCCCTCGAAAGAGGCCCTGGCCTGCGATGAGAGCTCACGTCGCAACCATGAAGCCGCCCGCTGGCCTGCGGCCCCCGTGGAGAACTCGCCGAGCGTGCGGGCTGCATGGTCGTCACCGCGCCCCATCGACCCTGCGGCCCCGTCCTCATCAGGGAAAACATCAGCTCAAGAGAGGGCTTCCCATCTCATTAAATATTCTGTATTCTTTGAAGTGTCAGAGGGGATTGCGGCCCCAAAGGCGTTAACCAGGAGGACCCGATGTTCTACACCACCCACGGCCCCGGCCTGATGACCACGTCCGACCAGGCTGGCCACTACGCCGAGATGGCCCAGTACGCCACCGAGCGCCCCGGCGGCCTCAGCCCCGACGAACTCAACAACGTGGAGTGGTACGGCCACCCCTGCGGCGACATCCACGGCATCGACGGCCACCGCGTCACCTGCACCTGCTGATGACGACACTCACCTCGACGGGCGAGGCGGCCACCGCCTCGCCCCCGGCCCACCATCAGCCCGCCTGCATCGTCTGCAGCGACCCCGACCCCACGATCCTCGAAGACGGCCGGACGGCCTGCTGCAACGAGGACCCCGTGGCCTACACCTGCCCCGACTGCCACTACCCCGTCTACTACCAGGCGGACGGCACCGAACCCGACTTCTGCCCCCACTGCTGAAGAAACCGGCCGGGGGATTGCGGCCCCCGGCCCCACAACCAGGAGGAACCCCACGTGAAGCACACCGCCAAGAGCCTCGCCGACGCCTACGGGATCGCGGACCAGGCCCACCGCCAGGCCCAGAAAATCGCCCAGAACCACCAGGGCGAAGTCGCCGCCTACACGAGCCTGCGCATCGCCGCCGCCCACGCCCGCGACCACTACGCCATCTGGGCCGACGTGATGGGACCCGACGCCGTCGCCGAGGACATCAAGGACCTGGGCCGCATCATCCGCGATTGGTTCGCCACCCTGGAAAACGGCCAGGTGTACGGCCTGGCCATCGAGTACGGCTTCCCCTTCACCACGGTCGGCTACGTCTCCTCCAACGCGCTGCGGTTCTGGCTCAACACCGCCTACCCCGACGACCACGACAAGAAGACCCACATCGTGAACGTCTCCCAGGAGCGCTACGACGAGATGCTCGCCAGGGTCGCCGAGATCGCCAGGCAGATGGAGCCCATCGTTGAGGGCGGCGTCCGCCACGTGAGCGGCCTGGTCGTCTTCACCCGCATGTAGCTTCACCACGGCCCCGCCCACACGGGCGGGGCCGCCCCGGCCCATCCCGACCAGGAGCACGCCATGGCCAAGGCCGTACTGATCGCACGAGACCCAGCCACCGGCACACAAGTCGTGATCGGCCCCGTGTTCACCCCCAAGGGCATGGCCGAACTCCGCCAGCTCGCCGCCGGGCGCGGCCTGACGGCCCTGACCGAAGCCCCGCTCACGTCCAAGGCCGACTTCACCACACCCACCCGGAACACGTAGCCACCCACGGCGGAACACCTGAGGGGCGGACCAATAGTCCGCCCCTCACCGCATGCCAGGACGTAAACGGCGAAACCCGCCACCCTGCACCGCGACCACCGAACCCGCCTCGGGAGGACCGCCGTGCGGACCATCGAATCGCCCAACAAGTACAAGGGCCGCCGCAGCCGTATCCGGCTCATCGTGATCCACACCATGGAGACCGGCGAAACCGGCAACGTCGCCGAGAACGTCGCCGCCTACTTCGCCCGCCGCGCCACCAAGGCCAGCGCCCACGTCTGCGTCGACAACAACTCCGAAATCCGCTGCGTCGCCGATAGCGACACCGCCTGGGCAGCCCCCGGCTGCAACGACGACGGCCTGCAGATGGAGCTGGCCGGCCGCGCCGGGCAGAACAACTCCCAATGGGCCGACCCCTACAGCGTCGCCCTCCTGCACCGCGCCGCGAAGATCGCCGCCGCCTGGACTAAGAAGTACAACATCCCCATCCGACGCCTCACCCACGCCGAACTCCGCGCCGGCAAGGCCGGGTTCATCGGCCACATCGACGCCTCCAAGGTGTACAAGCGCAGCGACCACTGGGACCCCGGCCCCCACTTCCCGTGGGAGCAGTTCCTCCAGCTGGTGCGCAGCTACCGCGACGGCTCCGGCGACCCGACACCCACCAACCCGATCCCCAAGCCCGGCACCGGCAACCCCGCGTGGCCCGGCCGCATGCTCCACTACAACCCGCGCCAGCCCATGATGACCGGCCACGACGTCGAAACCTGGCAGAAGCGACTCATGGCCCTGCGCTACACGATCACCGTCGACGGCAAGTTCGGACCCATGAGCTCGGCCGCGACCAAGGTGTTCCAGCGCGACAAGCGCCTCGAGGTCGACGGCGTCGTCGGACCGGACACGTGGGGAGCCGCCTGGTGACCGGCCCGCACGGGCACGTCGTCCCCCGCCCGGACGGCAACAAGGCGCGGTGCGGCGGCCCCCGCATGTGCCGAGTGTGCGCGGCCGAACTCGCGGCCAAGCAGGACTCCGAACGCGAGCTGACCCGCACCCTCGCCGCCGCCTGGACCCAGGATGTCCCCGACTACCTCATCGGGGTCGTCCGCCTGTCCTGCGGCCACGCCAAGTTGTGGCAACGCAACATCGGCATCCCCGGTCCCGCCTCGTGCACCATGTGCTTCGCCTGCGACGACGAGGTCCGCGGCTCCTACGAAATCCCTCGCCCCGCACCAACCGGCCAGACCCTCAACGAAGGAACGCTCATGACGTTCGGCGACGCACTCGCCCACCTCAAGCTGGGCAGCCGCCTGACCCGCGACGGCTGGAACGGCCAAGGAATGTGGATCTTCGTCGTGCCCGGCTCTACCTTCCGGCCCGAGCCCGACCGGCCCCTGGGCAAGGCCGCACCCGAGCTCGTCGGCCAGCCGGTGACCTACCGGCCGCACATCGACATGCGCACCGTCGACGGCCAGATCGTGCCGTGGGTCGCCTCCCAGTCCGACCTGCTCGCCGACGACTGGAGGATCGTCCTGTGACCGCCATCGCCGGCCTCGTCCACGACGGCCTGGTCATCCTCGGCGGCGACTCCGCCGGATCCGCCGGCTGGCACCTCCGCATCCGCGCCGACCGCAAGGTCTTCACCAACGGGCCGTACGTCTTCGGCTTCACCAGTAGCTTCCGCATGGGCCAGCTCCTGCGGTACGCGCTCACCCCGCCCGAACCCGACTACGACGACCTGCCCCGGTTCATGGTCACCACGTTCGTCGACGCCGTCCGCACCTGCCTGAAAGATGGCGGGCACGCCCGCAAGGAGTCCGAGCGGGAGAACGGCGGCACCTTCCTCGTGGGCGTCGGCGGCCGCCTGTTCGAGGTCGAGGACGACTACCAGGTGGCCGAGCACGAGGACGGCTACGCCGCAATCGGGTGCGGCGCCGCGACGGTGCTCGGCGCCCTGCACGCCACAGCGCCGCTCGGCATGGCCGCCGACGAGCGGCTGCTGCGCGCCCTGGAAGCCGCCGAGCGGTTCAGCAACGGAGTCCGCGGGCCCTTCCACAGCGTGGTAGGCGGCGCCCGCCCCGACCCTCCGGCGCCAGCGGTGGCGGCGCCGAAGATCGTCGTGAACGTCGAACCCACCCCGTGGACGGAAGATGGACGCTGGATCGGCTGGAATCCCGGCCAACAGGTACGCGCAGCGCCGCTACGTCAGGCAGAATAGGGTCCAAGAGGCGAATTTCTCATTCGAGGCATTGCATAACTAAATATGGAATTAGTGCTAAACCTTATTGTCTTTTCACACGCGTCTAGAGCGACCGCGTCCGCCTCTCGACATGACGGGGAGCACACCTACGGAGTTAGGTGGTCTCTCGCATGTCTGTACGACGTCCCAGGACGGCTCGCTCTACGCTGTGCCGTCGCAGGCCGAGCCCCCGGCCGGTTCACCATCCGCGCTGCTGCTATCACCGCAGCCAGCCAGCGTGCGAACCGCGTCCGCGCTGGCCGTTGTCGCAGAGCCGCTGGACGGACACGGTCCTGCCGTGGCTCGTCTTCATGATCAACGTGGCCATGCTCATGATCAACACGGCGATGCTCGTCCTGACCGTCCTGCGCTGAGGGCATGTCAGAGGAGCAGAGCCAGCGTCGCCCACGTGGCCGCGGCGCCCGCCATGGCGCCCGCGGTCACCTGGGTGGGCGTGTGATCCTGAATCGTCACGCGGGACCAGCCGATCGCCGCCACCAGCGCACCGCCCACCATGAACACCGGGAGAGGCGGCAGCACAGCGGCGACCATGACGACGCTGCCGGCCGCCACCGCGGTGTGGAACGAGATCTTCCAGAAGAGCGTGATCGGCCCCAGGACGGCGAGCGTGGCCAGCATGATGGCCACGCACGCCACCATCACGCGCGGGGCGCCGAGCACCACGAGCAACGCCAGCGCGAGCACCACCAGGGCGACGATCACGCCGATCAGCCACGGCCGCTGCGCCCGGTCAGTGACGTGCCGATCCACGAACCGGCCCGACTTCACCCCCGCCCAGATCACCAGGCCAGGGATCCCGCCGCACAGCCCGGCCGCGAGCAGCGCCCACCCGAGCCCTGCCCAGCCGCCCGTCACCACGCCCACCACCAGCGGCAGGCCCATCACGAAGTACTTGGGGGCCAGGACCTCGGTCAGGACACGAGCGACGCGGGACTCCGCCTGGTGATCTTCCTGAACTCGTTCGCGACCTGCTGTAGCCACTGCGTTTCCCTCTCGGCGCTGTTCGCGGATCCGCCGACACTACTCGGACCCGGGATACGTCCGGCCGGGACACCCGTCCCTTCGCCCCGGCGGGCAGCCTCGAGCGCGGCCACCAGCCACTGGGCTACCTCGCCCGGGTCGCTGCTGGCCGGTGGGGGCGTGACCGAGGTCAGCGCGAGCATCCCGTCGCGGATCTCCAGAACCCGCCGCAGCAGCTGCACCTGCAGGGGGCCGCGGACACCGAGGGCGATGTCGGGCCACTGGGTGGTCACCGCCTCCCACAGCGGGCGAAGGTCACGCAACGCCCGCCTGGTCTTCAGCCTTGCCTTGGCCGCCCGGTAAGCCGGGATCGATGTGCCGATCGTGATCCCTGCAATGCACAGCAGGAAGGTGCCCTTGTGCAGCCCCGGCAGCTCCTGCGCGCCCAGCTCCGGCCACCCCATCACCAGCAGGTTCACGGTCATCACGTGTGCCCGGTTGATCACCCCGGCCGCCATCGCGGCAGCGGAGATGACCAGCCCGACCCGAAGCAGCGCCGGAGCGCGCCGCGCGTAGGAGGCGAACATCCACCCAGCGGCCGCCAGGCAGCACATCAGCCAGCCGTCGAAGATCAGCAGGTAGATCCGGCCAGTCTCGGCGGTGCCCGCCGCGGGGCCGGTCGCTCCGTCCAGCCAGTAGATCCGGCCGCCCCGCGCCGCGAACATCGCCACGAGCGCGGCCATGAAAGCCAGCGCCGGCGGCCAGATCCACCGGCCCCGGGACGCCTGGCCCTCCTTACGGCTGATCACTTCCACGTAGGCCAGCAGGCACGTCGCGGAGGTGAGCCCGGACAGGTGCCGCAAGAGCGTGGCCCACTCCATGTGCGTGGCCGAATCCAGCCAGGCCACAATCGGCGCCGCACTGAACACCCTCGACAGCGCCAGCGCGGTGAACGCCCCCCAGAGCATCCGCTGCACGTGCGACGTGCGCGCGGCGGGAATCCGTGACAGCGCCGCCCCCCACAACAGGATGAGCGCTAACCAGTCCACCAGGCTCATCACCAGTGGCCTCCGTTCGTCCGTTCGTATCCGAAGCTCTGCTCGATCATGCGGAGGCCGCGCTCCTCGTCGTGAGGATCCTGGATGCGCATGAGGATGAGGGTGGCCAGCTCCTCGGCCTCCCTCTCCTCAGGGGTGTCGTACCGGCTGCGCGCCCAGGCCCCGCCGAGTGGGTTCTGCTCCTCGAACGCGCCCACGATCGGCTGCAAGAGCCGCTGTAGCGCCGTCTCGGCGTCACCGACGCGGCCGTGGTTCAGCAGCATGTGGCTGATCTCGTGCTGCATGATGTGCTGGCGCAGCACGCCGGTGGCGCTGGGCACGACGAAGATGTGGTCGCGACGCTTGGTGGCGATCCAGACTCCGGAGACTGCGCCTGGGGCGTCGAGCGGGAAGTCGTGCATGTGGATGCGCCGCCGGCGGATGCGCTGAATCCCCTGCCAGTACGCCTTGAGGGAGAACGGCCGAGGGATGGGAGCTGACTCAAGGGCAGCGACAAGCTCGGGGGAGACGCGCAAGATCTTGGAACCTTTCCGGGTACACCCGAAACACGTTACTGGGCTACCCGAACGTGTTTTCTATATTCTGTCTACATCTAGTCCCGCTCAAACCAGGCTTCGTCGGCCGCCATGCTCTCTTCCTCGTCTGCGCCTTCGGCTGCGCGCATCGCCTCGACCATCTTGAGGATCGCGTCGACCGACAGCTGGGACAGGCCCATCATGCGCTCGGCCACGTTCTGGACGCCGAGATCGGCCAGACCGAGCCGCGCCTGTTCCAGCTTGGCCTGTTCCTCAGGAGTGAGCTCGCGGCGCAGCACGGGCGTGTCCCGGCCCAGCAGCCAGTCGACGGACTTGCCCGTGAGGTCGGCGAAAGCCTCGAGGTGCTCGCGCGTCGGGTTGGTCTTGGCTCCCTTTCGCAGCAGCCCGATGTAGGCATGGGAGATCGTCACGCCGCGCCGCTTCAGCTCCCTGGCCGCGCCGCGGTCGGACAACCTTCGCTCTCTCAGCGCCTCAGCCAACCGCTGGGCCAAAGTCGCCTCGTCCACGAATATCTACCCTTTCCGGGTCCCTGCCGACCGCCTGCAAGATCTCTGCACGATTTGGACGCCAACAGTACACACCACAAGGCACACGGCTACCAATGGTTGACAAAGCTCCCTAAAAGAGGTCCAATCATCCCCCCGAGTGTTAACCCGTGGTGACCATACCCAGGTGGGGGCTAACTCACAGTTGACATATTCGTACCAGGAGCCGCCTTTTGGACCGCATCGGCGACGACAGAGCTGACCTGCTCCTGACCCTCTTTCTCGAGGCAGCTCATGATCCCAACGACCCCTTCGCGCTCATCAGGACGATCAACCACCGCCTCGACGCCAACGCCTACGAGCGCAAACTCCTCGAGCAGATCCGCGACCAGGAGCTCGCCCTCATCCACGAGGCCCGCGACCCGGACACCGGCGAACGCCGCTACCACCAGAAGAACATCGCCAACGCGCTCAAGAGAAGTATCGCCTGGGTTTCCAAGAACAAGAAGGCCGCCGACCCCGACGTCCTCATCAGCCTGGTGAAGAGCGAGACCGCCCGCCTCCGCCTTGTTGCCGAGGACGAGACCGTGCCCGCCGTGGTGCGCATGCGCGCCACGACCCGGATCGTCCTGCTCACCGAAGCGCTCCACCGCTTCGTCGGCCGCGTCACCGCCGGCGCCGCCACCGTAGTCGGTGCCCTCTGGCTGGCCTCCAAGGGCCCAGCCCTCCTGCAGGCCATCACCGGGGGAGGAGCCACCGGCGGAGGCCTCGCCGCAGGCGGGACGGCGACAGGCGGCGCGGGGCTCGCCGCCGGCGTCACCGGCGGCGGCGGGATCCTGGCCGGCAGCGGTGGGATCGCGGCCACGGGGGCTCTCAGCGGCGGCGTCGCAAGCGCGGGCGGAGGCCTCGCCGCGGTGCTGGCCCAGGCTCCCGCCGTCTTCCACGCCGGGGTGCTCGCTGCCAGTACGTACGTGGTCGGCGCCCCCGTGGTGAGCACGATGATGCAGCCTCCGCAGCCGCCCCCGATCGTGATGACGGTCGCCGCCGACACCTCCGCCCCCGAAGCCTCGCCCTCGGCACCGGACAGGGGCTACCCGACAGGAGCCTTCACGCCCACGCCCACACCCGGCATCGAGACGCCGACGCCTGACCCGGCGTCGACCACGACCGGGGTACGGCCGACCACAACCACGGCCCTGGCCGCGACTCCGGCGCCCACCCAGCCGACGCACGCGAGCCCCTCACCTTCACCCACGGCCACCCCGGCGAGCGCGATGGCGACGGCAACGGCGAAGCCGGAGGCCTCCAGCAAGGCGCCGAGCCCCGCTGCCTCGGTCGCCGTTTCGACGACGTCGCCGACACCCACCAGCTCGCCCACCCCTGCGCCGACCTCAGCAGGGCCGACCCCGACCCCGACGCCGACCGGAACGCCGGCCCCCACGCCGACCATCACCGAAGAGCCCACCCCCACCCAGACCGCGGTCCCCACCCCGACCAGCGAACCCAGCCCATCTGCAACGCCGACCGCTCCCGGCGAAGCAACACCCGAGCCCAGCCACATCGTCTCAACGGGGAGCGCCTGGTGATGACCTCCAGCACCCAGCCGAACTCGAGCTGGTGGAACGATCCTTCCATCGACCCCAGCGCGCACGCGCCAGAGCGGGAACTCAACCATCTCGCCTCGGCCATCGCCGGCAACGACGTCTATGTCGCCCGCTGCCGATGCGGCACCTTCAACGGACCCGTCGTCCGCGACGGCGAAGAACTATGGACCGCATACGCCACCCACATGCACGCCGTCCAGGCCGCCGGCCGGGAACGGCGCGCCTCCTAAACGCCCACGTCCCCGGCCTCGAGCGGGGGGCCAGCGCAGGGCCTCTCGTCTCCCTCGCAGGAAGGAGGCCGGGGACGTGGGTCTACCTCCAGCTCTACAGTGGCCAGGTGCGGTACATCAACCAGCCGATCGAGGTCACCACCGAACCGGATGAGGACGCCCCCTACCCTCTCGGCCGGCCGACCGAGTTCTACTGGCCCGCGCACGACCGGACGTACAAGGTCATCGAGAACGCCCACGAACCCTGGGCCGAAGCCCGCCACTGGTGGACACCCGAGGAGCTGGATCTCCCTCCCGAAGCACCCGGCGACCGCTGGTACTACCAGGTCTACGCGAAGTCGAACCAGGGAGGCGGCGTCGTCACCATCGAACTCGACCCCGCCCGCGGCACCTGGACCCTCATCAGCTTCGAAGACTGATTCGGGCACAGGAAGCTTTGATGGGCAGAATGGGCGTGCTGGGCAGTCACCAGCGGTGGGGCCCATGGCGGCGTGATAGTGACAACGCCCAGTTCTCCAGGGTCTCCAACCCTTCGTGCCGCATCACCCACTGATCAGCGATGATCTGCATGCCGTGACGGTCACCTTCGTAGGCATCGGCAACCTCCGCGAACAGCGATGCGAACCCTTCGGCGAGTTCTACGTACCCGTCCGGGTTGTACAGCCACCTGCTGACGACCTCAACGACCGAATCGACCAGCCGCTCGTCGAGGCGACGCTCCCCGACCTGGAACCCGAGGATGTGCACCACCCGCCTGAAGGTGTCAGCCTCCCACGATCCGCCCCGGCCTGCGGTCAAGATGTGACCACGGTCCTGCCCTCGATGGGCGGCCAGGTCGTCGGCCCACAGGCGGTACAGCGCCACCAGGACACTGATGAGCGCCTTGCGCCCGGCGCGGGTCATCTCCGCCACCAACCGGTCGGCATCCTCCTCCGGCATGGCCACGACAGGCCGCACCGGGCCGTACAACTCCACCACCTGCATGTACGGCAGAAACGCGCCGCCGTCGCTGCCCGACCAGCCGCCAGCGTAGTCCTTCATGAACAGCTCGTCGTCATGCTCCTCGCTCCAGCCCTGCGACACCCAGCCATTGGCGTGGTCGTCGACCAGACGCCCCGGTGGCAGCTCTTCCGGGTATCGGAAGGCAACCTGGAGTTCTCGGGCGGCATGCCACAGCTTCCATTCCTCGCTCGTGAGATCTCCATGAGTGGGGACAGCGCGTAGCGCCTTGACCAGCGCCGCCAGCTCCCCGGCTTCGGCCTGGTCGTTGTCCCCGACTGGCTGGAGCGCCGCCGCGACCTCGGGGATCTGCCGAACGGACGCGGCATCAGGAAGCTCCTGGACGGCAGCATGAATGCCGCTGATGGCGGCGGTGAGCGCGGCACCTGCTGAGGAAGGTTGGCCAATCTCGGTACGAAGCGCAGCCGTGTACTTGGCGCCATCACGGGCGGCATCACGGGCGCGCTGACCTGCGCGGGACTGCCTCTTAGGCATGGTGTTCTCCTCCGCGCCGGGCTCCACGCACCGGCCGGATGGCATGCCGTTGCTCTGCTGCTCCGCGGGCCGAGAAGGCGACCTTGGCCGAAGTGCCCTTGGCGGCGTGGGCGCCGGGGCGCAGCGGACGGCGTACGCGTCATGCCGTTGCCAGGCAGCGTACCGCGGCGGATTCCGGCTGTCCCATCCTTCAACGACCCGTTCTCTGGCCCACAACGAGAGGGAATCGAACACCTGTCCCGACGTATATATAAGGCCACGATTTTCAGGAGCGCAGCTTCCTCGGTTCCGGGAGCGTCAGCCGGTCGACCGCCTCCTGGCGGGTCCGGTCGGGACGCCGGTCGTACCGAGACGTCGTGACTGGCGAGCTATGGCCCGCCAAGGCCTGCGCCGTAGCGAGGTCCACGCCCTCGTCGAGCAGGTTGCCGATGAACGTGCGCCGAAGATCGTGCGGGGTCCGCCGTACCGCCCCGGCCTCCTTGAGCCGCCGGGCGAAGATATCGGCGATGGCCTGCCCACTCAGGTGCTGCGGCCGGCCGCCGCGCATGCGCACCTTCTTGGCCCCCTTGAAGTAGCCGAAGAACAGCGGTCCCGGCTTCGAGCCGCGTACGGCCAGCCACGCCTCCAGGAACGCGCACGCGTCCCGGGTCAGGTACACCATGCGCTGCTTGTTCCGCTTGCCGACCACGCGGATCGACCGGTCGGCCGGGTCGTAGTCGGCCAGCACCATCGTAGCGATCTCCTCGCGGCGGCATCCGGTGGTGAAGAGCACGGCCAGCAGCGCGGCGTCGCGCCGCCCCGCGGCGCTCTCGTCCTCCTCGCACTCGGCGAGCGCCGCGGCCAGGGCCTCGTCAGGAACATGCGCCCCGGCCGGGAGCCGCGACTCGTCCACGTTCTGGATGTCGCGGGCCCGCTGGTAGACGTCGGGCTGCATAATCCCGAGACGCCACGCCTCCTTCAGCACCCGCCGCAGCGCGACCAGGTGGTGGTTGACGTGCTTGGCCTGCCAGTCGCCGCGGTCAATCTTCTCCACCAAGCGGGCGCGGAGCTTCGTGGTATGGGCGTAGTCCAGCAGGTGCCACGGCGCCTGCTCACCGGTGATGGCGGCGGCCGCGGGGTCGTCGGGTTCGTAGCCGGCGAGGATGCGGGCGAGCCGGTCGAGATTGCCGCGCATCGTCCGCCTCGAGTTCGCCGAGGCGAGGCTGTCGATGTACACCCAGTACGGGTTGCGGTCACGAGGGAGCGCCGCCGCCGCGGTGATGAGCTCGCCGTGCAGCTCGGTGACGGCCGGCAGATGCTCGGCAGTGCTCACCAGGTGTCCCTCCCGGGCGGGAGCATAACGAGCGTGACGGTGAACGGCTCGTCGGGGTCGGCGTCGCGCGGCCTGCTGTACTGAGCGTGCACCATCAGCACCTCGCCGACGCACTGTCGGCAGTAGCGCCCCGGCCGTTTCCCAGGCGGACTGAAGATCTCCTCCGGCAGGTGGAAGTCGGCGTCGCGTTCGCGGCACATCCCGCAGTCGTTGCGGGTGTGCGGGTACGGCAGGCGGGAGGGCTCCTCGGTCACGGGGCCACGTCCTGTGCGTGGGCGGGCGCGGCGGGTATCGACATCGGTGGCCATATGGGTTCCACTCTCACGGCCTTGCCGTCCACCACACGGAGTTGCCACAGGTCGTGGGCGTCATCGCCGCGGCACCACAGGACGCCGGTGAACGTGCGGCCATCCCCGTGCTGGTCGATGATCTCCTGGACTTCGTCGAGCAGGCCGTACGCCCGGAGCGCGAGGTTGGGGTCCACCGTCTGGATGGCGATCGCCGCTCTGGCGCGGAGGACGCCTTCGCGGACGGTGACGTCGCGCTCGGCGATGTCGAGTTCGATGCAGTACTTGAGTGCGTCGTCTTCGCTGCGGGGGAGGAACTCGCTGTCCTGGATGTCGCCCCAGGGGATGGGCGGCTCGATCTCGATGCGTCCGGAGATCTGCGTCCGGTAGGCCATGGCTACGCGCCTTCCTGGTGAATGTTCTGGCGGCCGAGCTCTCCGAACAGGTCCATGATCGCCTCCTGGCCGAGCTTGTAGATGGGCTCGTCGAGGCTGGTGTCGGTGTGGACGAAGCCTTGGAGCAGTCTCTGGAGCGCCCACAGCTTCGACTCGTTGATCGTGACCGTGCGTTCGCCCTCGGACGGCTTGTCCCAGAGCTGGCGGGCTTCGGCGGCGAGCTTGTCGCGATCGGCTCGGTACCACGGTTGGGATGTCATGGCTGCTCGCCTTCCTGGCCGGTGGCGAGCTGGGCCGTCTTGCGGAGCGCATCGGCGAACTCCGCGAGGGTCCATCTCCCCGCGCTGAGGTTGTCGAGGACGTCGGCGAGGGCGTTCGCACTGGCGGGGGAGAGCCGGACCTTGCTCTGCTCGCCCGTCCGGCCCTTCTGCCCGATGACGATGGTGGGCGCGGCGTCGTCGGGCGTCTGGATGAGGACGCTGTTGCTACGCAACTGGGTGAGGAACAGTGAGGTGAAGCCGTCGCCGTCGCCCTCGCTGTGGTGGGTCGGACAGGGGTCGGCGCTCTGTCCGGTGCACCAGAGCGGGCACGGGTCCGGCTTGCGCCTCCATGCGGATGCGTTCGGCTGGCGGTCGTAGTCGTAGACGGAGTCAGGCGTGGTGGGCATGCTCATGTCCCTTCGGGGAGGTAAGGGCTTCGATGATGCGCGCGGCGGTGTCGTCAGGGTAGATCTCGCACACGTTGCCGTCCGGCACCTCGTCCCATTCGGCTCGCGCTGTGGAGCGGATGGTGTCGGCGATGAGCGCCTGGAGGGTCGTGACGGGCTCGTTGGGGTGCGCCATGGACCCGATTCTAGTAGATCTTGTGACAACGTGCATTGTCGTGAGTAATGAGGAGAGGGTCTTCGCCTGTCATGAAACCGCCTTAGGGTCTACCGCCTGGACGGAGCCCCGACGCCTGGAACCCCTTAAAAAATCTTGAAACCAATTCCGTCAGATGATCATGGAAATTCGCCTCTCCCTTACCGACAGCAGCACTCGGAACCGCAGCGGCCCCGCTGCACCCTCGTTGGAGGCGTAAGTGATCACTCAGGAACTGCTCGACACCTTCGTCACGGCCGGGGCCGGCGTGATCGCCGGTCAATTGGCCGCCGCGATGTGCCGGCGTGTGATGCACTGGAGTCGACCCGTGCTCGTCGGCCTCGCTGAGGCCACGATCGCCCGGCTCTCTCCCACGGCTCCACGCACGAAGGAGCGCAAGCGGCCGTGACCGAACCTTCCGTAGGGCCCGCTGACAACGACGACAGTGGGCCCATCCCCCCACAGTGGACGCCCCTCACATTCGAGGAGGGCTACCGCAAGTACCGCGCCCCGCTTCTGCGGCACGTCCAGTACCGGGTCAACGACCTGAAACTGCCGGAGAGCGTCGCCGACACCGAGGGTATCGTCCAAGAGGCGTTCGAGAAGGCCCGGCCTTACTGGCACACGATCGACCGCGGCTACTTCGGCTACCTATTAAGGATCGTCGACGGGCTGCTGTCGGACCGGGTCGACGACGACAGCAAGCGCGGGGAGGCGAGCGACCGCGACCGCGAGGACCCGGACCGCCAGATCAATCAGCCTCGTACACGTAGCGCCGAAGACGTCGAGGACAGGATTGAGGTGACGGCGAGGCTACGGCGGCTGCCGAAGCGGCAGCGCGAAGCCGTGTGGCGACGCGATATCGAAGGAGAGTCCAGCGAGGAAATCGGCCGGGACATGGGCTGTTCGCCCGAAGCCGTCGACTCCCTTGTGTACCGCGGGAGAGCTGGCGCTCGTCGCGAGAGCGGAGTGTATTTCGACGCGGGGAGGGGCCGCACCCCTTGGGAAGTAGTCGCCATACTGCTATCCCCGGTGTTCCCGATCGTCGTCATCATCGCTGGCGTCCTCGGCCTGCCGCTCCCCGTGTGGGCTCTCGGGCTGATGGTCGTGGCCAGCGTTGCCCTGAGCACCGCGGTCTCCCACATCAGCTCCCGCCGCCAGCAACGCGCCATCCCTGCCGGTGAGCGTCCGCGAAGCCGACCAGCGAATATCAGGATCGTTCATCAACATGGGTGCCAGATCGGTGAGAACTTCACCCAGAAGAACGAGTGGGTATTGCTGAGCGACGACGCGGGTGAAGAGCCCGATGGCATCAACAGAGAAGACGATCAGAGCTCTCCCCCGGGAACTGGACCACGTTCGAGCTGATCTCATGCGCCGGGCGCGTGGTGCTCGGGAGCGCAGCTCATTCAGGGCGTCAGCAGGCAGGCGTTGTGTCCAAGGCTTGGCCTTGCCAAATGCTAAATAAGCTGTATCGTTGGAAACGCAAGGGGATGCGGCCCCAACTAGTGAAGCCAGGGAGAACCACCATGACCAGCACTTCCATCCACGTGAACCCCACCGACCTTCTTGACCGCCTCGTCGGCCTCGTCGCCGCACTGCCCGCCACCACGGCCCCTGGCGACGCGGGACTCATCCCCGTCACCGCCACGGCCGAAGGCGAGATCGTCTGGGTGTACTCGCGCGGCCAGTACCGGCGCGGGATCGTCACCAAGGTCACCCGGACTCGCGCCGAGGTCTCCTACACCACCCAGGGCGCCCTGGACGAATCCGCGCGAATCTACGCCGTGTGCGAGCCCGCGACCGAAGACGACGCGACCAGCGCCGCCGCCCGCCAGGCGCGCCAGACCTGGGCCTTCAAGACGACCATGGCCGATGGCACGAACAGCCACTACACCGATTTCGCCAGCCTCTACACGCCCGAGCGCAAGCAGAAGGAGATGGCCGAGTACGCCGCCGAAGTGGAGGCCGCAGGCAGCAAGGAGGCGTACGTGCAGGCCGAGATCGACCGCGCGCGGACCGCCTTCCAGCGGAGGAAGGCGGCGAACACCGGGCCGCTCGCCTACGTGAAGGTCACCCGCAAGGTCAGCAAGATCGTGGAGCTGTACCGGGACGCCGCCGTCTAGCCCCTGGCCCGCCGCCCCGGAAGGCCGGGGCGGCGGCAACCTCAGCGACCACCTCCCACAGGCCAGAAAGAACAGCATGAGCACCACCAGGCAGGCCGCGCGCCGCCACTACTCCAACCCCTTCCGGACCGCGATGGACCGCCTCCCCGAGGTCTCGCCCGTCACCCTCCACCTCGACATGCTCAACCTCGGCGGCGACGCCTGGTGCCTCTACTGCACCAAGCAGCTCACCTGGTCCGACCTCCTGCAGGCGCCGCTCGCCATGCCCGGCCGACCCTGGGACTACCTCCCGAGCCACGCCGTCGCCATGGGCGAGGTCGTCGGCCTTCTCTCGTGCAGCCAGTCCCCTGGTTTCCTGCACATACCCGTGGGCAGCTACGACCTCGACCTCGACCAGGAGCTACCGCGATGAGCCAGATCGCCGGCTACCACTCCGGTTCACCAACGACCATGTCCTGATCCTGTACCTCGACGGACCAGGCAAGATCGACCTCCGGCTCGGCGACTGGGACGTCTCCCTGAACGAGGACGCGACGAACACGCTCATCCGCCTGCTCGACAGGGCGCTGGCGCACCCGGCCACCGGAGGATGGGTTGACATCCCCGCGGGCGACGACACCGTGCTGCGCTTTCGCGTGCAGGACGGAGACGTGCACCTGGGCCTTCGGTGGGCCGGTGTCTCGCTGGAGACCGAGGTGACCGTCCCGCATCGCCAGCTCGCCGACTTCACGTCGATCATGCGGGCGGTAACGATCGACACCTAACCTCCGCACGGATGGGGGCCGCATTCCCTTGCCCATCAAGTAAATAGACTGTATTATTTGAGCTGTAACAAGCTGTGGCCCCCTTCGATTGGAGTCTCCGTGAACACCCTGCGACTGCAGCCCCCGATCGGCCTCATGCGCATCCCGGCCTGGATCACCAACGGCATCGCCGCCGTCGAGGAAACCACCCCGGCCGCCGCCCAGCACTACCCCCGCACCTACGCCTTCGAATACCTCTTCATCCACCGCGACAAGTTCGGGATGTCCCAGGACGTGATCAACGTCGCCGACTGGCTCCGCTTCCAGCTCGGCATCTCCGACCCGGACCACCGCTCCCCGGCCTTCACCAACGTCCTGGCCGCCCTCGCCGACGCCCGCCTCCGCGAACTCGGCCGCGCCCTCGACGAGAAGACCCGCGCCTCCCGAATCGCCGAAGACTCCGCCGCCCGCTGACGAAGGCGAGGCCACCCCGGGTGGCCTCGCCCCGGGCAACGCCGACACCCGGCAGGAAGGAACCCGAATCATGAAGGACACCGAGGTAGCCCGGCGCGCCACTCCGCTGATCGGGCGCACCGTCCGCGTCACGGCCGAGTTCGGCACCGGCTACGGGAGCCCCACCTGCCATACCTACACCGGTGTGCTGCTGGCCATCGGCCGGAAGCAGGGCAGTTCCATCCGTAACACCATGCCGCACTGCCTCGTCATCGACGCCACGGCGAGCGGCGAAGGCGTCCCCATCATCGCCTTCCGCAGCGTGGCTTCCATCACCTCACTCGAAACCGAAGGAGACGTCTGATGCTCTTGGCGCCCCCCACGCTGGCCGGCCTCGTCAAGCTGTTGAACCTCGCAGCCGTGATCGAGACCGATGATGATGGTCACGAGGTCGCCTGCTCCGTCTGCGGCCGCTTCATCGACGCGGCTGACGCGCTGGGCGACCTGACCAAAGCCGCCATCGAGCACCTGGAGCGGGATCACCTCCTGCCCGGCGGCGCGATCTCCACCACCCCGAACACCATGGTCCGCGCCGGGGAAGAGGTCACCGTCTACCAGTGCGACGAGTGCGAGGAACTGGTCCCCGACGTGCTCGAAGCCGACCGCGCCCACGGCGAGGAATGCAGCCTGCACTGCGGCAACGTAACGACCGAGTGACGTCTCAGACTTGAGGGGTGCACCGCTTGCTCACGAATTAAATAGACTGTAATATTAAGCTAGTAAAGAGATAGCGGCCCTAGTGGAGGAAAGTGACATGGCGACCAACACCCTGCCCGCCTGGATCACCTGCGGCATCAACACCGCCGAACGCGCCACCACCGCCGCCATCCCCGACCAGTACCCCCGCACCTACGCCATCGACTACCTGCGCGGACACGCCGCAGGGTTCGGCATCCCCACCGCCGCCACCCGCGACCGAGGCACCGCCGCCACCTGGCTCCGCCGCAGGCTCGGCATCACCAACCCCGACGACCGCTCCCCCGCCTACACCGCCGTACTGGCCGCGCTCGCCGACGCCTACCTCCGCGAACGCCGCATGCACATCGACGACACCACCCGGACGGCCCGCCTGACCAAGGACGCCACCCCTCGCTGACCACGAACGGCCCCGGCCCACCGCCGGGGCCCTCACACCCGCGATCGGAACCTCGTATGACCAGCAACCTGATTGTCTTCTCCTACCCCCATCACGACGACGACCAGGAAATCGTCGAGTTCCGCCAGCGCGCCGAGCTGACCCCGCAGCATGTGACCGAACGTCTCACCGGCGCCCTGCGGCGCGTCCGGGAAGGCACCGCACACCCCAACATCGCGTGGCACATGATGAACGCCCTCGTCACCGCCTACACCGACCACGACCTGCCGCTCGGCCCCGACGCCCCGCCTCTCCTGGACGATCTACGCACCCTCTGCCTCCCCTCCTGCCGTGACGGCCACCCCACGCACGACGGATGGTGCAACGAGCACGGCTGGGACTGTGCCGACTACGAACTCGAGCACCGCGCCCACGCCGCCCACCGCTGATCCGACGCCGCCCTGGCCGCATTCGCGCTGGATGGGCGGCGCCAACCTGGCTCCGCCTTCACCTCCTTGGAGAACACATGCAGCCCCTCACCCCCGAAGACGAGCCCGCCCACGCATTCCAGCTCGGCGACCCCGTCGAACTTGTCGTGCGCGGCACCATCGGCGAGGTCGACCGCAGAGATCCGCACCGGTACGGCATCCGCCGCGGGCAAGGCCGGAGCGGCTACTTCACCTACTGCCGAACCGACGACCCCCACATCACGCTCCGCCCCGCTCCCGCCGCATTCGATCCGCTGGATCACGCCACCACCTTCACCTTCCACCGCACAGGCAGCGACACCGAAACGTACGAGGTCAGCCGCCTGCGCAGCGGAGCCTGGTGGATCCAGCGCATCGACGCCACCAAGGCCATCCACGACCTCTACCAGCACGACGGCACGTGGATCTCCGTCCTCGCACTCCCTCACGAGCCCAGCGAGCGAGAACACCTGCGCTTCGACTGCGACACTGCGCTCCGCATCGCCCACCAGCTCGCCAACGCGCCCGCCTGTACGGCCAGCGATGACGGCGCGTGCGAGAACTGCGGCACACCCTACGACGCCTGCCAGGACACGGTGCGGCTCACCTACGAACCATGCTGCCCGACCTGCAGCAAACGCGACACCCACTTCCCGCCGCCCGCCTGCACCTGCCCACCCCAGCATCAGCAGTTCCCCATGGACCCGCCCCACGACCCCGCCACCTGCCCGCTCGGCCGCGTGCAGGTCTTCACCCTTCCCAGGAGATCCACCGATGGCTGACACGATCTCGCCGAACCCCTACAGCCCCTACGCCACCGCCGAGGCCGGGCTGCGCCACAGCATCCCCTCGTTCCTCGGCCTGCTCCCCGACCCGGGTGTCCTGTGCCTGGCCACCTGCGAACGCATGACCGTCGCCCCCGACGAAGGGGTGAACCGCGACGTCCTGAACGACATCGCCGCCGGCACTCTCCCGGACGGCATGTGCCCGGCCTGCATCGCCGTGGCCACCGGGCAGGCCGAACCGGACCGTATCGCCCGCGACAGGTGCACGGAGTGCGGCGGGGCCAGTTCCCAAGGGCAGTGGTGCGCGCTGTGCCGCCAGGAGCTGCACGAGGCCTGGTGGCCGAACCGCCCGCCCGTCGACATGCCTCTCGCCGACCTGCCCGACCTGACATGGCACGCCACCAAGCCCCTGGAGAAGGCTGACCCGCCCATCGTCACCTACGCCGACTTCACCACCCGCACCGATGAGCAACTGCTCCAGATCGCGGGCTTCAGCCACGGCCGCCTCGACAAGGTCCGCGCCGCCATCGCCGCCACCACCAGGACCCCCCGCGTGACCCTCAATGGCGCAAGTGGCTGACGTACTCGACGCGCTCCTGGTGGGCCTGGCCCTTCTCTACGCCGCCGCAGGCATCGCCAGCGGCGGCTGGGCCGCCCACCGGATCCGGCGCTCACCGATCATCCGGCACCGGTTCGACCGGCTGGCCGCCCTCCTGCGATGGCCAACCGCCGCAATGTGGCTGTTCGTCATCGTGGGCGCAGTCGCCGGCGGCCCCATCCTCGCCCTCGTGGCCATCCATGACCGCACCACCCGACCACCCTCCAAGAACGGACACGACCGCCCATGACCACCGAAGACGTCGGCAACGCCGACGCAATCCACCACCTCCTCCGCGCTCTGCCCCGCCAGAAGATCACCCCCGAGACGATCGACCAGCGGACCATCGACCACTGGTACAAGCGCGAAGACCACTACCGGCAACTCTTGTCGGCCATAGCCGAACACCACCAAGCCGCCGAAACCGGCAGCCGCGTCTGCGTCTGCGGTCTGCCCGACTGCCCCACCGCGATCCTCGTCACCGGACAAGCGCCCCCCATGACCGCCTACATCGAGCGCGCCATCCGCGAGGTCCGCGACGGCCTGGCCGGCATCCTCCACGAACGCGCCGAAGCCGCCACCGAACGAGCCGAGGCCGCCACCTCCTCCGCCCAGCGAGAGACACACCAGCACACCGCCCAGGCCTGGTCGTCCGCAGCCCTTCTCCTCAGCGGCGACGGCCACGTTGCCACCCCGGCCGCCGCAGACCTCGTAGCCTCCCCAGAGGAGCAGGAGATCCGCGACGAGCTCGCCCGCCAGGACGCCACGTGGGGCCAGCAAGATCACCCCGACCTGGACCCCCGCGACTACGATTTCGTCACCCGCAACGAGTACGCCTTCCGGGCACAACGCTGGAAGGACATCAACGAAGAGCGAACCCGGACCACGGTCACGCCTGGCTACTGCCGAGGCCACTCCGACTACGTGACCCCGCACCCCCACACCGCGTGGGACGGCATCCTCCTCGAGGAGGTCTACGAAGCGCTCGCCGAGCCCGACCCCGACAAGCTGTACACCGAACTCGTCCAGGTCGAAGCCGTAGCCCGCCAGTGGCGCGCAGCACTACGCCGCCGTGCCGCCGCCGAACCCGGAGGAGAATCCACCCCATGACCGGCACCGGCATCCGCCCGCTCCCCCGCCCGATCGACCTCGAGCACGAGCACTCCTGGTGGACGTACCCCACCCCGGGCAGGCCAGCCCCGACCGCGCACGCGCACCTCACCGTGTGGCGCGCCCTCCACGCCAGAGGCAGGGAAGGCTACCTCGCCGTGGTGACCGAAACCGGCACCGGCCTGTCGATCACCAACGGCATCGAACACATCTGGGCGCAGCTTCACCGCGCCTACCCCGGCAACCCGGTCACCCTGCTCGAGCATTACCCAGCCGACCTCGGCATGATCAGCGAGGAACACTTCGACGAGGCGTGGATACCCGACGAGCGCGGCGAACCACGCTGGCGCCGCATCTGGCCCACTGCCTCCGCCAACGACAACCACGACCTTCTCGGCGCCTGGTGGGACGAACACGGGCCCCGCCTCCTCAACACCGTCCACCGCCCCCACGGAGCAGCCCCCGATGACCGAGCCTGACGCCGCCCACCAGGCCGCCCCCACCTACTACCGGCACCACAACGACGACCTCAAACCGGAGATCGTCGTCCGAGCGTGGCAACCCGGACACGACACCCTGTGGGGATTCACCGTGACCTGCGGCACCGGCTTCGACCCCTGGGTCGAGGTGCAGATGCGAACCCCCCACTTCGCCGCCTACACGCAGTTCCCCGCCTTCTTCCAGGCCCTCGCCGACCGCAAGCCCACCACCCTCGACGACGTCGCCCGCATCCTCGACGAACTCGGCGTCGCCGACACCACCGCCACACGCGAGCAGCACCAAGCACAGACCCGGACGCTTCTCGGCCCCGACGATGGGTGGCGCTACCGGTGAACGACGTCGACGGCTACCGCCTCACCACCATCGCGGCCTACGCCGGAGCCAGCCACGGCAAACTCGTCCTGCGCGCCATGGCCGTCCTCGGCCACCTCCACCGCCCCGCCGACCCGCACAAGGCGCTGCTCTGCCCAACATGCCGCACCTCCCGCGGCCGCCACGCCCCATGGCCGTGCCCCACGTTCGTCGAGATGTCCCGAGCGCTCGGCTTCAACACCGACAAGACGCTCAACCTCGCCAACCTGGCCGGGATCAAGCTCCCCCCGCCCCTCGACATCGACCAGCTCGAACACAACCAGCGTCTCAAGGCCTCCGCCGCACCCACGCGTGGAATCCTGGACCCGTGACCGGCTACCAGTACCATCCCCGGCGCAACCTCCTCGAACGCGCCCACCAGCTCGACACCGAAGCAGCCGGGATGCCCGACAGGGCCGCCCGGCTGCTCCACGCCGTAGCCGGCCACCTCCGAGAAGCCGCCGGCATCTACGAGACCGACCCCACACTCGTCGACTGCCCCACCGGCCGCGAACGCGCCCTCGGCGTCATCGCCGAGCTCGGCCGCCAGATCTGGCCCCTGGTACGCCACGCGGCCACCAGGCCCGACGATCCGCGCTGGCCTACCGCTCTCCGGTGGGAAGAAGCCGAAGCGCTCACCGCCCGCCTCCCCGAATTCCTCAAGCGGGCTCACGCTGTCGCCCGCCCCGACCACGCCACCGAAGAAGGCTCCCGCGACATCTCCCACCAGCGCCTCACCGCAGCCCACGAGGAGATAGCAGCAGCCGCAGACCATCTGCGCCGCGCCGTCGCCAACGCGGCCGCGCTGCCGTACCCAGCCCCCACCGTCACCGAGCTGCTCAACCTCGCGAACCAGATCGACACCCACGCCGACGCGCTGGAGAAGGAATGGCACACGCGGACCCCCTGACCTGCGCCGCCCGACGCGACCGCGCACGCCTCCAGACCCTGCGGTTCTGGCTCACCCTCCGCCGCATCCTCGACCCCTACCGCGGCGACCTCGCCCACGACCTCCGCAACATGGAAGGCTCCTCCCCATGACAAGACACGGCAGCGGCTGGGTGACGCCCAGCGACACAGGCGGTTGGGCACCGGCGAGCGTTACCGGCGGTATGCGCCACGCGGGCGGCTGGTAATCCGGTACGCCAGGCAGGAGGGCCCGAACTCCGCAGAGGAGGGTTCGGGCCCTCCCGTCTTGTCAGGGTTCCGTACGGCCGATGGGTCCGCATCGTTGCCCCTGAGGGGGAGACTTTCGCGAGCCGCTTTGCGCGTGCGCGCGAGTTGACCGGTTTGTCGGGTTTCGTAGTGTGGGTGTGTGGCGTTGTGGCGGGCCCCTCGTGGCGTGGAGGTTGAGCTGATCCGGTTGGACGGCCGGCCGGTGTTGCGCGCGAGTCAGACGGTCGGGGAGACCCGCTACCTGTTGGGGTACTGCCAGTCGGTGCAGGAGCTGACGCGGTTGGGGATTGATCTGGCGGACCTGGTCGAGGTCAACGTGTAAACCTGGCCAGGGCGTGTCGCGCGTCGGATTTCCGGTCAGATCACGACTTGAGCATCCAGGCTCCACGGGCGTCGCGCGGCGCGGTGCAATGAGCCATGGGCTTCCTCCGACACTCCACGCCACCTGCCGCACCGCCCGCGCTGCGCACGCCCCGCTCCCTGTGGTGGTGGGCGCTGCCATCCGCGCTGCTGATCGGCGCCGCCGCCTGGGGCGCCGCCCAGTGGCTCCTGCAGGACCTGCCGCGCGTCCCCGTCCCGCAGCAGATCTCCCTCCGGATCGAGGCGCTGCGCACCGCGCTGGCTGCCGCGGCCGGCGTCGGCGCAGGGGTGACGTTGCTGCTGGCGGTACGGCGCCAGCGTCACCAGGAGGTGGCTAGCTGGCACACCACCCACGACGCCGCCGAGCGCCGGGTGACCGAGCTGTACACGAAGGCGGTCGAGCAGCTCGGCAGCGCCCAGGCACCGGTCCGCCTCGGCGGCTTGTACGCGCTGGAGCGCCTGGCCCAGGACACCCCGGCGCTGCGGCAGACCATTGTGGACGTGATCTGCGCGTACTTGCGCATGCCGTACACGATCCCGGCCGACAAGGAGCCTGAGCGGGAGCGGGAACCCGGGGTACCGGGAGTGGCCATCGGCGGCGTCGCCAAGCCCTCACCCGGCCCCAAGCACGACCCGCACGAAGAGCGCCAGGTTCGCCTGACCGCCCAGCGCATTCTGGTCGCCCACCTGCGCCACCAAAACCCGCCCGCACACCGCTGGTGGCAGCGCCGCCCTGCCGACCCCAATCTCCACCACTGGCCTGGCATGGGTCTCGACCTGCGTGGTGCCACCCTCATCGAGTTCAACCTCCGCAATTGCCGAATCCAGGAGGCGGAGTTCGATGGTGCGATCTTCAGCGGGGACGCCTGGTTCGAGGGCGCGACCTTCAACGACCGCGCCGGGTTCGAGGATGCGGCCTTCAACGACCCCGCCTGGTTCCAGGGCGCGACCTTCAAGAGCTTCGCCCGGTTCCAGGGCGCGACCTTCAGGAGCCTCGCCAAATTCGAGGATGCGACCTTCAGCGACGGCGCCTGGTTCGATGGTGCGACTTTCAACAGGGCTGCCTGGTTCGAGGGCGTGACCTTCAACGGCACCGCCTGGTTCGAGGGCGTGACCTTCAACGCCGTCGCCCGGTTCGAGGGGGGGACTGTCAGCGGCAACGCCTGGTTCGATGATTCGAACTTCAGCGGCACCGCCGGGTTCAGGGGTGTGACCTTCAGCGGCTCCGCCGGGTTCAAGGACGTGACTGTCACCGGCACCGCCTGGTTCGATGATTCGACCTTCTGCGGCACCGCCCGGTTCGAGGGTGCGACCTTCAACCGCTCCCCTCAGTTCGAAGGCACGACCTTCAACGGCGCTGTCAGGTTCAAGGGCGCGCAAGGCATGGAGGACGCTGTGCTGAACCGGGCGCGGCTGGCGTCGGGCGCGAAGGAGACAATGCTCCCGTCGTCCTGGCGAGCGGAGATGTTCGGAGAGGGATGGCAGACGCTACGCCTGGCCACCCCTGAGGAGCTGGCGCAGACGGGGGAAGACGCGGAAGGTTAGAACTAGGTCTCTGACCTGCGGAGGGACGTTAACGCAGGAATCGTCTAGCTTCCCTCTCCCCTCATGGAGAGGTCCTTTCGTGACGATTCCCCCTGGCGGCCCGGTCCGCCTTTACCTGGCTCCTGTCGGCTCCCGCCCTGGCAACTTCGACGCGGCCGGCGGCGGCCGGTGAACGGGTTCGTCGCGCACGACGGCACCTTCTGCTACGTGGCCACGCGCGATGGTCTGCTGGTGGATCTCGACCCGCGTCTCCCCAGACCGGGGGCCGGGCAGCCGGCGGTCGGGGCCTGCAAGAACTGCGGCGACTTCGGCGTCGTCTACGAGGTGCCGCCGCTGGCCGAGGACGTGGCGGAGGACCTGGCTGCGTTCACCCGCTGGCTGGATGCCAGCCTGTCGTGGGCGGAGGACGTCGGCGAGGAGCACACAGTCGAGCACCGCGCCCTGGCGCTGTTGCACGCGCCGGTGGAGATCGTACGGTTCGGCGTGGGTGGTGGCCCGCCTGCGCGGGAGGTGGCCTGTTCGGCGTGCCAGGCCGGCGGGTTCCCGTGCCAGACGATCCGCGTCGTCGCCCGCATCTACCGGCATCCCGGATCGGGCTGGCGGGAAGCGTGGGCGCCGGCCACCGGTGCGGACGCTGAGCACGAGGACGGTGTGTAGGCCCATGGCCGAGTTTGCGCTCGTTCTCGGCGTCTTCTCCGTCGTGCTCGGAGGTGTGGCGCTCCACATCGCGGCGCCGGGCGCGAACGCGGCGAAGACGCGGCTGAGCCTGCTTGAGCGCGTCTGGTACTGGAAGATCCGCGACACGCCGCCGCTCGCCACCAGCTACAGCCGGCATCTGCCATCCCGGTACTGGGCGCGGCTCGTGCCGTACCGGTGGCGTCGCTTCCACGAGCGGTACGCCCGCCGACATGGCTTCTACTGGCTGCCGTGCCCGCTGTGCGATGAGCCTCACGGCGGCCACGAGGGCGGAAAGTCCATCCCGGACCCGGGCCAGGGGCCGCAGTTCGGGATCATCATCTGCTCGCGCTGCAGCCTCCGGCTGAACGTTCAGGAGCTGGTGTGAACGCCCGCCCGCGCTGCCCCGCGTGCCTGTCCGGGCGCGTGGTCGCCGAGCGCCGCAACATCAACGGCGAGAACTGGCGGGCGTACAGTTGCGGCCACGTCGTCGACGGCCCGAAGTACGCGAAGGTCCGCAAGGTCGGCTACCACGCGATCATCCCGCACGAGCAGCTGCTCGACCACATGACGGCGGAGGCCGCCGCCCTGGAGGAGACCCGCCGGATCATCGCGGGTGGGCCGTTCGGATGGAGGGGGTGAAGGCGTAATGGTCGCGTACATCGTGTTCGTGTACGTCGTGCTGGGCTACCTGTGGTACGTGCCTGGCGCGGTGACCGCCAGAACCGAGCGGCTGATCAGCGAGTGGGAGCGCGACGCCGCGGTGTCTGCGATGTTGCAGCGCACGCGGATGCTGAGTGCGCTGATCGACCAGCTGCCGTTGATTCATCGCGAGCTGGGGCCTGTCGAGGGTTACGAGGCAGTGGATCAGGAACGCTCGCGGATCATGGCGATCCCGTCCGATCCGGCGCCGGTGGCGGAGCTTCGTCGTAAGGCCGCCCTCGGCTGGCCACGGGACTGCGTCGTGTGGCTGCCCATCCTCACCGCCCGCCTGGCCGTGGCCGCCCACCACACCGTGGCCGGCCACGTGGCGAAACGGGCGCCGTGGACCGTACGTCAACGTGACCTGGTGATCAGCCGACTGGAGAACGAGATCCACCGCCGCAGCATGGAGGAGATGGAGCTGTGACAGACCGAGACGACGTCCACAGCCACCCGGTCATGAAGCTGGTCCACGAGCGTCGCGAAGAGGCGCGCCGCCTCTACCTCTCAGATCAGGGCGCTGCTGTCGAGCAGACCCTCACCCTGGAGCAGGCATACGACCTGGCCCGGCACATCGAAACAGTCCGGACCCGGTTGCTGGGCGAAGGACGCGTCCTCGATGTCGATGATCCCCGGCTGCCGCCTGAGTTGCCGCCCGTCGAGCCCGGAATCCTGCTCGGCACCCTGTACGGGGTGCGGCTCTGGGTGGAAGACCCAGCGCCGCTCGTGGCTGTGCAGCACGGCGGAGAGGGCCACATCGGGATCAGCGCGATCGCCGGCGCCGCGGTGCCGGAAGGCTGCGTCCCGCACGCGGAGACGCGGCTGCTGATGCCGTACAGCCTGGATGAGGACACGCCGATGCTGAAGGCGTGGGCGCGCCGGGAGATCGGGAAACGTCTCGGTGAGCCGTTCGTCCTGGTCGTGGTCGGCAGGAAAGACCTGACCCCAGCGGATGAGCCCCCCGACACCGTGTGGATGGCCCCCGAGTGGAAGCTGGGGTACGGCTTCACGTTCCGGGCCCAGCCGGGCAGCACCGCGCACATCGTGTTGCGGCCGGCGCCGACGCTGCCGCCTGGGCTGCTGCCCCCATCGCAGGACGGCGTGTGGGGGCCACGGCCGCCTCACCTGGACCCGCACGAGCAGATCGCCGTCCCCGTCGTACCGCACGCCACGAGCTTCGACGACCTGGAGGGAGCAATAGCGCTGCTGTACGCCCGGCCGACCGGCCGCGTGGAGGTCAACCGCGACCTGGAGATCGCCGAAGTGTACGAGGTGACGCAGTGAACCCGCCCAACCAACAGCCTCAGATGTCGTGGGCGACGCGCCTGCAGCAAGCGGTGGCGCGCGCCTGGCGCGTGTACGCCGACCCGGCCACCAGCGCCACAGTCAGCCAGCTGAAGGCGCTCCTGGCCGTGATGGCGGGCCTGCTCGCCGCCCAACTCCTGTGGCCGAGCAGCATCCCGGCCGGGTTCCGCGTCGGGATCGTCCCCGTGTTCCTGTGCGCTGCGATGCTACGGCTGGCGCGGCAGCGTGATCAATCCCGCGCCGAACGCGCCGCGACCACCCAGAGGCATCGGCCAGCATGAGGATTGTGATCTGCGCCTACGACTACCGGGAGGCCGAGCAGGTCCGCCGGCGGATGCAACTGGCCCAGGCCTGGGTGGTCTACGCATCCGACGAGTGGAAGCTACAAGGCCTGGGGACGCAAGCGATCGGCGTCGTCACCACGCCACGCTTCTCCGCGCGGCGCGGCTCCCTTGCTGTGTTGGAGGAGCTGGCCCGGTTGGAGGCGCTCGGGACGAAGCTGCACCGGCTCACCTGCCCGGAAGGGATCTGACCTGGCTCTGCTTCGCCGTCGCTGGCTCATGGATCCAGGGCCCGCCGGCGACCACCCGCCCCGCGTCGGCCCGGTGACCGGGCCGGGCTTCGCGGGGTGACCCGCTCGGCCGTCGCCCGGACGGGGGCGTCGGCCGGCCGGGCGAGCAGCACCTCGAACACCACCCGGCTGCCGCCACCCCGGTGCCCCAGCTCGCGGGTGTCGCTGATGATGAGGTCAGGGCAGGCGCGCAGCCACGGGATCACCGCGGCGAGCACGTCCTGTACCGCCTGGCCGTCATCCGCCATCGCTCGGAACTGCACCATCAGACCCGCTCCTTCCCGGCTGCGGCCTGCTCGGCGAGCAGCTCGTCCACGACCGCGGTGGCGGCCCGGGTGCGTGGCTTGTGGAAGGTGTCGGCGACGAACCCGTTCTTCGTCCGGCACCAGCTGCCCGGCTTGGCCTGGCACGTGGTGCACAGCTCCTCCTTGGCCTGAGCGTCGATGGCGGCATGGCGGGCGCGCGCGAGCCGGTCAGCGGCACGCTTCGACTCCCACTCCTCCAGGCCGGGCAGGTCCTTGATGCCTTCCAGGTACGGGATGCCGGGCTCGTGGTTCGCCCAGGGCTCTTCGTCGTGGCGGGCGAGCCGCTCGATCTGCCGCAGCGACAGGATCGTGGACAGCCGCTTGCCGTACTTGGCCGGCTCCTCGCCGTGGGCTCGGCTGCCCCACGGTTCGCGCCCGTGCATGGACAGGTACGGGGCCAGCGGCCGCTGCTCGGTGATGATCTCGTCGACCTTGCCGATGTCGGCGCCGAGCTGCCCCAGCTCGCGGCTGAGCGCGGTGAGGCGATCGCACACGTTGTCGCCGAGCTCGATCGGAACGGCGGGCTTCTCGGCGGCGATCGCCAGGTGGTCCAGCCAGCGGGCTGCGGCGCTCAGGTGGACGGCCAGCTCGTCGAGGGTGATGCGGTCGCCGTGGTGCAGGTATCGGGTGTCCGGGTCGGCGGGGATCACGCCGGGCTCGGTTGGGGTCACGTGCTCATGCCTCCTGAAAGTGTGGCGGGGGTGCGTGAGGCCCTGACCGTACGCCCGCCGGCGGGGCCAGCGCAAGCCTGAAATCCTGACAGAAACATGGCGTTGACCTGCGCTAATAGTGTCGATTTAAGCCTGCAAGCTTCTGGTGGCGCTGGTGGGTGGCGGAGGCCTTCGCCTCGGGGTGAGTGGTCAGGTGCCGGCGACCCGGTCGATCGCGGCCCGCCACACCATCCCGGGCGTCGTCACCTGGAGGGCCAGTTCCTCGTAGCGGGCCCACGCCTCCGGGTGGTCCATCTCCGTCACGACGTCCGGGTGGTCGTCGCGCCAGGCCCGGATCGCGTTGATCGCCTCCGCGCTGGTCCAGTAGCAGCCGCCCTGCACCTGCTCATACGAGCTGACCGGAATCCGGGCGTTGATCTTCGCCTGCCAGCCCCGCTCCCGGCTGCCCGGCCAGCGGCTGGCGTGAGGGGCGTCCGGCGGCAGCGGCGGCCAGTCCACATCCCACGCCCGGTCGGCAAGCTCAAGCCGTACGGCGTGCGTCATCAGCGTGTCCCACGTGTCCAGGAGCTTGCCCTGGGCGCGAAGCTGGTCGCGGTGGGCCAGAGCGCGGCCGCGTAGCGCGGCACGCGCTTGGAGGGTCATCCCCTGCTTCGGCTGCCACCGCTTCTGCGCGGCCAGCCGCTGCGCCCGCGCCTGCTCTTGGCGGAGCCGCACGGTCGCGCGGTCGCGCTGCTCGGCGGACAGCCGCGGAGTGATCAACGTCAGGCCGGCCACGCTGCCCATCGTGCCAGCCACCCCCACGGGGCCGCGACCTTATGTCGCAGGTGTCGAAGCTTGCAGGCTAAAAGTGACGCTCTGTGCCCACCGGTGCGGGGATTCCCCGGGCGTGCACCTACGCACCGTAACCACTGGACGAATCGGTTATTTGCCTCACCCCGCGAACCTCGGGAGGGTGCAATGGGGCGATGAAAGGGAGATCTCCCCATGTGCCTCCACGTGAGGTCCTCGCCGCGGCGGCCGCCGCCCGCGCCCGGCGCACCACAACCGCTCCGCCAGCGCCTTCGGCCGATGGTCCCCCTCAGGCGCTGACTGAGCGAGTAGGGCTGGCCTGGAGACGAATTCTGACGTGGCGCTCGCCAGTGGTGCCTGTCTCGATCTGCGTTGTCGTCGCGGGTTTACTGCCGGAGTACCACGAGGGCCGTCTGGTGCTGCTCGGGCTAGCCATCGCCATTGTGGCTGGATTCGGGATCGCGCTTCTTATGGGGCCTGTCGCCCGACGCCTGGCCGGGGTAAGCGGCCCTCTCACTCCGGCGGACCGATCACAGATGTCCGCCGCTGAACGCGTCGAGGCGGTCAACGCGGCTCGTCACACCCTCATTCAGTTGGCTACCGGTCTCGTCGTGGTCAGCGGCGTGCTCTTCACCGTCATGAGCCTGTGGTATACCGCCCGCACTGTTGAGACCGCTCAGGAGACCACGAGGATCGCGCAGGAAGGCCATATCACCGACCGCTACACGAAGGCCGTTGAGCAACTCGGTTCCAGCCAGCAGGATGTCCGGCTCGGTGGCATTTACGCCCTGCAGCGCTTGGCCTTCGACTCTCCCCGCGACCACCACACCATCCGCAACGTGCTGGCCGCGTTCGTCCGTGGCCACGACATCTGCCCTCCTGCCGCCAGGAAGAAGACCCTCCCCAAGCCGTGCACCGCCACCCCTGAAGAGCTAGAGGACATTCCGAGCGTGCGGTTAGATGCCGATGTGCTCGCCGCTTTAACCATCGCACCGACTCTGGCTTTCCGCTATCGAGCGGACCTTTCCGAAGTACGTTTTCCACGCGCGGACCTGCGCAATGTGAACCTGAGTGACGCGATCTTGCGCGGTGCAGACTTGCGCGGTGCAGACCTTCATGGCGCCAATTTGACCGGTGCGGACCTGAACGGCGCTGATTTGACCGGCGCGAGCCTGGGCGGCGCGAACCTGAACGGTGTGGACCTGCGCGGTGCGTTCCTGAACGGCGTCTACCTGAACGGCGCGAACCTGAACGGTGTGGACCTGCGCGGTGCGGAGTTACGCAACCTCGGAGGAGTCTCCGAACAGAGAGTACGCGACGTCGCCAAGGTCGATGAGTACACGCGCTTCTGAGCATCCGGCTGATATGGGCACCAGGACGTAAGTGGGTGGGGCGGCTACGTTCCGCGGCATGGGAGCCGCACACTACGACCTGCTCATTGAGCAGGGCACCCACTACGAGCGCCTGCTCCGCCTCACCAGCCGGGAGAGCGGAGCGGCTCTCGATCTGACTGGGTGCGTGCTGCGCGCCCAGGTACGGGTACGGCACAGCGCCCCCGACGTGCTGTACGAGCTCACCCAGGCGAACGGCCGGCTCGTCATCACCGACGCCGCCGCTGGCCTCGCCCAGCTCACCATCCCTGCCGCCGACTCTGCGGCGTGGCCGTGGCGGGCAGGAGTGTACGACGTCGAGCTCGTCGACGCCGGCGGCCGGCCGGTGCGGCTGATGAAGGGCGCCGTCATCGTCTCCCCGGAGGTGACCCGGTGACGAACATGCTGGACGAGCCGGTCGTCATCGACCTCGTCATCGAGGAGAGCGGCGGCGTCGCCTTGACGGTCGAGGAACTCACCACGGTGGTGGAGGTCGACCTGGCGGTGCCTGGCGTGCAGGGGCCGCCAGGACCTCGAGGTGATCAGGGGCCGCCCGGCCCGGAGGGTGGCGCCTATCAGCGCGAGGTGGCGTTCGTGGTGCCGGCGCTGGTGTGGGAAGCCGAGCATGACCTGGCCCGGCAGCCGACCGTCACCTGTTTCTCCCCGGACGGGCAGCGGGTCGAGGGCGACCCCTCCTACCCGGCCAGCAACGTCGCACGCGTTACGTGGGGGGTGCCGATGGCCGGCACGCTCCGACTCACCTGAAAGAGGGGGCACCATGCCGAACTGGTACTCGCAGCACAAGTTCAATCAGATCCCGGTCGTTGGCCTGGTGCTGCCGACGTCGGGCAGCGAGCCGGGCACGCCGGTGGCGTTCGAGGTGTGGGGAGACACCGGCAGCGGGAAGGCGCGCTGGCGGACGCCGGGCGGCGTCTGGGTGGCGTTCGACGATGTCGCCGACTCTGCGGTCACGGATGCGAAGGTGGCGGCGGGGGCGAACATCTCGCTGTCGAAGCTGGCGACGAACCCGCTGGCGCGCGCCAGCCACACGGGGACGCAGCTCGCGGCCACGATCTCGGACTTCGCGGCGGCGGTGCGGGCGAATCGGCTCGACCAGATGGCCGCCCCGGGCGCCGACGTGGACATGGCCGGGTTCAAGCTGACCGGGCTGGGCACGCCGACGCAGCCTGGCCACGCCGCCCGCCTGGCCGACGTGCAGGCCGCGGCCGCCGGCATCTCGGTGAAGCCTGCGGTGCGGGCCGCCACCCTGGTCAATGTCGCGTTGACCGGCCTGCAGACGATCGACGGCGTCGCCCTGCAGGCGGGCGACCGGGTGCTCGTCAAGGCCCAGACCAGCGCGGTCGAGAACGGCCTGTACACCGCGGCGTCGGGCTCCTGGGCGCGGACTGGCGACACGCTCGCCCCGAACACGTTCGTGTTCGTGTCCGAGGGCGGGTCGCTGGCCGACACCGGGTGGGCCATCTCCACCAACGGCGCCATCGTGGTGGGTACTACGGCGATCGCGTGGGCGCAGTTCGCGGGCGGCGGCGGCACCAGCGGGCCCGGCGCCGGTCTCGTCCAGAACGGCGCCAACCTCGACGTCGTCGCCGCGGACGGCTCCCTCATCGTGGCCGCGGACTCCATCACCGTGGGCCTGGTCCCCATCACCAAGGGCGGCACCGGCGCCACCACCGCGTCCGCCGCTAGGGCGGCGCTCGGCGTCGGCGGCAGCTACAGCGCCGACCTGCCCGCCCTCACCGCCGGTACCTGGCACAACATCGTCCACAGCCTCGGCACCCTCGACGTGGCCGAACCCACGTTCCGTGAGTTGTCGTCCGGCGAGTTCGTGCGCCTGGACGCCAAGACCATCGACGTCAACACCGTGGCCGTGCGCGCCGCCATCGCGGTCGCGAACGGGGCGATCCGGATCACGGTGAAGAGCTGATGCGCCTTCTCAACCCGCTCCACCTGCCCGCCCTCACCGCGCCGCCCGCGCCCCCGCCGGCAGGGCATGTCGCCCTCCAGCCCCGGCCGGATGGCTCCCTCCAGACCGTGGACGCCGCCGGCGGCGTCCGGCACCTTCCGGCCGGCCAGCGTGCCGAGCTCACCGCGGACCACGTGCTGACCAACCCCGGCTTCTGGGAGACGGTCCTCACCCATCAGGTCACGCCGGGCGCCTATCGGCTGGCCTTCCACCGGCGCGCCCAGGTCGCGAGAGGCCAGTGGCAGTGGGCGCGGCTCACCGGTACGGCCGACGCCGCCATGTCCACGCTGCTGGTGGCCGGCATGCGCGACGGCAGCCCGTACGGCGACTTCCGGCACAACATCCAGCTCGGCGACATATTTCTCGGTGCCGACGACGGCACCGTGAATTTCGACGAGCTGGTCGAGGGGCTGCTCGTCGTCACCACCGCGGGCAACATCCGTGTCCAGGCCACCCACGTCTCCTTCGCCGACGAGATCGACTTCGAATCGGGCGGGGCGATCAACCGGTGGAGCCAGGACGGCGCCGACGTGCTCGACCAGAGCGACGAGATCGCCGCGCACGGCGGCGGCTTCTCCGGCAAGCTGACCGCATTGGGCGCCGACCAGGCGGTCGTGTACCGGTGGTGGAGGACAGAGCCCGGCATCACCTGGACGATGCGCGGCTGGCTGTACTCCCCTACTGGGCACCCGGCCGGCGTCGTTCGTCTCAGTTACTACGACGGCAGCGGCAACAACGTGGGCTTCACGGACGACGTGCGGCCCGTCCCGGCCGGGGTGTGGACCGAGTTCGAGGTGAGCACGACAGCGCCGGCAAACTCGTTCGAGGTGTACGCCCACATCGGTATGGCCGCGGCCAGCGGCCACGCCGCGGGCAGCATCGTGTACGTGGACGATATGGCGTGGACGGCCGCTCCGGGGGCCGCGCGGATGCTGGCTGGGACTTCTCTGCAGCTCACTCCAGCCTGACCTGGGCGTACCCAGAGCCCTGGGTCGGAATATAAGCCTGCAAGCTTTCGGTGCCGGCGGAACCCGCCGGAACAGGCCGGCGCGTGGTGCGGGCTCCGCTTGGGCGCCGGCCGAGCTGTTACGTCCGCTACAGCAGGAGGGTGTGGCTCAGGAGGGTATGGATAGCGTGCATGGCCAGGGAGACGGTGGCGCGCGCCAGCATCTTCACGAGGTTGCAGTACCCGGGGCTCGTCAGGGGCCTGATTGGAAGCCATACGGAGGACAGCATCGCGGCCCGGTGGACGATGCGGGCGTACATCCGCTGACGCGTCATGAGGTCACCTGGCCGGAGGAGGGCGCAGGAGCATCGAGGTCGGAGCGCTCGACCGAAGGTCGGCCGGGCCGGGCAGTCGTGCGGCGTTTGGCCTGCCGCCACAGTCGGCGCACGCCCGGTCGGGCGCAGAGCCCGACGATGATCAACAGGCCCGCTCCGGTCAGGACCATGAGGGTCTCCGGGTAGTTTCGCCCGAGCGCATCCCACAGCGCGTGCGCGGCGATCAGCGGCAGCAGCCGCTCGTAGCGGCGCCACAGGTAGACCATGCCGATCCCCAGTAGGGCGAGCGCGGCAGCGGCCCAGGAGAACTGTGCGTGGTAGCTGGCGCGCACGATCGCGGGGATCAGGTACACGCACACGATGGGCACGTTGCGGCGGGCCAGGCCGGTCACCAGCAGCACCGCGGCCACCTCCTCGCCGGCCCCTGTCCAGAGGGAGCGAATCAGCCGCTCGGCATAGGTGTCGATGTGTGCCACCGCGCCCACCAGGCCGCCTGCTTCAGATTGTGTCGTCTGCCCCGGCGTGAGCTGGATGCCCAGCCATGTCGCGAGCGCGATGACCCCGCCCCCGCTCGCCAAGATGAGCGGGAGAGGCGCGAGCGTCAGCGGCAGGTCGCGTCCGCGTGGCGGCCACAGCGGCGCCAGGCCGAATTGCTGGACGGCCAGGAAGAGGCACATCCCGGCCGAGGCCGTGTAGTACAGGCCGTACGTGACCAGGTTCGGGACGGTGACCGCCAGCACGGTGATGATGGCGCTGGCCGCCACGAGGCCGGCCCTGACCCAGATCGGCGATCTCGGTAAGCACCAGCCCGCCAGGAACGATCCTAAGATCATGACCTGGGCCAGGTAGTAGCCCGTCAGCACCGTGCTGATGGCGGGCACATCGGGTCCGAGGGCGCCCCACCAGGTGATCAGTGGGCCGGGATAGGCGAGCGCCAGGAGGATCACCACGGCCGCCGTCAGCGGCGCCGATCGGCTGACTATGCCCGGGTCGATCTGTCTCATTGCACACTCCATCATGTGGTCTTGGGCAGGGTGGCTTACGCCGCCGCCGTCAGGCTCTGTGGCGTCGGCAAAGTCGGCCGTGGACGCCTTGTCCGGGCCGGGGAAGGGCTCGTGGCGGCGCTGGGCTTGGGCACCTCGTTGTCCAGGACGAGGTTTAGGAGCTTTGCCCCCACTCATCTGCAGGTGGCTGCAGAACGCCGGCGATGCGCTCCAGCTCGGCCAGCGTGGTGGTGCCGCCGGGCAGCTTCTGCACCAGGGCGGGGAGCAGGAGCGCGACCGCGACGGCGTCCCACAGCGCGCGGTGAGGGCTGCGTTTGGGTGCGAGGGTGTGCACCTGGCCGGTCAGCTCGTACTGCCTGACGAGCTTGCCGAGGCTCTGGCGCAGCGCCTTGGGGTGCAGGTGCTTGTACAGGCGGGCGGTGTCGATGAGCGCGACGACCTCCAGGCCGGGCAGATGCCGTTGGAGGAGCCGCCAGTCCACCGCGATGTTGTGCCCAACGAGGATCTGCTTGTGCACGCGCGTGCTGATGTCGTCGGCGACGTCGTCGAACGGTGGCGCGGTCAGCAGGAGGGGGCCGGTCAGGTCGGGAGAGATCCACGGCCGGGGTGCGATGTAGCGCTCGGGGTTGATGGTCGTCTCCCACGCCTGGCTCATGTCGGGGCGGCCGCCGGCCAGCGGGACGACCGCGATCTCCAGGATCTGCTCGGGGCGGTCGTCGCGCGGGCGGCCGGTGCCCTCCACGCCGAGCGCGATCAGGTTGTCGGCAGTGGTCCACGGCGGGGTCATCAGGATTCTCCTGTAGAGGTTCGGGCGAGCTGACGACCGGCCTGGCCGCCTAAATTGGTTACCCGCCGCCTTTGGGCGGCCCGCCCGCCCCCCGAATGGGGGGTTATCCCCGGCGGGTTGCGGGCGGGGGGGCCGCGCACCAACAGCGCCCCCCGCGACATGCCGCCCCCGCTGGGCCTGGCAGGGGCGGGCGCTGCCGGCCAGGGCAGCAGGCTGGCCGACAGCTTCAGGAGGGCTTACTGGCCGATGGTCGCCGACCACCGGCCGCGCCGCAGGGTGATCACCCCGTCCGGGGTGATGGTCGCCCGTGCGCCGCGGAAGGGCAGTTCGCCATGGCGGAGCCAGAAGTCGCGCACCTGGTCGAGGTAGTCCCACAGCCTTCGCGGGCCGGCCTGGTGCACGGTCACCGTTCCGTCGTGATCCTCGGCGCGAGCCCACGAACCGTCCTGGTGGGTCATCACCGCGATCCGGACGCCGTCGCCCTCCTCGTAGTGGTGCTCGATGCCGGGGGCGAGGATCGCGAGCATGGTGTTGACGTCCCACGCTTCGACCACGTCCAGCACCGGGTAGCGGCCGGTCTCGACATGCTCGCCATCCTCGGCCAGGGCCCGCGCTTGCAACACCTGGTCCCGGGGCGGGTAGTCGTTGCCGTCTCGCGTGCGCATGAACGCGGCCTGGTCGCGCTCGATCCTCCCCACCGCGCTGCCATCCTCACGCCTTTCGGCAGTGAGGATGACGCCCATGTCCGTGAGCGTGGTGGCCAGCCGTCCGCCCGGAGGCAGAGCCTGCAGCCACGACGGCGGGATCTTCCTGACCGCGACCATCGCGACGATGCGGTCCCACTGCCCATCCAGCGGGCCGGTCGCGTCGCCGGTGAGCAGCCGGGGGCGGACGTTGACGTCTTCCAGACGGGCGGCGGCGGCCTCGGTCAGGTACGGATCGACGTCGATCGCCGTCACACGGGAGGCGCCGACGTGCGCGCACAGGATCGCGGTGCCGTAGCCGCTGCCCGTGCCCACGTCCAGCACCCGGCAGTGGTCGCTGATCGAGGCATGCCGATACATCTGGACGACCAGGCCCGGCAGCGTGGAGGAGGAGGTGGGACGACCCGAGACGACGGCGCCGGGTTCGGCGTGGTCGGCGTGCAAGGGGCCGACGCGGGTGACGAGCGTCTGGTCGCGGTAGGCCGCTTTCAGCCATGCGTCCGGGTCGGACTCTCCGTCCCGCAGCACCCAGGCGCCCTGCTGGTAGGACCACCAGCAGGGGACGAACAGATGCCGCGGGATGTTCTCGACCGGGCCGCGCCAGCGGGAGCCCGGCGGGGTCGCGATCGCCGCGAGGGCGTGCGCGTGCCTCTTCCAGTCCATAGAGAAGTATGAGCTGGCGGTCACCGGGCGCCACCATCTGGACGGAAGAACAGGGCCGGGATGGGCGGCAGGATGAGCGCGTTGCCCTCGCAGAGGGTTTCGGCGGGCCCGCAGTCGTTGCCGTCTGAGCCCGGGTTACAGCCGCGCGGCTGGTGCCGGGGCACCAGGGCGAGCAGGTCACGCCAGGCCTCGGACGCGAAGATGTCAGCCAGCGAGGTGATGCGGACGTTCCCGGCAGGGGGCAGGAACCTGGACAGGACGCACATGCGGACGTCCCCGTGCCAGGAGATGGCGGCGCGGCCGTTGCCGCACTGCCCGCACAACTCGGTGACGTCTGGCTCCTTGCCCATGTGCTCGGTGGCGCGGCCGACCGCGCGCACCCGATCGACCGGCCCGACACGGGGGACGCCCAGGGCGATCATCTCGGCGTGAGCTTCGTCGGCGCGCTGGCCCTCGCCGCCGAGATCGACGACTCCGACCTTGAGCGGAATGCCGCGTTCGAGCGCTTCGACGATCGCCGCCCGGGTCCGGGCGTGGGAGCCGGGCCTGCGAGTGATCTTGTCGTGCTCGGCGGCCACGTCGCTGTAGTAGCTGGTCGCGACATGCACGCCGGGTCTGCCGTACAGCGCCCACAGGGCGTCGGTGACCCGGTAGAGGTTGGTGAATACCTGCAACTTCAGGCCGGTGCCGAGCACGTGGTCGGCCAAGGCCAGGAAGTCGGGGTGCATGGTCGGCTCGCCGCCGATCAGCTGGATGGTTTCGATCCCGGCCGCCGGTGCGGACGTGATGACATTGTGCCAGCGCTCGCTGGTCATGCTGCCGTGCCCAGCTGTGGGGGACGCGCCGGAGTAGCAGTGGGTGCACGCGAGCTGGCAGCGGTTGGTGAGCTCCAGTTCCAGGAACGTCACCGGGTTCAGCGCGGGCACGAGCGAAGTGATGACTTGTTCAGTCATGGTGGTGCCCTTCCGTGAGGGGATCTTTCCTAGCGTGGTGCTGTTCGAGGTAGTGGCCGCGGCCGTAGATGGTCAGGTGCGCGAGCTGCTCGGCGAGCAGTGGAGAAACCGGCAGATCAGGGCCCGGAGCGGCGAGGCAATAGGCATCCACCACGCTGGTGTCCAGCGTGATGGCGGTCAAGTCGTCGTCGGTGAGCGTCCGGGTGGCGAACAGCAGCACCATCCGGTCTGGGTGGCCGGGACCACCGGCGATCCAGGACGTGAGCAGCAGGTCGTGGGCGGGCAGGTCGAGGCCGATCTCTTCCCGGGCACCCCGCGCCGCGGTGGTGCGGGGACTCTCCCCTGTCCGGGCCTGACCGCCGGGCAGCCGCCAGCGATCGCGGTCGTGCGCGTCACGCACGATGAGCCAGCGGCCCAGCTGATGCATTCCGAGCAGACATGCGGTCACCACGCACGTGGGCGTCTGCTCGCTGATCGAGGCGGCGAGCACCCGCTCGGCCTGGGTCATGGCTCCTCCGTATCAACGATGAGGGGAACGCCGATGATCCTGGAAGCCAGTGCACGCAGGGCGAGGTCAAGGTGCGGCCCGGGTGCGGGCGAACGGACCGGTGAGGCGGCTGGCTCCGGGGCGGGCTGTGCCGTGATGCTCTGCCGGGGCCTGATCCTCACGCGGACGAGGGCAGTGCCGTGGGTGGCATTCTGCGGTGGGCAGGCCGTCTGGTGAGTGCCCGATCCCCGGAAGTAGCAGACCTCGAAGCGTTGAGGCCCCGCGATCTCCAGCCCTTCCGTTTCCAGCTCCTCGCGAAGCACCCGGCCGAGCTCGGCGAGCGCCGCCACAGCGGACTGCCTCGGGTCCTTGGCCGGGTCGACGACGAAGTCAATCTGAAAGAGCTGATCCGGCGCGCCGGACGAATCTTGGCTCGCGCTGTCGGAGTGGCCCTGTCCCGAGCGGCGGAGATTGATCTGCGCGCCGGGCTGCGGCTGGAATGAGGACGACGGGGGCGGCACCTTCATCCCGGCCACTCCCCGGCGTGCGGGGGTCGGCGGCCAGGACCTCGACGACGAGCACCGTCACGGACTGGCAAGAGGTCGTGGCGGTACTCGTCGCGGAGGCCCTGGCCGCCTCGGCTGGCCGGCCCTCCCGGTGTGAGGCGGCCGCCTCCGGGAGCCGGTGACACGGTAGTTACCAGCGCCGACCAGACGTCTGGGTGGTGGAGCTCGAACTCGACCGCGACCAGGCGCTCCTCCAGCGCGGCCTGATCACGGGCGTCGACGGGGTCCACGACCTCGTGGCCGCGATAGAAGGCGGTCAGCCCCTGGCGCCATGGCGACTGCATCACGGCCCACAACTCCGGTGTCGGCTGGAGCGGTATGAGCTGGGGCCTGCTCATGGTCGGGCTCTCCTCAGGGTTGAGCGTGACAGGGGGCGGGGGTGGCGGGCCGAGCTGTCTATCGAGGCTGTGCTCGGGCTCGGCCCGCCGTACGGCCAGACAAACGCCGCCCACGAGGAGGCTGTCCGGCCGTGACCGGTCAGAGCGGCGGCTGCGCGCCGCGCTCTGACCGGGGCCTAGTTGTAGTCGCGGAGACCGCGGCACCTTCCGGTGTCGGCCGCCCGCACCCCCACGGGGGGGGCGGCCCGGGGGGGGTGCTCAACCTCCCCGGCCGGGGCTGGTTCCCGCGGGGAGGGGGCGCACGGGGGGTGCTGGGGGGGGGGGGGGGCGGCGCGCCGCGCGCGGCGGGGGGCTTTGTGGTCGGCGCGGCCCCCGCGCCCCCTGCGGGGGCCGCCCGCCCCCCCCCCCCGGGGGCGGGCGCCCGGCAGGTGGATCTCACCGTCCACGGCCGTGCAGGATCCCGTCGTGGACGGCGAGCTCGTGGAGAGCTGGCCGAGGGCGGCGACGGCGGCCGCCGCCTTCTCGCGCAGCTTCGGGTCGACGTCGAGGATGCGACGCCATAGCCTGCGCACGGTCTCGGCCTCCACGAGGAGGACGGCGGCGTCGTAGAGCGGGTATCCCACGTAGAGCCCGTTGTGCGGCTCCGGCATCACCCGCCAGCGCTGGCCGCACCAGCGTTCGAGGTCGTGCGTCAGGTGCTGCGCGCTCATGGTGGGGCCTCCTCGGGAGTTCAGGGGTCAAGGGGTTGAGGGGTGGCGGGCCGGCTTGCCTATGGGAGCGTGCTCGGCCCGCCGAGCGGCCGGACCCGGATTGGTCCCTCCGGGGTTCTCCTGATCCGTCCGCATAACCGGATCGGGAACGCGCCCCGCCCCCGATCCGGTCGCCTAGCTGCCGGGCCCGCCGCCGCTGAACCTTGCCATTGCGGCGAGGAACTGGGCGTCGCCGACATCGAGTTCCAGCGGGGGATCCGGCCGCCACTTGGACGCCTCGACCAGGCCAGGCTCCTCGATGTCGAGCCCTTCCAAGAGCTTGAGGATCGCGGCGGAGCTGAACGGGTAGATCGGTGCCAGCTGGGCGTAAAGCTTGAGAGCTTTGGCTCTGACCTCCGCAGACAGCAGGTCGTCACAGGCGACGGAGAGAATCAGGAACCCTGACTCGAAAGCGGCCAGGTATTCGCGCACAATGTCGCGCGGGTCCAGGTCATCGGGCCAGAAATGGACCAGCGCAGCCATGATGATCGCGGTCGGCTGCGTGAAGTCCAGCAACTCGCCGGACGCCGCCACCACCCGCGGCACGTCGAGGGCGTCGGCCTCCACGCAGGCGGTGTATCCCGGTACGGCGAAGATCGCCCGCGCGTTCGCCATCACGGACGGGTCGTTGTCCACGTAGACGACCCGGGCATCCGACTGATGCCGGCGCGCGCTGCTAAGGACGGTACGGCCGCCGGGTCCCGGAAGACCACATCCCAGGTCAAGGAATTGGCGGACGCCGGCGTCGGCGGCGGCCTCCACCGCGCGGTGCACGAAGGCGGCGTTCGCCTTGGCCGCAACGGGCAGCTTCGGCAGCAGCGCGCACAGTTCGTCGAGCACCCTGCGGCTCCCGAGCGCGTCCTTGCCGCCCACCAGGTGGTTGTAGCCGCGGGCGGAACCCGCCCTGACGATCATGGGCGAGTCCGGTGCGCGATCGGATGGCATAAGAACCTCAGCAGATCGGGGCCGCCCAGGCGGCCCTGCGATTTCGGTTGACGCTCAGTAAACGCCGCTCGTATGCCGTCAGTCACCGGGCTCCCGTACATATTTCCTATGTACGGCCGCGACCCCCTGACCTGCGCTTCTACGGCGTGGGGCAGCGGTTCTATGTATAGAGACGAGTCGCCGCCCGAAATGCGTGGTTGCCGAACCCGACCCTCAGCCCTGACTCTGCATATAGATCCTCGGTTGGGAGCGTCATGACCCAAGAAGTTCACCGACGACAGGTAAACCGCTTACGAGCGCAGATGATCAGCCACGGCCGACCTGTTGCGGCGATCGCGATCGAGATGCGGATCAAGTTCGGGCTGACACCGTTGGCCGCCTACCGGTTGGCGCTGGGCCTGTCCCAGAGCGACGTGGTAGAGCGCTACCGGGAATGGGGATCCGGGCCCTTCGTCGACCAGGCGCTCCTGTCACGGTTCGAGTCATGGCCGATCGGCGGCAAAGCGCCACAGGCCACGCACATCATGACGCTCGCGACCATCTACCAGACCGCACCGCTTGAGCTCCTCGACACCGAGGCGCTTACCCGTCTGGGCGAAACCGAGCGTGAGGTCCTCATCCGCTGCAACCCGGGGTACGCCGTCGCGTCCCACGTTCCAGCCAGTGAGGTTCTCGCATCCCCCGCACATGCACCGGCACGACCTCTGGTACGGCCAGCAGCATCCAATGATTCCCTGCAGGAGGTAGTCGAAGTGGCCGCACGCAGAGCCCGTAGATTTATCACTCTTCAAAGCAGCAACGTGGGACCCGAGACGTTGCCGCAGTTGCTCGACGACGTGTCGAGGGTCGCCCAGCACTATCCGCGAGTCCCTCTGGTTGAGCTGCTGCCGGAGCTGTCGGAGTTGCAGGACATGACGCACACCCTCCTGGAGGGGCGGCAACCTCCCGGCGAGACCAGCAGTCTGTATCTGCTCGCCGGCGTCATCGGCGGCCTGATGGCCAAGGCGTCGCACGACACCGGTGACGCGCACGCCGCCATGACGCAGGCCCGGTCCGCTTTCATGTGCGCCGAGCGCATCGGGCACGACGGGCTGGCCGCCTGGATCCGCACACTCCAGTCGATGATCGCCTACTGGTCGGGGCGGCCGCACGAAGCAGCACGGTATGTCGAGGACGGGGCGAGACTGGCCGCCGGCGTCGACGGGACCGTCAAGGTGTGGGTCGCAGCCCAGCACGCCCGCGTCCTCGGCGTGCTCGGCGACCACGAGGGCGTGGCGGCCGCCGTCCACAGCGCCGTCGATGTCCGCGACCAGGTACGCGAAGACGACCTCGACCGCCTCGGCGGCATCCTGACGTTCCCCCAGGCGCGGCAGGACTACTACGCCGCCGACGCCAACGTGTGGATCCCTGGCAACGAGCAGCAGACCATCCAGGCGGCCACCGAGGCGATCAACGCCTACGCGCAGGCCGCGCCAGAGGACCACTCCTTCTCCGACGAGGCAGGGGCCCGGTGCGACCTGGCGGTGGCCAGAGTCAGCCTGGGTGAGCTCGATGGAGCCGCCGAGGCGCTCGACCCCGTCCTTGACCTGCCGGTGGGGCAGCGAATCGAGGGCATAGCCGCGAGCATGCACCGCGTGCACGCCGCTCTTCGCGGCCCGCAGTACCGCGGGGCGCCGCTGGCCAGAGACATACAGGTCCAGATCGAGGGATTCACCGCGCTCCCGTCGCAGGCGGCGCTGCCGCCCGGTCGTTAGAGTCCCCGCATGTATCCCGTAGAAGTCACCTCAGGCAGGCTCGGCCTGCGCGAGTTCCAGGCCGACGATGTGGACGCGGTCCTGGCCATCTATGGCGACCCGGCTGTGGCTGAACACATGAGCTTCGAGCCGCGCAACCGGGAGCAGGTCGAGGCCACCATCTCGGCCGTCACCAAGGCGGCTTTGGAAGAGCCGCGGCTGGAGTACTCCCTCGCCGGCGTCCTGCCGGACGGCGAGCTGGTGGCGTACACGCGGCTCGCGATCGACACCCAGCATCCTGACCAAAGCTCCGGCCAGGTCGGGATGGCGTTCCGGCACGACCAGTGGGGGCACGGCCTCGGCTCCGAAGCGCTCCGGCTCCTGATGCGGTTGGCGTTCGACGAACTGGGCCTCTACCGCGTGTGGGGTGCCCGCAGCCCGCTGAACACGGCGTCGGCTCGCATGATGGCCAAGCTCGACATGGTCGAGGAGGGCACCATCCGCGGCCACATCAAGGTCCGTGGCGCGTGGCGCGACTCTGTCGTGCACTCGCTGCTGGCACCCGAGTGGAGTGACGGCCCGCGTTGAACGTGGCTGCCCGGGAGCATCCGTTTCGGCCCCACCGCGCGGCATGCTCCCGGGCACACGAAGCCCGCCGATCCAGAGCTGTCCCTGGTGTGAATACGCGCGGCGGCTAGCGTGCCAGCAGCGTAGAGCCTATGACCCTAGGGTCACAAGATGGAGGTGCCTGGGTGCCTAGGATCATAAGTTCTCATGATCGACTTCGGGGCGGACCGGCCAGTGCACAAGCAGCTGGCCGACCTGGTCCGCGCCGACATCGCCGCCGGCCGGTTGCAGCCGGGAGACCTGCTTCCGTCCGAGTCTCGGCTGGTCCAGATCCACGGCGTCGGCCAGATGGCCGTACGGCAGGCCCTGCGGGTGCTGCGCGGTGAGGGCCTCATCGTGACCATCAAGGGGCGCGGGTCGCAGGTGGCAGGCGGGCCGCGCGAGCCGTACCCGGTCGAGCCTGGCTCCACCATCGTGTTCCGCATGCCGTCCCCTGATGAGCGCGCCCAGCTCGGCGGCGTCCCCGAGGGCGTGCCGGTCGCCGAGATCCGGCCGCCGGGGAAGGGCCGGCACCGGAAGCTGATTCGTGGGGACCGCTACACCTTGGAGATCCCAGAAGGGCCGGACGCGTGATCGCGGCTACTCGTCGTCTGGGTCGGCGGGGTACAGGATGTCGAACGCCTTCCCGGCCATGAAGGACGCGCCCATCGCGGCCACCCAAGGGTTCAGGCCGGACGCGGTGATGAGGACGTCGGCCTGCTCGTAGTTCATGAGGCCAATGGCGGTCAGCGCTATCCAGACGTAGATGAAGACCTCAGCTTGAGTGAGTAGGCGCTTCTGGGCGCGGCTCAGGCCCTTTCTCGTCTCCGCGAGACTTGTTTCCCTCGTGACCAGGATGGTGTCCTCCGCCATGCCGCTGTCGTTGATGATCGTGACAGTCGGCGCGTAGACGGTGGCTTTGACAATGATCGGGGGTAGATCCACGAAAGCGTCTATGCGGCGCTTGGCGTGCGGCAGGACCTGCGGCAGCGAATCAGGGTTCGCCACGAGGGCGTCCAGAACGCCGCGGGCACGGTCGAGGATGCCGGGAAGGTCAGGGAATTCCCCACGCTTCACGTCGAAAAGGCTCAGCTCAAGGGCGTTCAGCAGTTCCTCGCGCGCCTGCTGCTCAGCCGGGCTGGCTGGTGATGGGATGAGCTGAGCCATGATCTTCTCGATGAGGCTCGGAGGCTCCTCAGTGGTGCTCACCCTCCGGACCATAGCGATTCTCGTCCCAGGGATGCGTTGTTCGTTCTGTGATTGGTGGTTTCTGAGTCACGATGTGCGACACGCCGAGAGAATCTGCCGCCCTGACTCTGAATCAGGGTATGGTCCGTGACCATGAGTGGACACGTGAAGCCTGGACCGCAGCCCAAAGGCGGCAAGCGGCACAGCGTCCGTTTTAAGCATGTGGACCTCCTCGAGCTGTGGGAGCAGCTCGGGTTTGCGTCCTTCAGCGACTACGTGGACTTCACGTTCTCCCTGGCCCACGGCCGGTGGGAGGACTTCGGGTTCAAGACCGCTGACGAGGCTGCGGACTACCTCCTGGGCCTCGCCCGCGGAGTGAGAGTGTCGCCGCCGCACCTGCGGCGTGAGCCTGCCACGCCACTCTTCGAGACTGCTGCCGCTTAGCCGTTCGTACGGCTGACGCCGAGAGGAGATATGCCGCCGTAGCCCGGCGGATCTACCTGAAAACCACGAAGGCCCCTGCGCTGTCAACCGCCAAGCTGCTGCGCAAGGACCTTCGAAAGGGCAACCGGATCCCGGCGGGCTTTCGCATGCCTGGAGGCCGGTTCACCAGAAGCTAGGAGCCACGATAACCGACTGGCCCCCGGCTCTGCCAGTCATGCCCAACATGCGCGTGTCGCAATCGGGTGATTCTGGCGTTGCCGTCACGGACAACCTCATAACGCAGCCGAACCATTCCCTGCGCTCGGCTGGACACCTGTTGCTGGACGCGGCCCGCACGTGGGAGCTGTGCGCTCCCCGGCTGGGCGCCCGCGACACGGTCAAGGTCGCCCGCTCCGGGAAGGCCCGCGGGTTCGGCGGCTGGCTCGAGCTGCCGCTGAATCGGCGCCTGCCGGCGTTCACCGCCGCGGTGTTCATCTACCACCACGACATGACCCGGCTCCTCGTCGGCGACTTCGACCCGAAGACAGCGTCGGCCGCTGGCGCTGCCGACCCGGTCGCGTTCGTCGAGGCTGAGGCCGCGGACATGGCCGCCCTCATCGCGGCGTGTGGCGGGGACTGCTTCACCGACGTCAACCCGGTCACCGGTGGCCGCCACGTCTACGTGCTGTGGAAGCGGAAGCTCTACTACCCGGAGATGCTCCCGATCGTCGAGGCCCTCGCCAAGCGGTACCAGTCGTTCGACCCGAAGCCGATGAAGAACCGCAAGGTGGGCTTGGTCATCCCGCCCGGAGCGTGGGTGGCCACCGACGAGTTCCGGCGGCTGACCGACGAGCCCGCCTACGTCGACTGGGTGCTGGACAACCCCTGCGGGCCGCACGTGTGGGACGCGCTGATGGACGCGCTCACCCCCGAGCTGGAGGCGCTCGAGGCCGATCAGGAGCGAGCCGTGGAGATCGCGGCCGCGGGCGTGGCGTCAGCCGTACCGCTCTCGGGCGGGCAACTGGCCGAGGCCGGGCAGTCGGCGGCGTGGACCGTCCGCGACGACGAGCGGGGTGTGAAGTGGCTCCCCCGGCCCGGCGGCCGCCTCCCCGCGCTCTCTCCCCGCATGGAGCACATCGCCCGCACCGGCCAATACCGGCAGGGCAAAGGGCCGGGCGAGTACGTGTCGAACTCCGATGCCCGCCAGGCGGTGATCGCCGGCGCAGTCTCCTGCGGCTGGCAGCTCGCCGACGTCACCGCCCGCCTCACGTCCGGCCGGTGGCCGGGCCTGGCCGACTTCTACAGCCGATACCGGGACGAGCAGGGCCGCATCGACGCGCTTCGCAACGACTGGGAAAACGCCGCCCACCACCTTGCGGGGCGCGAGCTTGGACGTGAGATCCACACAAGGGGGAAAACACACGGCGGGGCGACCGAGCTCCTCTTGGCGGGGCTGCCCGTGCAGGTCAAACATCCGACCTCGCCCATGGAACCTACGGCGGCGCTGCGGGAAACCCGGCGATGGCACTCCGCGTTCGAGGCCGCAGCCAGGAAGAGGTGGACGGGCGCGCACGGGATCACCCTCCGGAGGGTATTGGCGGCCGCGCTGAAAGCCGCCCAGCTTGCCCGTTCGATGGTGATCGGGTTCGGAGTTCGAGAGCTGGCCCTGCTGAGCTGCTTGGACTACTCGACCGTCGCGAAGGCACTGCGCGAGCTGAGGGAGGAGCGTGACCCGTTCCTCGTCCTGGTCCTGGAGAGCTGGCAGGAGCGAGCCGACATCTACCAGCTGGTCATCCCGGACGCCTACGCCGAGGCGGCCGCGTGGCGTCGCTGGCAGCCCGGCAAGCTCGGCGGCATCCACCCCGTCTTCCGAGAACTCGGCGGCCCGGCCGCGCTCGTGTACGAGCGGCTGTCGAGCGAACCGACGCGGAAGACGGACCTGCCGCTCCTCACCGGAGTCGCGTCAACGGCGTGCGGGACGGCGCTGCGCAGGCTGGCCGAGGAGGGCCTGGCCGTCCGGGCGCCGGAAGGCTGGGTGCGCGGGCCGGCTGACCCGACCGACGTCGCCGAACGGCTCGGCGTCTACGAGGAGATCAAGCGGATCAAGAAGCGATACGCCGAAGATCGAAACCTGTGGAGGAAATGGCTGGAGATCCTGGAGGTACTGGCCCCGGAGTTCGACCGCGAGGACTGGTCGTTCCCTCCCGAGGTGATGGAGACGCTCGGGACGCCGGACTGGCTGATCACCGAGCCGACCGGACCGCCGGACCCCGGCGGGTTTCTGAATGCGCCTGCCCGGATAGCGGCGGCCGGTATCGAAGATGTTTTCGATACCGGGCTACGATCGGGGGATGCCTGAGCAGCCTGACCTCGAGCCGCAGCCGGTGAAGATCCCACCGGATGGAGCTGGCTATGTTCACCGCCTGCGGATGGTCGACGGCGAGCCCGAGGCGCTGGTGACCTGGGTTGAGGACATCCGGGAGGGGTTCATCGGCGGGCTGAAGGAGCACCAGGAGTGGATGCCGCTGCTCGCCCTGGAACGGTTCGACGACGTCGACTACACGCGCCTGCCCTGGGACGCCCCACCCGCGCCGGCGGCCGCGGACGCGGCGGCTCTGCCGGACGCATGGCCACCGGACGTGCCGGCGCCCGGCGCTGACGGCTGGCCGGACAAGGCGATCGACTGGCTGCTGGAAGCGATGCCGCCGGACTACCGCAAACACCGCGCTGTGCTGGCCAAGCACCCGGTGCAGTTGGCCCGCTCCGCGTACGAGCACGCCGTCCGCGCCCGCAACGCCATGCAGGAGAGCTACCGCGGCGCCGCCGTCGACCTGCGCGACCAGCTGCCGCCGGAGGCGATCACCAAAGTCCTCGACGTGCATCGCGCCGAACTCGCCCGCCTGGCCGAGCTGCAGCAGGCGATCGAGCACGTCGGCCGAGCCCTGCTGCCCTGAGCCAAGGTCCGTAAGAAACGTGTCGTGGGCCCCAAACGAGCCACGGGATGACGTGAGCGGTCAACCCCTGTTGTGCGACATGTCCAAGATCGTCTAGGGTGAGCCCTTCCGCCGTAGGCAGACGAGGCCAAGGGGGCCGCCGCGTGCCGAAGCGCCACCCAGCACAACCCGACGACTGGCCCGTCACCTATACCCGTACCGTCGCCAGGAACGTCCGCGCCCACCGCGAAGATCGCCGCATGTCCGTGCAGGCGTTGGCCGACCGCTGCACGGCCCTGGGCTACCCGCTCGAGCGCACGAACCTGTACAAGCTGGAGTCCGGCGGCCGTGCGTCCATGTCGGTCGCCGAGCTGCTCGTGCTGGCCCGCGCGCTCAACACCCCGCCCATGCTGCTGCTTGTCCCGCTCGACGGCGACGACCAGGTGGAGATCCTCCCCGGCGTCGAGGCGCCCGTGACCGACGCGGCCGCATGGATCGACGGCACCGCGCCGGCCCCCGACGCCGATGACAGCGAAGTGGGCGCCGACCGCCGCGATGCGCTGCGTCTGCTACGCGATCACCACCAGGCCGTCCGCGAGTGGCAGTCCCGGACGAGGGCGGCGGCCATCGCGCGCGACCGCGCGGCTGACGATGGCGATCAGCACCAGCGGGCTTGGCGCGAGGCCTCCCGCGAGCACGTCGACCGCGCGGACCGGGCGGCCGAGCGCGTGGAGTTCCTGCGTGACGGCATGCGGGTGCGCGGGCTATCCCTGCCTGACCTGCCGCCCGGACTGATCCACCTGGAGTCTTAGGGCACAGCTGTCGGGCGCGGCCGGTCGTAGGTGAGTTCCCATGCGCGGCTGCCGCGCACCATGAGGTCCAGGTTGGGATCGTCGAGGGTCCGGGGGCCGATGAGCAGAGCGCGCTCATCGAGCAGCGCCCCGACGAGCGGCCAGGCCATCCAGGCACCCCAGCGCTGGACGTCGGCTGCTGATCCCTGCGCGGCCGCGCCCAGGATGCCGGAGGCGGACGCCTCCATGTCCTTGGCCGACCACGCCAGGGTGGGCTGGTCGGCATGCACGGAGATCGGGATGAGGGTGTCCCACCCCTGGCCAAGGTCGAGGAGCAGCCGCAATTCGCTACGGCGGACGTTCATATCCCATTCCAGATGGATGTACGTGCCGTACAGCCACGGCCCCGTGTGGTCGTCAGGACGTGATTGTGGGATGACCAGGTAGTAGCACGCGCCGGCGAGCTCGCTGAGCAGCTGCTCGCGGGGGATGGCAAGGTCAGTCTCCCGAATGTCGGGCGTCGGGCCGGGAACGGCTTCGCTGGCCACGGCTTCCGATGGCATGACGATGGCCCGGTCCACGAGCTTCCAGTGGGCCACGGCGGCGACCCGGCCGATGTCGGCCGGGTTGGAGAACGCGGAGCGGCCGCCGCTGGTGACGATCGCGTGGGCGGCGCCCATGGGCAGCCAGCACCACTCCGGCCAGTCCAAGGAGGCGGACTGGCCGCGCTCCCCGGCGAACTGCTTCATCTGGGCCAGCGCAGAGGGGTAGCGGGTCCGCAGCTCACGCACGTGACCGGCAACCCTCGTCGCCGCGGCCAGCACCGGGTCGTCGCTCGGCTCGGCCACGGTGGCGTCGGGGCCGCCTGCCTCGCGCATGATGTTGGCGTAGTTCTTGACCCACGCCGTGGCCGCAGCTTCGGGACTCTGGGCCTCGGGACACTCGTACAGGGCCCACACCACGATGGCGTCCTGGGGAAGTTCGACGGCGACGGTGTCGTCCTGGGCGCCGTCCCGCCAGGTGCGCGCCGCCCGCTCGAAGAGGTGGGGCTGGTCGGCGGCCAGCCGGTCGAGCAAGCCGCGGATCTCCGAGTGCGCCTGCGCCTTGGTCATGCCGCCTGGGCCAATGATCGGCTGTCCGAACTCGCCGGCCATCTCCAGTTGCAGGTAGTTCCACATGGGGTGTCATTCTCCGGGGTCGGGCTGGGCTTGGGCGGTGGCGCAGGTCCCGCGCTCACGGCGGTGGGCCCAACCCTGCCCTACGTAGGCTCGGGACGCACGGGGGAAGCGGCATTCCGGGTCGCTCGGGGCACCACGGTGTCCGCGCGGAGCTGGCCCGGGTTCACGCGTGTGAAGGCCACGGGTGGTACTGCAGGGCGTGAGCTCCGTGTGCGTCGGCGAGGTCGTCGTAGCAGCCGGGGCAGGCCGTACCGGTGGAGGCCGACATGAACCCGCCGGCGGCGTACGTGGTGCCGCACCCGTAGCAGTGCGGAACGTCGAGCCCCGGGCATCCCCGGTCCCGGCGTCCGCGGGGCTGGTGCGGCCGCTCGTCCGACCACTGCATGCCCCGGTAGAAGCCCTGAGCGTCCTGCAGCCTGGTGAACGAGGTGGCCTGCCCCATGTCGGGGTCGTTGTCGACGCCTGCCCAGCCCTGCCCTGCGGCTTGGACGGTGACGCCCCATCGCGTGGTGGTGGTGCCGTCCTCCAGCGTGTCGGTGTACTCCAGCAGGTGTGCGCGCAGGCCGGGCGCGATGTTCTTGGCGAACAGCTCCTGCGCGGCGCGGGACGTGGTCTTCAGCCCGGCGACGCGGTCCTGCTCTGCCTGGTGGGCGGCCTGCTCGGCGGCCTTCTTCTCCGCGGCCTTCGCCGCCCGCCGCTCGGCTGCCTTCGCACGCTTCGCCTGCGCGCGCTGCTGCTCAGTCTTCTCAGCCGTCAGGCGCTCCTGCAGCTCCTCCCACGTGTCGAGCGGGGTGATGGTGCAGTTCAGACGCTCGAAGTGTCTGGGCTCCCACCGGCCATCGCCTTCGCGCACCATCACGACCTCGGTCTCACTGAGCCGGGCGACCATGGTGCGGCCGCACAGGGAGCAGACGTCGCCGTCGCGGGCCGAGCGGATCGGGCAGCGCCGGTAGTGTTCCACCTCGGCGTCCTCGCCATGGCCGACGACGTGGCCGACACCCTGGGGGACCCGGGTGTGACACCAGCGGCATTCTCCCGGCTTGTGGTTGGGCCGCTTGGCCTCGTCGATGACGGTGACCTCGCCGCCGGGCGCGGGGTGCGCGTCCAGCAGCGCGGTGATCTTCTTCATGGTGGTCGCGCCGAACGCCGACGTGGCCGCCTTGTAGTGGCGAGACCACAGCTCGGTCAGGCCGTCGCCGGTGACGAGGTGGACGGCGACTTTCGCGTCCTCGACGGCGTAGCGCTGGCCGGTGCGGTGGTGGTTCGCCCAGCCGAGCGTCTTCTTGTCCACCGCGACGATCAGCGTTCCCGGGGTGGCGTCGACGATGTCGCCGGCGTGGAGCCAGGCGCCGATGATCTGGGCTCCGCCTCGCTCGCCGTCGTTGAGGGCGGCGATGGTCTTGCGCCAGCAAGCGGCGGATTTGAGCCCTTCCGGGAGGGGAGGGACGGTGATGTTCATCGTGGTCTCCAGGTTGACCGCCTTTGCGAATCGTGTCGCCTGGCGGATGGCCGTCCAAGGGGGCGAAGGGCGGGTGGTCCCCGCCCCTTGCGGGGCGGGGACCACTTACCTTTCATTTCTAGTTGGGGTTGCCGGTTGCGACGCTGCTACCTGCGCAGCGCTTCCTGGTTCGCGGGTCGTTGTGGGTGATGTACGACCCGACCGGCTCGTTGAAGACCGTGCCGCAGAGCTGGCACTCGCTCTTGCTGGTCTTCTTGTTTGGCATGTTCCCTCCTCTCTTGCCTGGTTGGCCTTCCGGGTGACTAGTCCGGTAGGGCGGATTCGCCAGGGGCCGCAACCCCTCGGCCTTGATTCAAATAATACAGTCTATTTACTTCAAGGGGAAGGGTCTTGGCGCGAAAAGGCCCGCCGACCTCTGGTCGGCGGGCCTTTGGAGCCGCTCCGATGGGTCCGGGTAGTCAGTCCGGAAGAGCGGCCCGAATCCCAACCAGGCAATGGGAAGGGTTGTCAGGAGATCCTACGTGGTGGCCTCGGGCGCGATCTGAGAGATCCGCTGGTGCGAGTAGCCCAGCACGCTGCCCACGTCGCGGGTGGTCCAGCCCCGGCTGCGGAGGAGCTCGGCGGACTTGAGGACTACATCCTGCTCATCCTGCTCGGCGGTCGCCCGAGCGGCTCGGGCCGCTCGAGCGGTCTCCACCGCGCGCGCCTCGTCGGCATCTTCCGGTACCAGCAGCACGCCCACGGTGTCATGCGCCGAGCCCAGCAGCTCGGCCACTCGCTCGAGCGCGTTGTCTCGCGTCTCCGCCCAGGTCTTGCCCTGGATCTGGAGATGCTGCCCGTCCGGAAGGCCGAGCACGTTGGCGGTCCAGAACTTGCCGGTCCGCTTGGTGGGGGCGAGGAAGGTGGGGACGAGGGCCTCGTCCTCGACGGTCGTGTTGGCCGGGGTTGCCTGGTCGTTTCGGTTCATGCAGGCACCGTAGCTCCAACAGCCTGAACTTGTCCACCCTACTAGCCAAAATTTGGCTAGTAGGGTGGACATGAATCGAGGGGCGGGATTGTCAGTGCCGGTCCGTACCTTGAGGCCCATGTCGTCAGAGGCGATCACGCCGCTGTTCGAGGTGGAGGACCCGGCCGACCCAGACACGGCCGCGCGCCTGCTCACCGCCCGCTACGCCAGCGGCGCCGACCGGCAGATGTGGGAGAGCGAGGGCGTCACCCTCCCGCCGGAGCAGGCGGTCCTGGCCGTCCTCGCCGACCCCTCCCCCGGCCGCGACGCGCTCGTCGCCCTCGTCGCACTCGTGCCCCGCGGCCGCCAGGTGTGGGACCTGTACGAGTACATCGGCATGAGCCTCGCCCGCGGCCTCGACGAGCCCGTGCGGTGGGAGACACTCGGGCGCGCCGCCGGCACCAGCAAACAGGCGGCCCAGCAACGGTTCGAGCGCCGGCACCGCGACAGCGCCCGCCTCGAGGCCCGCCGCCCTGACTACGGCCGGCCGCGCCCCTCGCCGCGGGCGTGGCTGGACGAGCACGCCGCCGAACTACGTGCGGCGGCCGCCGTCCTCCTCGCCCACCACGGGGAGCTCATCGCCATCTCCCCCGAGGTCGCTGTGGTCGTACACCGGCTCGGGGTGATCCACTACATGCTCGGCGACGCCGAGGTCCTCGACGGCGTGCGCCAGGCCGTGGCCGCCGTACGGCGAGAGCAGACACAGCGCGAGGACGACCGGTGGGGTCAACTCGTCCTGTCGGAGCGGGCATGGGCCGCCCTCGCCCGGGTGGAGCATCTACTCGGCACGCAGGATTCGTGATCTACACCACCGTGCCCGGCATCCACAGGTATAAGAAAGCTCTGACCGAAGCGAAGGAGGAGCCCGGACATGGACCTCAGCGACCTGTTCGCCGGCCTTGGCGCCGCCACTGGCACGGCCGCCCTCGTCGTCTCGATCTGGTCAGCACGATCAGCCCGCCGTTCGGCAGTCGAAGCGGGCAAACTCCGGCAGATTGAGGCCGACCGGCGCGGCGATGAGATATCCGCTCAGCATGACGGGCTGGCGCCACCACATCCGGGAGCGATCGATGGCTTCCTCAGACCCAATGAGGGCGACCAGGACCTGTGGGGCACCATCAGCTTCCCGCGCGGCTACCGGGTCCGTGCCGAAACTTGGAGCGGCCGCAGCCTCTCCCCCATCAGCCTGCCGAACGTGCTGGAGCCCCACCACGCCTACGAGTTCTACATCGAGAACATGCCCAACGACGGCACCACCCAGCCGACAACCCAGCAGATCCGCTTCCATCTGTGGCCGCCCCTCGTCGGTGACAACGTGCCCATGTGGTCGTGCCCGTGCGGCGTCGCCACCCCGGAGGGCAGCATGAACCCGGGCCACTGGGAACTGCGTGTCCCGCTCAAGTACCTGGATACTGCCCCACGTCTTCATTAAGGGTCAGGCCGCAGGCGTCTTGACCGGGGTACGGCGGAGCAGGCCGGCCCGGTAGATGTCCTCCACCACGGCGCGCACGATCTCCTCGCGAGAGCAGATGTCGGGCAAGAGGTTCGCCGCGTGCTCGGCGACGTCGATCGCCCGGGAGAACGCGTCGGCGTCGGCCAGGGCGGGCGTGAGGGGACGGCGGCGTTCACCGCGGTGGCGGACGGGCCGCTCGAGGGTGCCGTGCCGGTCGGTGGCGAGCGGGGCGCCGCAGGTGCGGCATTCGTACTCGCCGTCCTCGTGCCATTCGATCGCGCGTACGCATCTGCGGTGGCTCATGTCAGCCTCCTCTCCTATATCGCCTGTAATGTGCGTCGCCTGTTCGATTGTGAGGCGGGTGGGGTGATGGCGTCAACGTCGTCTTGACCGGCTGCCGTGGGGGTCGTGAGACGTAAGCGACGAAATGTGCTTACGTCCCTCTCGGCGTGGACGTGGATCGCGTAAGCCACGGAAGCCCCGTAAGGACTTGGCGTACCTAATAAATCTCCTGTATTATTCGAAAATATGGCGAGGGATTGCGGCCCTTGCTGGGTGATCGAAACCAGGAAGAAGGGACCCACCCCCATGACGGCTGTTGCGCCGACGCGATGCCGAGAAGCCTGCGGCACCCTCACCGGCCTGACGATCCACCAGGCCCACGGAGAGACCCCTTGCCATGGCTGCCTCGTCACTGGCGCCCAGCAGGTTCTGGAAGCCAAGCTCCTGGCCGAGCTGCTTCCCGTGCGGCCCACGCCTCCGCACGCCATCCGGATAACCAGCGAACAGGCCGCGAACAACCTGCGCCTCCTCAACGAGGAGATGCAGGCCTTCGCCAAGGCCCACCCCGCCCAGTCCTGGCAGCCCATGCCGCAGCGGCCCAGGCGACGGAAGTTGCTGCCGTGTGGGACCCCCGCAGCCGCCCGCCGCCACCGCCACCGCAACGAGAAGCTCTGCGACCCCTGCCGTGAAGCGGAAGTCCTGTACCAGAAGCAGCTCAGAGCGACCCACGCCCACCTGGCCAGGTACGCCCGTACCCGCCGCGACCGCGACGCCGCGTAGCGCCAGCCACAACCAGAGGTGACCCCCATGAACGACTTCACCACGGTCGCGGCCTACGACATGCAGCCGCCCGACACCTACCTGTTCACCGACACCGACGACCCCGACCGCAGGCTCCTGCGCTACGTCGCCGAGGCCATCGCCCGGCACGCCGCCGACATCCGCGAGGCCTCGCCCATCACGGTCATCCGGCACGACGGCTCTCACGCCGCCACCAACAGGGCCGGAAACAGCCACTACCTGTCCTGGGGCCAAGCGTGGACCGTCCGCCTCACCCCCGGCGACGAGGCGATCATCGTCTCCGTCACCGGCGGCCCCCACGAAACCCCGGCCGCGCCGCCCTCCCCGATCCACACCGAGCGCGTGCCGTACCCGCACGGCCCCGACAGCGACCCGGTCGCCATCGTCACCGGCGACTACCGCGAACAGCTCGACCGCGCCATAGACCAGGCGGTCGATGTCCTCATCGCCGCCCGCCACGCACGCCCCTACTAGGTCACGAGGTGAACCTCATGAGCGGCAACCCCCTGCAGTCGATCTATCCCCCGGAAGGGCGTCCGCACATGATCAAGGCCTTCGTTCACAAGGACGGCGACGGCGACGCATTGGAGGTAGAGGCCTTCCCCGACAGGGCCTGTCTTCGCACCAGCGCCTCTGCTGTGGTCGTCTCCAAAGCCGACGCCCCCGGCGTCGCCACCGCCATCTTGCTCGCCGCCGGGTGGGGCCAGGAGCCCACCTTCGCCGTCGACGCCGACCCACCCGGTGCGGACAGGTGGTTCGACACCGGGCTCGGCGAATTGGAGCTCAAGGGCGACCTGGTGACCCAGACCTTCTCCTGCGGCTGCGGGGAGAACGAGGTCCTTGGGGTCGATGGCGAGACGGCGATACAGATCGGCGCCTTGTTCCTCCGCCTCGGCAGGGCTGCCAAGCAGGCACCCCCTCGGGAGGCAGTGGAACGGCTGATGGAGGTCCTGGAGGAGATGCGCAACGACCCAAAGACCTCCGAAGCGCTGGCGGAGCCAGTGGATGACCGGGCCCTCGCCGCCGCGCTGCTGTCCCGCTTCGACCTCATGGAGAAGCAGGGATGAGCGACGACAGATGGCTGACGGTCGCCGACGTCGCCGAGCAGATGGACGTGTCGAAGATGACCGTCTACCGGCTGGTCAACTCGGGGGAACTCCCGTCCACGCGCGTCACGCCACGCAGTATCCGAGTCCGCGAGAGCGCGGTCCAAGCGCACATCCGTGCCACGTCCACGGGCATCGCCCGCTGATGGAAGGCCGCACCACGCTGATCAGCACCTTCCGAGGCTTGTGCTGCCTCGGCTCGTAGCCGGGCCTGCGGGGGTGGCGTGGAGTAACCCCGTCACCCTCGCAGGCTCACCAACCCATTCCAGCGCTGGAGGAAGCATGGCTGAGAACCTGTTGGAAGCGATGGCCGGCGGTCTGGCTGGCATGTCGGCCGAGGCCCAACGCAAGCTGGTCAAGACGATGACGGAAGCCACGCTGCGGGATGATCACATAAGGCCGCGGGCCCTGACCCTGGGCTGGTTGATCTACTGGACGTGGAACTCCAAGCACTCGCCCAAGGGGTTCCCCGACGTCTTCCTGCTGCACCCGAAGTCCGGAGCGGTCGTGATCCGCGAGCTGAAGATGGTGGGCAAGAAGCCGACTGTGGAACAGAAGCGGTGGCTGGACGGGTTCGGGGCGGCCGGGTTGGACCGTGGAGTGTGGACTCCGGAGGATCTGTTCAGCGGGGAGATCGACCGAGTGCTGCGCGCGGGAGTGGGCCAGAAGCGCATCCCTTAATGGGTGGGGCTTGTGTGACTTAGCCCCTACGCTTAGCCACATGGTCAACACGAGCGCCCCCTGGCTTCCTCTGCGCGCCCGCGCGGCTGGGGTGAGCACCGAGCGCACGCTGGTTGCTGGCACGCCGGACTACCTTCTTCGCCCGCTTCAGGGATGGCTCGAGGAAGCCTCCAACGGGCACAGCGGACTGGATCTGGCCGAGATGGTCCAGCTTCGGCTACGCCGCACTGACCTGTACGGGAACCTTCACTCGACGGGGGCGATCGTCGTCGCCCAGGGCGACGATCTTCTCGAAGCCATCGACGCCGCCCTGGACATCTACAACTTCGTGTTCGACGACGAGTACTACAACGCGCCCACCACACAGTGGTGGGCGCTGATGGTGCACAAGCTGGAGATGATCCTGAACAACGCCGGGTCCATGTGGCGGCTCACCGACAAAGCGAACGGCCTCATCGAACGTGTCGACCCCACCGTGACGGCCGCAGCCGACAGCGCCGTACAGGCGGCCCCGCAGAGCGCTGGCCAGCTCCTACGAAGAGCGTGGGATGCCGCGTACGGCATGAACCCCGACACGGGGCTGGCCTACAGCCACGCGGTGAAGGCCGTTGAGGCCGTCGTCATCCCGGTGACGACACCCAATGACAAGCAGGCCACGCTCGGCAAAGCGCTCTCGCACCTGCGCAACACCGCGGCGTCGTGGAGTCTCGTCATCGACGACAAGAACGGCGACCCGGCGCCGATCGACGCGGTGATCGCCATGATCGCGCTGTTGTGGCATGGCCAGCGGGATCGGCATGCAGGACCGGCCATGAAGCCCGCCAGCCTCGAGGCCGCCCGTACGGCGGTGCACGGCGCGGCCACGCTCGTCCACTGGTTCAGCACCGGCGCCGTACAGAAGCAGCCGTAGTTCGAGCCGGAATAGCCAAGCCGCTAAATAGCCTGTAATATGTGCCTGCTGGCCCCTTGGTGGGGCCCCGCCCCGGAACGATCGGGAGGAATCTCAGCAGGAAGGTCATCTCCGCGATGTCACCGAACACGCTACACGCCGTCGCCGAGCAGGTACGTGAGGCGCACCAGCTCGCGCAGGATCTCTGGTCGAAGCAGAAGCGAGAAGCGGCTCATCCCCGCAACATCGCCGGCATCGTCCTCATCCGCCGGCACGGCCACGACAAGCCGGCCGTGTGGAAGCTCATGGGCGTCTCCCGCACCATGGGCGACCAGGAGATCTTCCCGCACGCGCCGATCGACGCCGAGCTCCCGGACCTCTCCGAGGCCGACGCCCTGCGCATCATCGCCGAGCAGCGCGCGACGATCGACGACATCGACGCCCGTCACCAGGAGGCCGTCAAGGCTCGCCGGGAGGGTGTCAGCAAGATGACGCTCGGCGAGGCCGGGGACCAGGCGCTGGCACCAGCGGAGATCGCGTCGCTGACCGGGCTGACGATCCAGCAGATCGCGTCCGACCTGGCGAAGTCGTGGCAGCCCATGGGCGGGATCGCCCGGATGCTCGGCGTGCACCTCGAGGTCGTCGAGGCGGCCCTGCGCACCGCCCGGGACACCGGCGTGGAGTGGCCGACGTCCCGCGAAGACGGCGAGCTGCTGTTCGACCCGATCGCGTTCCGCACGTGGTGGACCGAGCACCGCTACGGCTGGGCCACCTCCGAGCAGCTCTCCGCCGAGCTCTCCGCCGACCCGATCGACGTCGACCGCATACTCACCATCGCCGACGAGATCGGGGACGCCCCCACGCACGACTTCATCGACGGCGAGCTGCTGTTCGAGCCGACGTCGTTCCGCGCGTGGTGGCTTGGCCGGACACGGGACGCGGAGGAGATCGCGGAGGGCTGGGCGGGCGCCACCGCGCTCGCCTACGAGGTGCGCATGCCCATCACCACCCTGCTGCCCATCCTCAGCGCCGCGAAGAAGAGCCACACCATCCCGCCGAACCGGCAGGGAGGCACAGGCCGGGGCCGGGGCCGGGATGGGCGCCAGTACGAGGTCGAGGCGTTCCGCGCGTTCATGTCGGAGCGCAACACTCGAAGCCGCGGCAACGACCGCCTGGGCGCCCTCGGACACCTCGCTGCGCGGGTGGGCCAGCCGGAGCACGTGGTCTCCGCGTGGATCAAGGAGGCGGTGCTGCGCGGCATCGAGCTGCCGCCGCACGAGCAGGGCCCACGCGGTCGGCTGTTCGACCTCGACGCCTTCCCGGCCTGGTGGGATGCAACGTGGGCGCGCACACGCGGCGGCACCCTGGCCGGCCTGCCCGAGCTGGCGAACCTCCTGGACACAGATGAGCTGACCCTCGTCGCCGGACTCGAGGTCGCCACCATCCGAGGTGTCGTTCTCCCGCCCCAGGAGCAGACCGACAGCGGCACGATGTTCCTCGCTGCACCATTCCGGCTCTGGTGGCCATGCTGGCAGACCAGCCTCGACGCCCAGGAGATGCGGATGCTGTCGATCGCGGAACTCGCCGACGAGGTCGAGCTGCCGCGTGAGAAGGTGAAGCGGCAGATCAAGGCGGCGCTCGAGCGCGGCCGCGTGCTCCCGCCGCACACGGTGAACGAGCGCGGCCACCGGCTGTTCGAGCTGGCCGGCTACAAGGCGTGGAGGACCCTGATCGAGGCCTGACGCTTCTGTCCTCAGCAGTGATGCTGCCCGTTGCACCACGCAAGGTCCATGAGAAGCGGCACCTGAGCGTTCACCGGAGGAACCATGGAAAACGCCACCCCCGGCCAACACTCGCGCCCAGCGGTGAGCTTCCTCTTCGACAACGACGATTTCCACCGCCGCGCGAACGCCGACGATGCCCTCCGTGCCTACTTCCAATGGGTCAACGTCGAGTGGGACGAGGAAGTCCAGGCGATCGGCCAAGGCGAGGACCGCATCGCGTTCCTCGTCAACAGCATCGTCTACAAGCTGGGCGGCCGGGCGTCCGCCAACCCCTACGACCACGAAACGCTCGAGGCCGCCCGCCGGGCCGGGAAGCCGTGGGCGCCCCCCTCCTGCCTCTTCGAGATCACCGTAGAGTTCGGCGTCGAACAGGTGATGGCCATGCCGTACATAGAGAACGACGGCACGGCCGCTGACTCGGACGCTCTGGCCCAGATGTTCGAGGACGCCGGCGGCGAGATCGACTCGACGAACTATCGCGTCATCCAGGGCCAGCCGATCGTCATCGACGGGTGCACCGTCCGCCGGGGCGCCTGGTACGCGTAACCGAGCACCCTTCCGCTCCTGCGGCGGCGGAGCCGAGCTTCCTGACCTGATACTTGGCCCCGGGTGGACGTTAACCGCCCGGGGCCGAACCATGCCCCCGTGATCTCGGGGGCGGACACACGGCGGCAGCGTGCGCGGGAGCGCTGGTGCTGACGCCTGCCCAGACCCCGGCCGGCGACGCGCGGTCGCTGATCGCGCGCCGGATGTTCCACGACCTCATGGACATCCCTCCAGAGGAGCGGCGGCCGCTGCTGTGGGATCTGACGCCGGCCGAGTCGACGCACCTGTACACCGCGGCGTACGAGGTGGCGGGCAGCAGCTACGCGACGTGGGTGGATGATCCGGTCGGGTTCTGTGAGCAGGTGCTCGGCAGCGTGGCGTGGGCGACGCCACGCAAGTTCATGAGGGCGCTCGTGGAGCACAAGCTCGTCGCGGTCCCTTCGTGCTTCGGCTCGTCGAAGACGTTCTCTTGCGGGCAGCTCGTGTTGTGGCACAGCCTCGTGCACCCAGTCGGCACCGGGGTGACGGTGACGCTGGCGCCGCTGTGGCGGCAGGTGACCCACCAGCTCTGGCGCGAGGTCCGCGCCGCGCACACCCGGGCGGGCCTGCCGGGTGAGATCGACACGGCGCAGTACAAGCTGCCCGACGAGGCCGGGCTGATGACCCGGGTCGCCTACGGGATCGCCGCCGCCCCGTACAACGAGGCAGCAGTTCAGGGGATTCATGGCCAGCATCTTCTACTCGTTGTAGAAGAAGCTGGGGGTATCGCCCACACGATCGGCCGCAACCTGTCCGGCCTCATGGTGGGCGAAGACAGCCGGATGATCGCCATCGGCAACCCGCCCACCGACGAGCCGTCGACGTGGTTCGAAGGGCTGTGCAAGGACGTCGACGTCAAGACGATCCCCATCTCGGCGTGGGACACCCCGAACCTCACCGGCGAGAACTTCGGGGAGTGCCAGTCGTGCCCAGGCAAGCCGCACTCCCCCGCGATCCACATGGTCGACCGGGCCTGGATCGAACGCACCATCCGCGTTCACGGGGAGAAGTCGAACTACGTCCGGGCGAAGGTGCTGGCGAAGTTCCCCAAGGGCGTCGCGAACGCCACCATCCCGGCCGACTGGGTTGAACTGGCGGTGGAGCAAGAGGAGCCCGAGACCGGGATCCGGCTGTGCGACCTCGGTCTGCCCGAGGAGACCGCGGAGTGGAAGGTTCACCCGGGCGCGTGGGTGAGGCTCGGCGTCGACGTTGCCGCGGGCGGCGGAGACGAGCTGGCCATCTCCCGGATCGTCGGTGACCTGGTCACGCTCGAGCACGCCTTCTCCGGGGCGGAGAACGGCGACCCGGTGCACGTGTCCGGAATCATCCTGCAGCACATCCGGCGGGCAGAGGCCCTGGCCAAACGGCTGGGCACCCGCGCGAAGGTGCGCGTGAAGATCGACGGCCTCGGCTGGGGGTGGGGGCCGGCCGGGACGTTGAAGGCGTGGGGTGAGGAAGGCGTCCACGACGCGGAGATTGTGATCGTGATGGTGTCGGAGAACACCGGCCGGGAGCCGGATGAGGAGTCGATGCTGCCGTACCGCAAGCGGGACGAGATGTGGCTGGCAGGCAGGAGCTTGCTGCGGCCGGACGAGACGGGCAGGTCGCGGTTGCGGCTGCGGGTGGACGATCTCACCCAGGCGCAGCTGGCGGCGCCGAAGCTGAGCACGAACACGAACGGGTACTCGGTGGTGGAGTCGAAGGAGAACATGCGCAAGCGTGGCCTGTCGTCGCCGGACCGTGGCGAGGCTGTTCTCCTGGCGCCGTACGAGCCGCTCGTAGATGAGGAAGAAGCGCGACTCCTTGTTTAGGTTTACCGGCCAGCCTGAATTGTTACGGCCAGGAGTTTACGGACCGGAAAATCTGAGTGGGTCTCAAGGTCTTGAATCTCCGGCGAGATGATCATTAGGTTGCTAAATGGCCTGCTGACAAGGGGGCCTGACGCTTCCCGCCCGTCATAAGCACGATGATCACGCCGCTACTCGCACACCGGAGCCGCCGTCAACCAAGGGTTGATTTCCGGTTCGGCCAGGGGCTGCCGAGACCATAGTGCGCCGCCCTCAGGGGGAGGAGACGCATGACCGATTTTCCGCGGGGCCATGTTTGGTACTACGCGGTGTGGTTGCCGGCGCCGTCGCTCGCGCACGTGCACCACGCCCGAGAAACGCAATGCGTTGTGGTTCCTGACGACTACCAGGGCAACCCGGAGTGGCTGCTCGGCCTCGTCATGGAGATCAAGGCGCTCGTCTGCATCAAGTGCAGGCGCCCGTACTGGATGGTGGAGTACGACCCGGTTTGCATCGCTGACAGCCCCAAGACGCGCAAGCACCTGCGTGGCGGCAAGAGCGACCGCCGCCTGCGGGACGTGCCCGGCCCAGGCGAAAGCGCTCTGGAGCGCGCTCAGTCGGGAGACATCCGCGCAGAGATCATCGGTGAGCTGGCTCCAGCCGCCGCCGAACCGCTGGAAGAGATCACCGACATCCCCGCGTGGTTGAGCCTCCTGGACGGGCTGGGCCACGACTGGATCTACCAGATCTGGTTGCCCGCCCCCTCATCAGCGCACGCCCGCACGGCCAACGTGAGCCCGTTCGTGACGCTGCCCGACGACTACAACGACGCGCCCGGCTGGAACGAGCCAGTGCTGATCGACATCGAACGGATCAGTTGCCGCGTCTGTGACGAGCTGTATCGGCCGTCCACCCGCACCGTGTGTCGCCCCGGGAAGAAGCAGCAGTATGCCGCCACCCGCGGCCGCCGCGAAGACGCCGCCTACATGCAGGCGTCCCGCCTCTCCGGCCTGGCGTAGACCCGCCAGGACGTAAACCTCCCAGGCCCCTACCTTGCCCGACAGCCAGCGATCACCGCGCTGGCGGGCACGGAGGGGCCTTCACGTTGAACGACCACGATCGCCAGCCGTTGACCGGCCGGCAGCTACGCGACCTGATCGGGCTGATCCTCATCGTGGCCGGGGCCGCGGTGATGTGCGCCGCGGCGTTCGCCTATCACCCGATCGCCGGGTGGGGGCTGCTCGGCGTCCTGTTGTGCGGGGCCGGCGTCCTGCTGGCCAGTGCCCCCGCCGATGACAGGAGGGGGCAGTAAGGTGGCGCGTCGCCGATTCCTGCCCGGCCTGCGCGCCCTCGTGCAGACCAAGCAGTGGGGCGCCTGGGCGGCGCCGTCTGGTGTTTTCATGCCGTCGTCGGACGCGATGCGCCGGGCCTGGCCGGTCGAGCGGGCCGTGGCCGAGGCGTGGGAGCGGACGGTGTGGGTGTACAAGTCCGTGGACGCCATCGCCGGTCACCAGGCCAAGCTGGACTTCCAGCTCCGCGACGGCGACGAGGTGATCACCGACCACCCGCTGTGCGAGCTGCTCAACGACGGCAAGGCCAACCCCCTCGAATCTGGGCGCCAGTTCCGCAAGCGGCTGAGCCAGCAGATCCTGCTCTCCTCGGCCGGCGCGTTCGTGGAGGTCACCCATTCCAACCGGGGCACCCCGATCCGCTATGACCTGTTGCCGCCCGGCCGTACCCGCCCGGTCCCCGGCCGTGGAGCCGACCTGCTGTCCCATTTCGAGACGATCGCGCCGGACGGGCGCCGGGTCGGCATCGACCCCGAGCGCGTCCGCTGGTTCAGAGACGTGCACCCGACCGACCCCTACCGGGGCATGACCCCGATCGAAGCCGCGAGTCTGTCGGTGGATCTGGACTTCCTGTCCCGGCTCTACAACGTGGTCTTCCTGCGCAACGACGGCCGCCCCGCCACGGTGGTCGGGGTCGAGGGCAAGCTGTCGCAGCCGGAGGCCGACCGGATCGAGAACCGGTTCGGGCGCGGCCCGATGGAAGCCGGCAAGGTGTCGGTGATCAATGGGAAGATCACGGTGAACGACCTGGCGGCCAAGCCGCGCGACATGGCCTACAGCGAGGCCGCCTCGCGCGCGAAGGAAGAGGTGCTGGCCGCCTTCGGCGTTGGTGAGACCGTCATGGGCAACGCGGCAGGCCGTACGTACGACAACGCCGACGCCGAGCTGTTTCAGTTCTGGACGATCACCATGGACGCGCACATGGGCATCGTCACCTCCGGGTTCCACCCGGACTCCGACGAGGGGCTGATCGGCAAGCTCGACGTCTCCGGCGTGGAGGTGCTGCGCCGGGTCGAGCTGGCCCGCAGGCAGGAAGCCCGTGAGGAGCTCAACGTGGGCGCGATCACCGTGAACGAGTACCGGACCATCGCCGAGTACGACGAGTTCGACATGCCGCACGCCCGCGCGTTCTACGTCTCCAACACCAAGACTGCCGTTCCGACCACGGAGGACGACGCCATCGCGCTCGGCCTGGCCAGCCCGCCGGAGGACGAGCTGGCCGCGCCCGCCGGTGACGAGGCGGCGGAGGGCGCGCCGGTGGAGGACGGGCCGGAGCCTGCTGGGCCGGAGACGGCGGCCGAACCCCCGGCCGAGCCCCAGAGCGGCGCGGGGCTGGGGCGGCTGCAGCAGCTCCTCGACGGGGAGCAGACCAAGGCGGTGGGCGTCGCCGACCTGCTGCCTGCCGTCGAGCCTGCCACTGCGCCGGTGCCCGTGGCGGCCGATGTCCGCGACGACATCGAGGAGCAGCTGCAGCAGGTGCTCGTCCAGCTTGCGCGCCGTCTGGTGGAGCGGACGGCCGGGCGCGCCAGCGGCACGAAAGCCCGCAGGGGCACGCGCCACTGGGCTGCGGAGTACGAGGTGGACACCCGGGTCGGAGACGCGCCCCTGCCGGTGACGCGCATCGTGGATCCGGACCAGTGGTACGAGGACGCCACCGGCGCGCTGAGGCCCGTCGTGGATGCCGCGGAGAGCGCTGCTGCGGCGGCCCTGGTGGCCAGCTTCCCCCACCTCGCAGACACGGGCGTGGCCGCCTCCGGCGCGGTAGCTGCGGAAGGGGCGGGCGCGGCGACGCTCCACTGGCTCGCCGACTCCATCAAGCAATCGGCCACGCTGCTTGGCGCGAAGATCACCGGCCTGGACGGTGCAGGCGCGGACATCGCCGCCATCACCAGCAGCATCCGCGCCGACCTCTCGCTGCGGGAGGAGTGGGCGAAGCGCATGGCCATCACCGCCGCGACCGACATCGTGCACGCGGCCGAGGCCGCCGCCGCCCTCGCGCTGGCGGGAAAGACCGGAATGGCGACCGCCACCTGGACGAACCGCGACGACGGCCCGATGCAGGCCGCCCACGCGACCGCTGACGGCCAGGTGCAGCCCGCCGAAGGGAAGTTCCGGGTCGGTGACGCTCTGCTGCGCTGGCCCGGCGACACGGCAGGCCCGCCACACGAGGTGAACGGCTGCAAGTGCCGGCTGCGCTGGCTGATCGTGCCCGGCCTCAGGACGTAAACCGGCGAATCCGGCACCATTCCGCCCCGACAGCAGCCCGGAACGACTGCGGGGGCACCGTGACGCAGGTGGTGGAAGAGCCCGTCCTTCAGAGCAAGGCACGGCGGGCCGTATGGAACGCCGACGACCATCCCCGGGACCGGAAGGGCCGGTGGATCGAGACCGGCGCCGAGGTCCGCATCTGGGGCCGCCGCGGCGTCGTCGGCAAGGTGGTGCGAAACGTCGGCGGCGGCCGCCTGGAGGTGGAGTTCCCGGACGGCACACGCCAGCAGATCCACCGCAACTACCTCACCGTCGAACGCACCCCGGACGGGAACAAGCCGACCGGGCAGGCAGACGCCCGTCCCCAGCCGGTGCCGGTCGAAGAGCCCGCCGAGGGCGCCGCTGACTTTTCGCCGGACACGGACGGCCGGATCTCGGTCTCCGACCTCGTCGAGGGCGACGCCGTCCTGGTGTACGGCGAGGACGTCGACGGCAACGACGTGACCCGCGTCGGCGTGGTTCAGCAGGTCACGCCAGATGAGGAGCGCGGCCACCTGATCGAGTTGAGCGCCGGCGACGACACGGTCACCGTGTACTCCGGTGCCGCGGACGCCACCGCGCGGAAGATCCCGCGCGAGGACCTCGCCCAGCTCGACCAGGCGCTCAGCGACGGCGATCCCGAAGCTGACGAGATGGCGCGCGAACTGCTCGCCCGCATCGTCGACGCCGATGATCGCGAAGCCGACGCCACCCCCGATGAGGAATCGCCGGCGGCCCCCGTCGCGGACCTTCCCCAGCAGGGCGAGCGGGTACGGCTGGCCAACGGCGCGGAAGGCACCGTGGCCGAGGTCCGCAGCGATGGCGCAATGATCGTCACGCTCGACTCCGGAAGCCGCGTCAACGCCAACGCCGCAGCGGTCACCCGCCTACCCGCCGAACAGACCGCGGACGAACAGGTCGCAGACGTCCCGGAACCCGCTGGCGATACCCCCGAGGGGCCGGGCCCCGCCCTCAGCGAGGCATCCCCTGGCGGGAAGCTGATCCTGGAACAGGACACCCCCGACAGCGGGCTGATCATCCGCGCCGCCAACGTGCGCAGCGGCCGGCTGCCCCAGCCCCTCACCGATGGGCTTGGCGCCGACGAGGCTCGCGACCTGATGGCCGACCTCGAATCCAGCATGGCGGGCCCAGACGGCGACTCCCCGTGGGACCTCGAAGACCCCGCCGAGGTGTTGCGGTGGCGTTCGGCTGAGGGTTACCGGTTCCTCACCCAGGTCCAGTTGCAGGCCGCCCGCTGGCGCTTCCGGAATGGGATGGAGCCCGATCCGTACGGCTACGCCCGCGACTCGGCCGCGCGCGATGACCTCGCCCGCATCGGCATCCTCGACCGCGGCGGCCGTCTCGCCGACGCCGGGCCGTCTGCCGGGCTGCCCGCCGTCGAGCAGTTGCTGCCCCGCTTCCGGCAGCTGAGCACGCCGGCGCTGACCAGCCTGGCCAGCGTCTTGGATGAGCGTGCCGCCAGCCGCTACTACCGCGAGGGCGGAAGCCTGGACCGGCGGGGTGAAGGGGAGCCGACCTGGGGCCGGCACGCTGCCGCAGCCCGCCAGGTCCTGACCGAGCACCAGCAAGCCACTGCCCTGTCCCGGCAGGCCGCCGCCAAGTACAAGGCAGGCGACGTCGCCGGCGCCCTGGCGGACCTGGACGCTGCGGCGCAGCTCGCGCCGAACGTCCGCGACTGGGAGGCGATCCGCGCCAAGATCAGCCCGCCGGACGGCAGCCAGGCGACAGCGGCCGACGCCGCGGCGTCGGCCGACCTGGAGCCGCTTGACCCGGAGACCAGCGGCGGCTACATGCGCGCCTTCCAGTTCCAGCCCGGCGACAGCGTCTTCCCCGGAGGCCGCGACCACCCCGACAGCGGGCCCGAACTGGTCGAGGCCGTCACCGACAACGGTGACGGCACCCTCACCCTGCGCCTGCACACCGGCCAGGCCCTGACGGTGCCGCGCAATGAGGCGCTCGTCCGCGGCGGGGATCTGATCGCTCGTGACCCGGCAGGCGACCGGTACGGCGTCACCACCCGCGCCGCCGCCCTGGCGGAGGGCGATTGGGTAGAGCTGGCCACGCTGGATCGTGAGCAGCTCCTGCAGGCCGGGCAGGGTGACCGCACCTCGGAAGGCGTCATCGTGCGCGGCCGCGTCATCTCCGGGCCTGGCGCCGCCCGGATCCGGCTGCAGCAGGTGACCGTCCACGACCCGCGCACCGGCGCCCTGCTCGACGCGATGGACACCTTCGACATCAACCCGGGCGCCCGCCCGGCACGGCTGGACGCTGCCCCGGACTCCGCGGCCGCCGCCGCTGGCCGTACCGAGCGGGCTGTCCCGGATGGTGGCCAGTGGGTTCGGCCTGGTGACGTCCGGTCCGGCGGCCAGGTGGCGATCCCGCTGCGCGGCAGCCATCCCACGCTTTCGCGGCTGGGGCTCGGCCCCGTCGACCAGGTCACCGTGTCCGGCACCGTCCGCGATCAGAGTGCGGTCGACCAGGGGTGGGGCGGCCACGATCTGCTGCTTGACGGCGGCCGGTGGGAGAGCTCGGATGGCCGCTCCGGCGACCTGCCTGCGGGCTGGTTCCGCCTTCCGGCCGGCAAGGGCCTCTACTACCGTCCCGGCACGGCTGGTCCCGGCTCGGTGCCCGTCCCGGCCGACGAACTTGCCGTGGGTGACGTGATCCCCGAGGGTGAGATCACCCAGGTCACCCGGACCGACGACTACGTGTTTCTCGCCGTCCGCGACCTCGACGACCACCGCTCCATGCTCGCGCTCCGACCCGGGCAGGGCGTCAACCGGCTCCAGGCCGGCGGCGGGCAGGCGCCGGAGCCCGTGACCATCACCGACGTGCCAGTCGGCTCGCTGCTGCCCGGAGATCGGGTGCTGGCGAAGCGAGGCTGGGAGCACGCGCCCGCCACCGTCACCGGCCTCGAGGCCAGTGACATCGGCAACGTGGTGCACGTCGTCTTCGACAACGGCTCCGCCAGCATGCTCCTGGCCGTCGACGGCAGAGTCGTGAAGCGCCTGGACGGCCCGGCCGCCCGCGACGACGACGGAAGCGGAGACGCTGACGGCGGTGAGGTGACGCCGCTGGAGCCGCCCCGACCTGACCGGCTGCCCAAGGAGGTCCCAGCCGCCCGCCCGGTCCTGTACACCTACCAGCGGGCCAACCTCGTTGCGCTCGGCCTCGACACCGTCGAGGATCCTGCGGTCAGCGACGCCGCACTCCGGCTGCGGCACCGGATGCCGCTGTCAGCCGACCACGCCGCCGCGCTCGCGGACGCGGTACGGCAGGCCGCCGAGCAGCCTCACGTCAAGACCGTTCAACGCCGGGCGCTGCAGCGGGCCGCGCACCGGCTGGACGCGGCCGCCGCCGAAGCCCGCGGCGTCCCGGCGCCGGAACTGCCGCCCGGCCGGTCCGCGCCCGAGCAGGTCCGCTCCGGGAACGTGGCCGCCGGCGACGTCATCGCCGTCCCCGGCGCAGGCGAGCAGGCGCAGTTCGTCACCGTCCGCGCCGCCAGGTCGATGATGCGCGGCCGGCTGGTCGAGCTGGAGGTTGAGCACGCGGACGGGACCGTGGAGACGCGGGTGCTCACCGGCCGCACCGACGTGTGGCTGCTACCTGATCTGCCCGACGACGAGCCTGAGGAGCCTCCCGGCGGCCGGGAGCACATCCACCACAGCCGTCTGCATATTGGCGACCAGATCGAATGGCACGGAGGCCTGGACGGCGAGCCTGGCGTCTACACCGTGGTCAACGTCTCCTACGACTCCTGGAGTGGCCAGGCCGAGGTGAAATTGCAGGGCGCCGATGGCCGCACCCGGTGGGAGATCTTCTACAACCGGGAGGGCCTGCCAAGCTTGGTCCGCGTCGGCCGTGGCCCCGGCTCATCCGACCAGCCTTGGGACGGGCTGATGCCGGACGAGGACCCGGTCGACGTCGCCGTCGACGAGGTACGAGCAGGCGACCTGATCAGGATCTCTGACCCCGCCGGCGACACCGTCGTCGGTCACGTCGGCGCAGTCACCCCCGTCGTGGGCGGCGAGAGAGAGGCGTACGCCGTCTGGCTGACGACCAGAGACGGCGGGCTCATCACGCGGACGCTTTCACCCGGCGACGGGAAGACGATCACCAGGCTGGCGGCCTCGGAGAGCTACACCCGCTACCTCGCCGACGCTCGGCGACAGCATGAGCGGGACGAGACCGCTCGGAAGATCAGCGAGGAGTTCGGCGCCATCTCGGTGGCCGCCTACAAGGAACACGTCGGCGCCGCAGGTCAGGCAACCGACGACGACACCCCCGACACGATCGCCGAACGGATCGAGGCCAGCCATCGGCAGCGTGTCCAGGAAGGGCCCAGCTTTCAGGACAGGCAGCGTGCTCGCCGGATCGCCGACCACCTGAACATCGGTGACGGCGAGGCCCGCAAGGCGGCGGTGGCGCGGCTGACCGAGGTGTTCGGGGAGTTGCGGGCACAGGCGAAGGATCACCTGATCGAGTCCATCAGGCAGGCCCGGCCGATCGGTGGTGAGGACCGGCCGAGAGCCTACGGCCGGGTGCTGGTGCAGTACTACGACAACCCGCCCGCCGACCGCACCACCTACCTGGCGGCGGCGTCCACGCTGGCTGAGCTTGCCGGCCTGCTGGATGTGCCCGACAGCGGCGCCGACGACGACCTGGCCCGTGTCCCCGAGCGAGGCGACGGTGCCGACATCGGCGCTCGCGTCGACGCCTACCGCAAGGCTCTGGGCGGCGGGCACGCATTCGGAAAGCGCCGGCTGAAGCGGACGGTGTTCAAACGCACAACCTTCGCCGACCTCGACGCCGGCCGGGTGCCCGAGACCGAGCAGATCGACGCCTTCATTCGTGACGAGGCCCCCGATGGAGGGCCCGGGGAGCACGCTATGGCGCACCTGGCGCTCGTGCGCGCCGCCGGCCGCGAACTTGATGACGTCTACCAGGCCAAGCGCGCCCAGAAGGCCGTACCGCTCGAGCAGGAACAGAACGCCGTGGACGAGGAACTGGCCGAACTGCGGCGGAAGATCCAAAGAGCCGAGTTGCGGTGGTCGCAGACGTGGGATGCGGAGAAGGACCGCCAGGCACGCCTGCAAGGCTTCGCCTCCTATGAGGCGATGCATGTTGCGAGACAAGCCGCGCTCGACCGGAGGGACAACGCCGAGTTTGACCGCCTGGTCGATCAGATGCTGGAGATCACCCGGACGGCGCGGGAACAAGCGGAGACCGAACGCGTCGACCTCGAAGCTGACCAGGAACGGCGTCAGAAGCTCCTGGTGCGGCAGCGCGAGCTCAAGGTGGAGCTCGGGCAGGCCAACCGTGACGCCGCGATCGAGCTGCTGCGCGAGATCCGGCCGGACGGCGTCGGCGGGGTCCAGGTCGACTGGCGCAACGACCGCACCGGCAAGAAGGTGACCGGCCGCTCCGAGCTGGTCAAGTCGCTGCGGTTCGCTGAGGAGTCCTACCCGACATCGTGGCTGGAGGCCTTCCGCGCCCATGGCGGCACCAACGGCTGGACGATCAAGCAGGTCAAGCGCGGCTTCTACAACGACTACATGAAGGTGGTCGCCCTGTCGCCCGAGGTGCAGAAGACCTCCAAGGGCGGCAAGTTCGGCGCGGTGTCCGTCCACGAGATGGGCCACGGCATGGAACGCGCTGTGCCCGGTCTTCTGGACGCGGAGTGGGCGCTGCTGTGGGCTCGCACCTCAACGGGGCCCGTCGGGTCCCGGACGAGGGAGAAGCAGACTTCGATCTACCGGGGCACGTCCGAGATGGGCTACAGGGACGAGTTCCCCGAGCACTACACCGGTAAGGACTACGAAGGCCGCGCCTACGAGGTGTTCACCACGACCATCGAGAGCCTCATGGGCGGCTCCTCCTATCTGGATGACGACCTGCGCCAGTGGCTGCTCGGCGTCCTGGCCCTGCTGTAACGACACCCTGGGCAAGGGCTGGCCGGCGCTACCCTCCTGATAGAGCGACGGAGGCGATCCTGGCCGCCCCTCGGCCCCTTCAACCACCTACGAAAAAGGGGGAACGATCATGTTCGACGTGAGCGGCTACATCGACGGGGTCGCCTACCACGTCCGGCACGACCCGGCCGCGCTCGACGGACTCGTCGTGGACGGCACATCCAACGTGGTGGCCCTGCTGCGTACCTTCGAAGGCGAGGAGCACTCGGCCACCCCGACCGGGCCGACCCTGGCGCTGAACCTGGCCGACGCCGAGGCGGTGTTGTGCGCGCTGTACGCGCTGACCGAGGTCACGCAGGTGGCCGGCGAGGCTCCCGACCTTTTCGGACCCGAGGTCGACGGCGTCGTCTACTGACCCCCGCCGCCCTCAGGACGTTAGCGGGCGACCTCGCCATCATGCGCCCTGTGAACAAGCAGGTGGCATGGTGGCAGGTCGGTCTCGTGATCGGGGTCGTGATCGGGTGGGCCTTGGCAGCGATGCTCTTCGCCGCCGCGGGCCTGGACGACGACCCCCTGGTGGAGCCCGTACCCACCGAGCCCGGCCTCCTGCGCGCCGCTCCAATCCCGGGGGACAACCCATGACGCTGTATGCCGCCAACGGCACCACCCAGCTGACCAAGACGGCCGCGCAGGCGAAGGTCGCCTCCGTGCCCGTCACCGACCCGGTCGTCCGGGTCACAGAGCACCTGTACGTCGGACACCGCAACGACGGCACCGCCTACCCGCCGGACGGGCGCAGGCTGAAGTTCTACGCGGGCCAGCTCGTCAAGCAGTCGGAGTTGGACGCCTGCTTCCCCGCCGGGGTGATCACCAGCTTCAGCGTGACGAGCGTGCCGCTCGCCGGCGGCACCCTGATCACCCTCAAGGGTAAGAACTTCACCCCGACCGTCGCCGCGAACGCGGTCACGGTGGGCGCGACGAACGCCACCGAGATCAAGGTGATCGACGAGGACACCATCAGCTTCCGGGCCCCGGCCAAGACCGCCGGCACCTACGACGTGGTCGTCGCCACGGACGCGGGCAACGTGACGGCGACCGGTGCCCTCACCTACGCCTGACCGGCGCGGCCGGGCCGCCCCGCCCGTTGAGGGCGGGGCGAAGGCGCTCGGGACGTAAGCGGCCAGCCCTGGCATCCTCCCGGCGACCACGATCTGGGGGAGGTCGCTGTGACGGTGACGGTCGATGAAGCGCAGGAGCTGGAGTACAAGGCGGCCACGCCGACGAGCGGTGCGATCACGACGGGCGATGAGGGCGTCGTCGAAGCGCTCGTGTCGATCACAGGCGTGGTCGACGGCGTGGGCGACGTGATCGTGCCGCGCGCCTACCGGCGCACCCTCGCCGAGCGGAGACCCAAGGGGATCTTCTCGCATGACACGAAGGTGTGGGCCGCGCGCACCGAGGCGATCGAAGAACTCCTGCCCGGCGACTCGCGGCTTCCCGCCACGACGAAGGATGGCAAGCCGTGGCCGCGCGAGGCCGGCGCGCTGTGGGTGCGGTGCCGGTTCAACCTCGCCAGCGCCTCCGGGCGGGAGGCGTACGAGAACGTCCGGTTCTTCAGCGCGTCCAACGAGTGCGAGTGGTCGATCGGCTACACCATCCCCGAGGGCGGGGCGAAGAAGAAGGGCGGCAAGCGCTACATCACCGACCTCGACCTGTGGGAGTACTCGCCGGTGCTGTTCGGCGCGGCGTCGCAGTCGGCCACCCTGTCGGTCAAGGCCCGCGGCGAGGGATTCCCGCTGGCCGACGACAACCCGTTCGAGGCCCTGGGTGAGGAGTGGGCCAGCCTCGCCGAGGCCGAGATGGAGGCCCCGGACAATCCGGGCGTGATGATCGCCCTCATGATTCCTGCTGATGTCGCCGAACAGGTCGCTGTCCCGGGCGGCCACGCCCCCGACGACCTGCATGTGACTCTCGTCTACCTCGGCAAGGACGTCGACGAGGAGACCATGGCAGCCGCCCGCGACGCCGTGCAGAACGTCGCCGGCAGCTACGCGCCGCTGACGGGCCAGGTCGGCGGTCTGGGCGTCTTCCCCGCCGGCGACGACGGCGTGCCCGTGTTCGTGCCCGTCGACGTGCCCGGCCTGGAGGTGCTGCGGCAGCGGCTCGTCGAAGCGCTCGACACCGCCGGCGTCACCTACGCAGCCGATCACGGCTACACGCCCCACGTGACCATCCGGTTCGACGAGCCGGGTACGGCGCTGCCCGCGCCGTACGCGCCGGTCCCGGTCACCTTCGGAGAGATCGCCCTTGCCTCGGGCGGTGACCGCGAACTCTTCCCGCTCGGCGTCGCCCCGGCACCCGGCGAGGGTGAGTCTGGAGACGAGCCGGAGAGCAACGAGCCGGACGAGGGCCTGGAGGAGCACGAGGAGAAGAGCACCCCCATGCCCGAACCCGCCGTCGAAGTTGCCATCCGTGACGTGGAGCTTGAGGTCAAGGCGGGCCGCGTCCTGTCTGACGCCAACGCCACTCGGCTGCGCACCGCGGCCGCCATCCTGCGCGAGGTGCTGGTCGCGGCAGGCATCCCGCTGGACGACCAGGTCCCCGAGGTGCCGTCGAATGAGGATCAGCCGCTGCCACCTCCCCCGTCGATCATGCCGGATTCCACCGCGCCTTCGGCGCTGCCAAACGACCTGCGCAAGTCCATCCTGACTTCGGCCGAGATCAAGGCCGGGCTGGACGTTCTGGCCGAGGCGGCGGTCCGGTGAGCCTCAGCTTCAAGCGGCTGCGCGAGCGCGGCCAACTCGTCACCCGGCTGCGGGAGAAGCTCGCCGCCGCCCGCAAAGAGATCAGCGCCCTCGACGAGTACGCCCGTGAGATCCGCAAGGAACTGGAGGCCCTTCGGTGCGTTCCGGCCGAGCTGGCAGCGAGCCGGGAGCACGCGGCCAAGCTCGCCGCCCGCCTACGAGCCGTCGACGGCGACCGGCTTCGCGCGGAGAACGCCGACCTGCAGGCAGAGAACGCTCGTCTGCGCGCTGAGGCGCCTGCGGTCTCGCGTGAGGAGTACCTGCGGCTGGAGGAGACGAACGCCCGGCTTGCACGTCGGTTGGAGGACATGCAAGCCGGGCGGGTCACTATGTAGAGGCCCCAGTCGGGGCCGGGAACTTAGGCGGCGGTCATGACCGTCACGGCGAACCACATGATGGTGATGACCAACCCGGTGATCGTCACGAACGCTCCTCCGGCCCAGGCGAATGCCGTGAGGGTGCTGGCTTTCAAGGAGCGGGCGACGTGGCCGGCAGCCAGGCTGGCGATGAGCCCCATGAGCAGGGCTATGATCACCCACTCGTGCAAGGCGATGGACACTTCTACCTCCGACGAAATACGCCCGAGGACCTCTGTGCGAGGGAACCACGGTTGAGCCATTGCACACAGAAGGCCCTCCGGGCACGCTTACGCGTATCCATTGGTGTCTGTGTGCCTGATTCATCCCATTTAATGGTTCCCCGGCTCGAGGACGCCTTGCTTCCTCGACTCGGCCAACGGACGCACTCATCGAGTGGTAGTGCTACGGTCTTGCGGGTCTTGCGGTCTAAGCGATCATGTTGTGGGTGCCAGCCACGAACGGCCAAAGCTCCTAGTGACTTCCACGAACGCCTACCGGGTTAGCTGACGGATTCGGGCACGGAAAATCGCCCTACAGGCACTTCGCTTCGCATGCTAGCCGCCAAGAGGCGCACCCGCCTGTGACTCGGGGATACTCCGTCGTCACCGCTTGATGCCGAGCTCGTCCAGCGCGGTGAGCACCCGCTTGAGGCCCTGGCCGCCGGACTTGGCTGGCAGCTTCCACCGCTGCTGGTCGCCGGCCGGGGAGACGTAGACCAGGCTGCCGCCGCGGGCGGTGATGTCGAAGCTGATCACGTACACCTGGTGCTCACCGGGCTGGATATCGGTCGCCAGAGGGGTGTTGACGCGCCCGACCCACGGCTCTTCGGCGCCAGCGTCGGGGGCGAGTGTCTCCCCGTCGTGCTGCCAGAGGAACCCCTGGCCGTTCGCGGCGATCGGCACATGATCGGGTTCGGAGGTGGCTGCGACCTTCACCGCGACCGCGGCGAACGTGCCGTTCTGCGCCAGGCCGTACCGCTTGTCGCCCTTGTGGTAGTAGACGCCGACCGGTGTGATGTCCAGCGGCTTGCCGAGCTCGCCGGCCCCGGCGGCGGTCGTCCCCCACTCCAACGTCGCGGCCGCGGGCTTCGTCGTCGACGACGCCTCGGCGGCCGGCGCGCCGTTCGGCGGCGCCTGCTCGGCTGCGGAACAACCGGTCACGACCAGCGCAGATAACAGCAGTCCGACAGCGTGCCGTTTGGGCATCGAAGCCCCCTTCTTGGGATCGTTCCAGGCCCCCGACCTCAGCAAACGCTCACCTTAGTGGATCTTCTGGGACGTAAACAGAGGAACCTCCTACCTTCCCTCCTGATCACGGGGCGTCCCGGTGCTGACCGGGCGTGCGGATCGCATCCGAACGCATCGAGATCAGCACGGGGGACGGCAGATGACTGCCAACAAGAAGGACGACGGGCGTGTGCGCGAGCTGAAGTCCGCGCTTCAGTCGGCTGCGGACGAGATCAACCGCATCAGCGACACGTTCAACGAGGAGGAGCCGGGCAAGTTCACGATCAGCCCGGAGCAGCACAAGGCGTACGTGGCCAAGATCGAAGAGGCCAACCAGATCCGTGACCTGCTGAACGCCGAGGAGAAGCGGGCGGGGATCGAGGCGTACCTGAGCGCTCCCGCTTCCACGCCGGTCGCGGGGATGCTGGCTGCGGAGCAGGGCCGGCCGCAGCACAAGACCCTGTCGCAGGCGTTCTTCGACAGCGAGCTGTACAAGAAGTTGCGCGAGAGCGGCTTCGACGACCCGCGTGGCGTCGTGAAGTTCGAGCAGGGCATCTACTCGTTCGAGGCCAAGGACGTCTTCAGCCTCAGCGCCGGTACGCACACCAGCCCGGCGTTCGGCCACGACCAGGACGTGGGCATCTCGGAGCGGCAGCGCCGCCCCAACCGCGTCCGTGATCTCTTCCCGGCGGAGAGCACCACGGCGAACATCCTGCACGGCATCCGCCAGACCGGCTTCGTCAACAACGCCGCCCCGGTCCCCGAGCGGACCGCGGCCAACGGCGGCCCGGCGACCGGCGGCCTGACCGACATCTTCGGCCGCGCCCCGCGCTCGCGCCTGGAGTTCACGCCCTACACCGCGCCGATCAGCCTGATCTCGCACATCGAGTACGTGCACCAGAACACGCTGGCCGACGAAAGCCGCCTGCGCGGCATCATCGACAGAGACATGGTGGACGGTGTCAAGCTGACCGAGGACTACCAGGTCCTGTTCGGCAACGGCCAGGGCGAGAACCTTCTCGGCATCACGCAGACGCCCGGCATCCAGACCTACCTGGGTGTGGGCGGCGAGAAGATGACCAAGCAGCTCCGCCGCGCCATGACCAAGAGCATCCTGGCCTACTACGACCCCAACGGCATCGTCGTTCACCCGCTCGACTTCGAGGAGATCGAGCTGGAGGAGGACGGCCACGGCGCCTACAGGGTCGCCGTGTCCGTGGCGATCGGCGCGGAGAAGCGCGTGTGGCGCCTCAACGTCATCGACACCCCGGCCATGGTCGAGGGCAAGTACCTGCTCGGCTCCTACGGCCTGGGCGCCAAGCTCTACGACCGCGAGTCCGTGTCGGTGACCGTCTCGACCGAGAACGCGCACAACTTCGAAGAGAACGTCGTGACCATTAAGGCCCAGGAGCGGTGTGGCCTGGCGGTCGACCGACCGGAGGCATTCGTCTACGGCACCTTCGCCGCGTGATCACTGCAGCAGAGGCCCGAGGGCGGGGCAGCCACCGCTCCCCCGCCCTCCGGTTCGCCGTACCGTTCGGCGGAGGGGCCGCACCTCGTGAGCCACGGGGACGTTAACTCATAAGCCGAGTACGGTCCGCCGCGTGACCACCACCCTGAAGGTGCAAGCCCATGCGGCCACCATCGACATCGTCGACTCCCGCCCTCCGACCGGGGACCGCGAGGGCGCCTACACCGTCATCGTCCCGAACAAGGTGTTCGTCGACGGCGCCGAGCTGTACCTGCCCGCCGGTACAGAGATCAACATGTCCATCAGCGACATACCGCACAGCGCGGTCGCGGTGACGGCCACGTTCTTCGCCCGCCGAGTCCGAGTCGGGTACGCCGACGAACTCGGCGGCCCGATCGGGGAACTGGCGCAGCCCGAAACAACTCCTGCCCCGTGTGAGGGCGAAGACGGTACCGGCCTGGAGGAGCAGCATGTCGGCGCTGGCACAGACTGACGAAGCGCTGGCCGCCGCCTACAAGGACGGCGGCCAGATCCGCGACCTTGCCCGCGCCCACGGCTGCTCCCAGAAGCAGATCTACGACCGGCTGCTCCAGCAGGGCGCAATCTTCCGGCCTGCGACAGTGCGGGGCAGACCAGGCGGCGGAAGGGCACGCACAGAGAACGTGGACGGCATCGCCAAGGCGTACACCGCAGGCGTGGCCGTGCTGGACATCTGCGCCACGTTCGGGGTGACCAGGGGCATCGTGGGGCGGGTCGTGGGCCAGGCTGGGGTGAAGCGGCGGCCGAGCGGCGCCCCCAGGGAGACGGACTGGGCCATGATCTCCCGGCTGATCGATGAGGGCCGAGGCACGAGGGACGTGGCCGCCGCTGCCAGTTGCTCGCCGCGACAGGTCGCGCGCGCGCTGAAGTCGCAGGGCTATCACTACAGCGGGCGGCGGTGGCGGCGCCCGCAAGGTACGCCGGCGACCCGCTAGAACAGCGGGATGTTCTGGGCCGCGATGCCGACCTCGACTCAGCCAACATCAAGATTCTCCATCGAAGAGTGGCTCTTGCCCTGCGGCTCGGAGAGCGGCGACTCGTGTGCGCGCTCGCGTCTGCCGGTGGTGATCTTTGTCGTAGTGCAGGTGGCACCCGTTGCACATGGGCCGCAGGTTGTCCGGTTCGCAGTTCTCCGGGGTGTGGTCCAGGTGGGCGGTGGTGAGCACCACGGTGGAGCCGGTGCCGTAGGCGGGCTTGCCGTGCTCGTTGGGGCAGCGGCCCTTATGGGTTCCGCGGCCGCACTCCCCCGTGCAGGCGCACCGCCACCCGGCCGCCTCCTTGGCGGCGAGACTGATCTCGTCCCAGTCGGCCGGGTAGCGGTGCTTGTTTTCGGGCCGGATCGGCATCAGGGTGCGTCCGCGTCCAGGGGCAGCTGCAGGGTTCCGCCGGAGGCCACGAGCCGATCGCGGCGCTGCTTCCAGGCAGCTGTGGCGAGGTCGGGGTCCCAGCCGCTGATCTGAATCTGCCACGGCTCCCCATCGCTGTAGGGCGGCCACCACTCGACCGCGAGCGCGCCGGCCTGCCCGTCGTAATCGCGGACCTCGCTGTAGCCGTCGAGGTCGAACGGGTTCACCGCGTCGAACAGGTACTCGGGGGCGGCCGGGTCGTTGATCGTCCAGATGGCGCGGATCCAGGTGCGGGTTTCGACGGGGCCAGTGTTCACCTGCCACTCCTCCACGCCGTCCGCGCAGCCGTACGATGCGGCGTCCTCACGGCGGGCGAACACCTTGCGGACCCAGCGGCCGTCGTACTCGCCGCCGATGGCGAGATACACCGTGGCGGGCTCGGCCGGGCCCGTGGTCAGGTGTTCGATTCGGGCCTCGGACTGGTCGAGCTGGGTGCGGTATCCAGGGCTGAGCGCGGGTTCGTCCGTGACGGGGTGGCCGATCTCGTCCACGATGCGTTGGGCGAGGCTCTCGGCCTCCTTCCGGGCCTGATCCCAGCGGGAGGGGTCGCCTGCGGCTACGAGGTCGAGGACCATGCGGGCCGTACCGAGGAGGCGTCTCTCGTACTGGAGCTGCTCGGCCGTTGCCTCGGCCTTGAGGGCGCGTTCCTCAGCGAGGGTCCGGGCCTCGTGCGGGCTGAGCTTCCCGACCCGCTGAACGATCAGGGCGTACCGGTCGGCGGAACCGGCTGGAGAGATCTCGAAGGAGACGGATCGCGTCGCCTCCGGCTGGCCGGAGTCGGGCTCTGGCGGGAACTCAGCGATGGTCTCGCTGTAGTTGGGGGCGTCGCCCAGCATGCCGCGAGCGCAGTGGACCCACTGGGCAGCAAGCTCGCGGGGCGGAAGCAGCTCAAGGGCTACCCCGCGCTTGTCGATGTGGAGGCCACGCATCATCGTCTGGTCGACGAGTTCCTCGGGTGTGCGCGAGACGTCGATGACGGCCAGGTCAGCGTTGGCGAGTGCCTGCATCACGGCTTCACCGAGACGCTGGCCGGGGCGATCGAGGATGTCGACGCCGAGCTGGCTGACGAGCGCTCGCTCGATGACCTCGGCGACGCTGTTGCTTGAAGGGGTGGGGGTCACGGGTTCTCCTCGGTGGGGGTGTCGCCGGTGAGGTCGGCGAGCAGGTGATCGAGCTCGTCGGGCTTGACGAGCACGTCGCGGGCCTTGGAGCCTTCGCTGGGGCCGACGATGTTGTAGCTCTCGAGCAGGTCCATGAGACGTCCGGCCTTGGCGAACCCGACGCGTAGCTTGCGCTGGAGCATGGAGGTGGAGCCGAGCTGGGTGGTGACGATCAGTTCGGCAGCTTGGAGGAAGAGGTCGAGGTCGTCGCCGATCTCTTCGGCGGTGCTGGCCGGGGTCGGGGCCGGGCGGGTGAGGTCGGGCAGGGGGGCGTTGGGGAGCGGCTGGGTCTTCCAGTGCTCGACGGCGGCTGTGATTTCCTGCTCGGTGACGTAGGCGTTCTGGATGCGGATGGGCTGGCTGGCGCCCATCGGCAGGAACAGCGCGTCGCCCTGGCCGACGAGCTTGTCGGCGCCGGGCTGGTCGAGGATGACCCGTGAGTCGGTGAGGCTGGAGACGGCGAAGGCGAGCCGGGAGGGCACGTTGGCCTTGATCAGGCCGGTCACGACGTCCACGGAGGGCCGCTGGGTGGCGATGACCAGGTGGATGCCGGCGGCGCGGGCGAGCTGGGTGATGCGGACGATGGAGTCCTCGACGTCGCGCGGGGCGACCATCATCAGGTCGGCCAGCTCGTCCACGATCACCAGCAGGTACGGGTAGGGCTGGTAGACGCGCTCGCTGCCCGGCGGCGGCTTGAGCTGGCCCGCCCGCACGGCCTTGTTGAACTCGTCCACGTGCCGGAAGCCGCTGGCCGCCAGGTCGTCGTAGCGGCGGTCCATCTCGCCCACGACCCAGTCGAGGGCCTCGGCGGCCTTCTTCGGGTTGGTGATGATCGGGGTGATCAGGTGGGGGATGCCCTCGTAGACGCTGAGTTCCACCCGCTTGGGGTCCACGAGCACCATGCGGACCTCGTCCGGGGTGGCGCGCATGAGGATGCTGGTGATCAGGCCGTTCACGCAGACGGACTTGCCGGCGCCGGTGGCGCCCGCGATGAGCAGGTGCGGCATCTTGGCGAGGTTGGCGACGATCGTGCGCCCCTCGACGTCCTTGCCCAGGCCCACGATCATCGGGTGCTGGTCGGAGCGAGCGACGTGTGCCCGCAGCACGTCGCCGAGCGCGACAAGATCCTTGTCCGCGTTGGGAATCTCCACCCCGATCGCCGACTTACCGGGGACGGGCGACAGGATGCGCAGGTCGGCGGACTTGACCGCGTACGCGAGGTTCTTCTGGATGCCGGTGACCTTCTCGACCTTCACCGCCGGGCCCAGCTCGATCTCGTAGCGCGTGACTGTGGGGCCGCGGGTGAAGCCGACCACCTGGGCGTCGATGGCGAACTGGCCCAGCACGCTGGTCAGCGCTTTGACCACCACCGTGTTGGCCTTGGTGGCGGGCCTGGGGGTGCTCCCGGCGTTGAGCAGCATCAGGTCCGGCAGGACGTATGCCCCGGCCTGCGGGGACAGGACGAGCTGCTCGGCCTTGACTGGCGGCGGTGCCGCCGAGGTGGCGGCGACGGGCGGGGCTTGCTGGGGTGGCGGTGGGGCAGCCTCCGCCGGTTCGGCGGAAGGCGGTTGTGCGGCCGGGGCCGCGTCGTGCGGCGAGGCCGCTGGCGCGAGGTCCTCACTGGACGGTGTGGAGTCGGCGGGCGTCTCGGCCGGGGTGGGCGGCGTGGCGCGGCGCAGCCGTACCCGGTGGCGCAGGCGGGCGGCTTCGGCCGCGCGGGTCTTGATCGTGGCGGCGACCGTGCGCAGAGGCTTGCCCGTGGCCAGCAGCAGCCCCCACCCGCTCCACAAGGCGAGTACGGCGACGCCCCATCCGGTGGGCAGCAGCGCCCCGATGGGGGCGGCGATCAGCCAGCCGAGCAGGCCGCCGCTAGTACCTGAGAAGGCGGAGGGGGCCCCGGTCAGGAGGTGCAGGATGCCGAGCACGCCGAGCAGGGTGGCGGCGCATCCGCTCAACGTCCAGGCGAGCCGGCCAGTGCGCGGGAACAGCATGAGCGTGGCCGCTACGGCGGCCGTGATGAGCGGCAGCGCCCTGGCGGTGCCGCCGACAAGGAGGTGCAGCCCTGTGTTGACGGCGGTGGCGAAGGTGCCGTCCGCGATTCCCCACGTGATCGGGATCAGGGTCAGGGTTAGGGCGGCGAAGAGCAGCACCAGGCCGTCCCTGCGGGTACCGGGCTCGAGGTTCTTGACTGCGGCGGCGACGCCCTTCAGCGCGCGTCCGGAGTGCCTGGCGGCGCTGGTCGCCATCTTGCTGATGAGGGCGCCGATCGGGTCCCTGTGGGAGCGGCGTGACCTCGCGCGGGCGGGCCGGGAGGGCGAGCTCGTGCGGGGTTTGCGTGGGCTGCTGGTTGAGCGGGGGCGTCGCGCGGTGGCGGTGCGCCTCTTGGTGGCCATCGATTCCTCCGGGGGAGGCTCGTGGCCCTCCATGCGGGGAGGGCCACGAGCGGGTCAGGATGCTGTGTGGAGCGCGATCGGTGCGCGCGGGCCGGGCAGCTCGTAGCGGGTGAGGTCGGCGGCCGCGATGTAGTGCTGGGCGTCGAGCGCGGGTGACTGCCCCGGCAGGACTCCCGGGGCGTCGGACGTCAGGCCGTAGACGAGGCGGGCGGTCAGTGCGGCGCCGTAGGCGAGCAGGAAGTCCCTGCGGTAGGCGCGCACCAGCGATCTGCGGTCGCGTTCGGCGTGGTGCTCCTCGGGCTGGCGGCGCAGGAATGCCCGGTGCGTGCGGGCTGCCTCGAGCGCGGCCTGGTCGACGTCGTCGAGGAATTCGCGCAGCAGCGTGGAGATGCGGGTGACGCGGTCGGCGCGGGCTGTCCAGGTGAGCGTGTAGTCGCCGTTGCGGAAGGTGGCGTTCTCCACGCAGTACAGCGACGGCCAGCCGTCGAGCCGCTTGATGAGGTTCACGACGAGGTTGAGCCGGATCCGGCCGAAGCCGCATCTGGTCGGGATGACGACGTGGCCGCTGCCGGTGGGCAGGTCCTTCTCGATCGCGTGGATGCGGTTGCGGATGCGGTGGGCGAGCGCCTGGGCGTTGTCTCGCTCGGCGGCCTCGGGCGCGCGGTCGACGAGGACGAGGGCCGCCTGCAGGCGTAGGCGGCGCTTGTCGAGGTTGGTGAGGAGTTGGTCGAGCATGGCTGGGGTCTCCAGAGCAGGGAGGGTGCCCCGCCCCCTCGGGTGGCGAGAGGGGGCGGGCCGCTGGACGGGGTTAGGCGATGGCGGCGAGGTGACGGCGGCCGCGCACGAACTGGTCGATCCAGGCGAGGGAGCCACGGTCCAGGCGCTGCATGGCGCGGGTGACGGTGACGTAGGAGAGCATCAGTTCCTCGCGGTTGACCGGGGTCTCGCCGGTGGCGCCCGCGTCGGGGTTGGGCTGGCGGAAGTCGTTGGCGACCCGCACGTTGGCCCACTCCAGGCCCTTGGACTTGTGGCTTGTGCAGACGATGGTGTCGCCGGGTCCGGCCTGCGCGGCGTCCTTGACCTGGAATGCGGCGTCCTTGATCTTTTCCACGCCGTGGGCGTCTACGAGTTCGACGAACACCTTCAGGTCCTGGCCGAGCGGGTCCTGTGCGACGTAGTCCTGCAGTTCGGCCCAGTTGGAGAAGGCGCACAGGTCGGGGTGGTCGGTCAGCGAGCCCTTCTTCAGCTCCCCGGCGGCCATCGCGAGCGACGCGATCTCGCTGCCGCCGCCGACCAGCGCCGGGGTGCCGTCCTTGTCGAGAATGTCGAAGATCTGGCCCATGGCGGCGGCGTTGGTACGGCACAGCACCGCGTCGGGCCGCTCGATGGGGCCGATGGTGGAGCCGACCGGCTCGTGGCCGTGCAGGCGCAGGGGCGCCCCCAGGAGGGTCAGCCACTTGTTCGCCTCTTCAGCGACGGCTGGGCCGAAGCGGAAGCTCTTGGACAGGAAGAGGAGCTGGTCAGCGGGGAAGGTGCCGAGGATGTCGATCGCGCCGTTCCAGCCGTTGATGGCCTGCGCGGAGTCGCCCACGATGATGCGCTGCAGCGCGGTCTGCATGTCCAGGTAGAGGCTTGCGGCCACGGGGTTGACGTCCTGGCACTCGTCCATCATGACCACGTCGAACGGCAGCGTCTGCTGGTTGGAGCGGGCGAGCATGAGCTGGGCCATCTTCAGGTAGTAGTCGTGCTGCCACTTCAACCGGCCGCTGGCGGACTTGATGTCGGCGCGAGCCTTTTCCGTGACGGGGAGGATGACCTCGCGAAGCCGCTGAATGTCTTCGGCCTTGGCGATGCCGAGCGGGGTGGGGATGTGCTCAGGCCGCAGGTCGGTGTCGGCGCTCTTGCACCAGGCGAGCACGGCGCCCATGGCGAGGCGGGCGCGCGCGGGCGGGGTCAGGACGGTGTCCTTGTTGATGCGAACGGGGCCGACCTGGTCGAGGATGTCGGCCTGCACCTTGGCGTTCTGCCGGTTGCCGTTGATCCGGTCGAGGTGGCCGCCCCAGCGGTTGAGGACCATGGAGCGGGCGAACGAGTGGTTGGTGTGCACCGTCACGTTCTTCGGCATCTTCCGCGCGAGCTCCTGCCGGACGCTTTTGTTGTAGACGACGCACAGGATTCGCTTGCCGGGCAGGGCGAGAGCGATGTCTTTCAGCGTTGTGCTCTTTCCGCATCCGGCTCCGGCCTGAAGCTTGATGGTTTTTCCGGCGCGGGCTGCGTCGATGGCTGCCTGCTGCTCGTCGGTGGGGCGCATTTGATCTCCTGGTTTCCATTCGCTTTGGGGCCGCATCCCCTCTGCTGAATCAATATTACAGGAGATTTAGTGAAGTGGGAAGTGCCTTCATTTCAGCCGGGGCGCGACCCTGGAAGGTGGCCGCCATGACGTAAGCACGGATCTCTGCTTGCCTCTGCCACGAACCACTGGATCAGGAAGGCGGTGGCCCTTCGTGGCACCTCGTAAGCCCCGCACGCCCGCCACCGAACAGGCGGAGCAGCGCACCGAGACGGCGCCGGAGACCGAAGTCCCCGCGACCCCTCCGAAGGACGACCCGGCCAAGCCCGCCGCTGGCGATCCCGCGGCGGCCGCGCCCCCACCGGCCGACGAGCCTGTGCAGGCCGCCCCGCCTTCGCCGGAACCGCCGGCCGCGCCCCCGCCGACCAGCAAGCCCGCGCAGGCCGCGCCCCTCGAGCCGCCGGCCGCGCCGCTCACCCCGCCAGAGCCGATCGGTGCACCGGTGCAGATCAACATGCTGGCCACGCCCGGCAGCGAGTTCGTGGACCTGGTGTGGGATGACGGCACCCCGTGCCAGCCCGAGGACTTGTTCACCGACCCGGGCCCCCAGTACACGACTGTGCTCGCGCGAGCGGCAATCATCCGCCGCCACTACCAGCCGGGCGCCCGCCGGATTTCGGACCAGCTGCTGATGCCCGCCGGCTGGAAACTGGCTCGCGACCACGCCGAGAAGATCAAGGCGGACCTCGCGGAGCAGCGCGCGAAGGCGGCTGACCAGGAGGAGTAGAAGCTCCGCGGCCGCGCAGACCGGCACGGTGCCTCAATGGGGGGAGGGCGCCACCCGGCAGCGCGGCCGCGGTTGAACCGGTGCTGGGTGGGAGCACGACCGCCCCCGAGGGCCCGGCTGGTGGCGGCAACGCCGGTGGGGACCCGACGCCGCCACGAAGCCGTGACCCGGAGACGGAGCCGTTGCTCCCGCCCACCACCGCCTGTTCGTTCCGCGTCTGCTGAGGAGGCCACGTGGCCGCTGTCACCCCGGAGCAGGTCGCCATCCACGCTGGGCTGCCGCTGCCCGTGGCCGAGGAAGACCTGCCCATCGTGGAGGAAGCGCTCGCCGACGCCTACCGGGCTGTTGCTGCGCACCTGAACTGTGCGCCCACACCGGTCACCGTCACCCAGGCCGGAGTCCCGGCCGGCCGCACCTGGCAGCTCGACCAGGGCCCGGTCATCGTGATCCTTTCCGCTGTCCCGGAGACGGACCCGGGAAGCGGGCGGCCCACTGGCCTGTTCACGATCACCTACCGGGTGGGCCGCGACCCGGACGCCGACCCGGCATACGGGCTGGCGCTGGCGCGGTACGTTGCCGCGGCGGCGGCCAACTCCCGGCTCGTGCGTCGCCTGGCCGACCGGTACGGCGTGGCGCGGACGAAGAAGAGCGTGTCCGTCGAGGGCCAGTCCGTCACCTACGACGACGCCGAAGCCTCTCCGGGGTCGGCGGCAGCGGGGGCGCTGCCGACCCTGGAGTCCCTCGACGGCTGGCACTACCACGCCATCTCACAGCGGCCGGGAATCGGGCCGCATCCCGCGCAGACGGGCGCGGCGTGGCTGTTGTAGCCGCGGACATGCTGCTCGGCGTGCGCCGCCCGGTCGTGGGCCGGGACGCGCACGGCAGCCGCGTGGTCACGAGCCTCGGACCGGTCGAGGGGCCGGAGCCCGGCCGGGTGGTGTCCGAGCCCAGGGCCGACAACCGCTCCGAGACGGGGCCCGGCGTGTGGGTGCTCGCGCTCGACCCCGGCTTCTGGCCAGTCGCCGAGGGCGTCCAGGTAGTCGAGGTCGGCGGCGCCGGCCGTACATGGACGATCTCGGCCGCGGAGTTCCGGCCGAGCGCCTTCGACGCAGGTATCAGCTACATCAGGGCCGAGGCGGCGCTGAACGTCTCCTGAAGGACTTCCACCCAGACGCGGGAAGCCCGATGCGTTTGGATCATGCTGGTTGTGGTGCCGTCCGAGAACCGGCCGGTCCGGGCGAGGAGATACCACTCGCCCTCGTCGAGGACGCTGATCACCAGATGCCCCCGGTCGTCATCGTGGACGTTGGAGACCGCACGCAGGTTCTGCTTCCACGCGCCGTGACGGGTGCGCACGATGACCCGCTCGCCGAGCACGTGCATGCGCTCGTCAACCGGCACCGGGACCCGGGCGGGCGGATCGACGGGGTGGCGTCGAACTCTCGGGGTGGTGACGCTCATGGTCTTGAGTGTGCGCGCCAGCACCGACAGAATCCCACCGCATCCAGGGCGGCCGGCCGCGTGGCCGGCCGCCTCTGCTGGGGCTCAGCTATACATCCAGTCCTGCGACTGGTCCTCAAAATCGCCTTGGGCAATCAGCGCATCAAGATAGGCGACGACGGCGGTGGTCAGGACGGCCTGGACATCGACGTCAGTGGCGCCGATGCTGCGTAGCCGGACGCGCATCGTTCGCACGGTCTTCAGCACCGATTGGCGGAGCAGGGTGCCGATCTGTTCGTAGTCGTCGCTGGTGGTCTCGGAGAAGATCTCGGCGCGCTCCGCCCACTTGGCCAGCTCGGTGTCGCTGCATTGCTCTGGGCGCAGGACCGCCAGCGCGGCGTCGACGTGTGGCCACAGGGGCTGTTCGCGTCCCGCCTTCATAGTCTGGGCGAACTGCAGCCTGCCGAGGGTGACAACCACTGGCTTGAGCAGGTTGATGGTGTGCTTGAGGCGGGGATCGCCCTTGCAGTCTGCGTTGGTGGTCGGGCGGACCTTCGGTGTGGTGCGGTGTCGGCGTGTTGCGGGCTCCTGAGCGGGGGCCTTGGCCGTCTCGGCTTCTGCAGTTGCTGTGTCCGGCTCCGTTGTCGGCGGTTCTTCTACCACGGGGTCGGTGACCGCGTCGACGGGCGCTTCCCCGGCAGTACGCTCAACGGTCTTGGCCTGAGGGACTGGCTGCTCGATCGGCCGGACCGGCGTGATCGTGATGGTCGGGGGAGGCGCAAGCCCCGGTACGGCATGGGACGCAGTCTGTTGGACTGTCCTGCTCATGTCGCGCTTTTCCTTACGCTCGGGGGACATTAAGCGACACCGGCCAGGAGGCCGACCGAGCTCAGGATGTTGCTCGTGAGGGCGGCGTAGTCGCGGTGCGCGCCGCGGTGGTTGGGGTACTGCCACACGGCGGGGTTGCCGTACATGTACGCCTTGGGGATGTACTCGCCGTGTTCGATGATGGGCTGGTAGGCGGCGATGTTGTTCTCTTGGATGAGCCGCAGCACCTCCCGCCCCTCCTCCATGTCGGCCCACTTGTTGAGGATCCAGCCGGAGATGTTCAGGGCGGGGTTCTGCAGTTGCTTAAGCCGCTGCGCCTTCTGGACGGCGGCAATGGTGCTCTGGAAGGAAGGTACGCGCGGCTCGGTGATCGGGATGACGACGTTGGAGGCGCACATCGCGGCGGTGGTCAGGTTGCCCAAGGTGGGGCGCGTGTCGAGGAGGACGACGTCGAAGTCGTCCAGGATGGGCTGCAGGACGCGGTGGATCGCCCATGGGCCGCCGAGTTCGAGGTCGCTGGAGAGCTTGGCGTCGACCTCTTCCATCTCGAGGTAGCTGGTGGGCAGCACCCAGAGAGGGGCGTCGCTGCTGGGCTGGACGATCACGTTGCGGATGTCGGGGCCGCCCGCTTGCGGCGGGTTGATAAGCTGCGCGAATCCTGCTCCGGGCTGCCGCTCGATACCGAACCAGTCGGACAAGTGCCCTTGAGGGTCTCCGTCTGCGATCAGGGTGCGGAGGTTGAAGTGAGAGGCGGCCGTCGCGCCGATGTTGGCGGTGGTGGTCGTCTTGCCGACGCCACCTTTCAGACTTGAGAGTGACATCACGATCGCAGGCATTGAGACTCCTGTGCTTGGCGGTTTTGCGGTGCTGATCGTAGCGACGGCAGTGAGGCCGCGTCTGGGGGACGCGCCCGACAGACCCGCGAATTTCAACTCTCTGCAGCCTCTCCGAGAAAAGCAACGCCGGTGACGGAGAAGTATGGGTTCTCAGGCGATCGGGCCGCGAGTTGGGCAGTTAGACGGCCCGCCAGTTAGAAAGTTAGAACGTGTCGGTGCTTGATAGACGGGCGAACGGGCTCTAGCTTGTACGCCTCTCCCCCTGCCGGTCTGGTCGGGCGCGCGGATGTGTAGATCCAAGGCTGCCGGTATTGGTGTCGCTCTCGACAGCCCGCAGGATGGCGAGGCACCATAAGTCACATGGAGAACGCTGGCGAGTCGCGTGGTTCGGCGCACGTGCTGCCTGGCAGCGTGGCAAACCGCTGGCTATCCCGTGTGAACGTTGCCGGGTCCGTCCCACAGCATGACCCCAACCTAGGCCGGTGCTGGCATTGGGACGGAGGAACTAACAAGCGAGGCTATGCGGTCATCTCAGTAGGAGGCAGACCCGAGCTGCTGCATCGCATCCTCTATCCCACCTTCCACGGCCCGATCCCTGACGGGTGGCAGGTTGATCACCTATGCCATCACCACGATTGGTGCCATGAAGGTGACACGTGCCGTCACCGCTCCTGCGCGAACCCATCGCACTGGTATGCCAAGACCGGATGGGACAACAACCGCAGATCGGGATCGCCGACCGCCGTAAACGCGCGCAAAACGCACTGCTGGCGGGGGCATTCCCTGACGGGGGACAACGTGCTGTCTCGTGGAGACCGGCCGGGACACCGCGAGTGTCGCACCTGCCGACGCCTTCGGAAGTTCGTCGCCGAGCAGGAACGCATGGCAGCCGCGGGGCAGCTCACTCTCCTGTGACGCCTGCCTACTGGCCGGGATGGGCGGTCACGGTCACCACGGCGACGTAGCGCGGCCGCCCGTCCGCGAGGGGCACGTAGCCGCCGCCGGCCGCGGATTCCACCTCGGTGATCACCGTCTGCCCGGTCCCGGCGGGCGCCTCGGGCAGCTCCAACAGCGCCTGGAGCGCGGTGTAGAGGATGTCGCGCAGCGCCTTCTTGCCCAGGGCGGGCCCGTCCAGGGTGCCGAGCGCTTCGATCTGGATGCGCTGGCCGACCACGCGGGTGCGCAGGTTCTCCCGGCCACCGGGCGGGTCGGTGACGCGCAGCCGAGGGTACGGGGGGTCGTTGCCGTCGCCGACCCGCCCTGGGCCGCCGAGCGCAGCCGTGACCGCAGGGTGCCCCGTCAGGTGGGCGATGACCGGCGGGAGCGGGTCGGCGTCCGGCAGGCCCGTCACTCCTCGTCGCCGCCCTTCACCTGCTTGGGCTTCACGGGCGCGGCCGGTGCCGTGGTCTTCTCCGCTGCCGCCACGGGGATCAGCTCCCGGCCGGCGACGAACCCGGCGCCGTTGAGCCGATCGGCGTAGGCGCGCGGCAGGGTGAGCTCGGAACCCACCGCGTAGGGCCGCTCCTCCAGGCCCAGCTCCACCGCGTCCTCCGTGCGCAGTGGGTGGGCGAGCTTGATCTTGACGTGGTTCGACATGCTGGGCTCCCAGGCTCGTGTGCGAGACGGGGCGCATGCTGCCGTGTCCTGCCGCTTACGTCCTGGCGGCCACGCTCCGGGCCGCGGCCGCGAGCCAGCCGCCGTCTGGGGCGAACTCGGATTCGGCGACGCGCGGGAAGGTGACGATCACCGTGGCGTGCACCCGGGCGCGTCCGATCTGTACGGGGGTGCGGGTGACGGCGTTGGCGATGGCGCCGGGCGCGGGGACGCTCTGGCATCGGCAGTTGACCCGCTGGTGCGCGGGCAGGCCCGGGTCACGCGGCTCGGCCGCCAGGTCCCACCCGGCCCCGATCGGGCGCGGGATTCGGAACGGCAGGTTGCCGGGGATGATCTGCCCGGACGCTTCGACGTGCTCCGGCCGGATCTGCTGTGTGGAGACCCACGTCTTGGCGTCGGGGGCGTGCTCACGGACCGCGCGCACCGCGGCGTCGGTGACGCGGTCGACGGCGCGCCGTACGGGGCCTTCGGCTACGGCGAGGGTGAGGTTGCGGTGGAGGCGGACGCGCGTCATGCCGGGCACGGTAGCTGCGCCGGCTGGTTACGTCGGCCAAGGGCGGGCGGACATAAGCGCGGCGGCCAGGCAGGTTGTCGCCGTGACGAACACCTCGGCCGACATCGCCATCATGTACACCGAGCAGCGGATGACGATCGCGCAGATAGCAGCCCGGCTCGGCATCTCATCCACGAGCGTGCACCGGCGCCTGGCCGCGCGCCGCATCCCCCGGCGGCCGCGCGGTTCGACCTCTTCACGCCTGTCTCCGCAGCGGCGGCAGCAGATCCTCGCCGCCTACCGGGCCGGCACTCCGGTGGACGTCATCAGCACGGAGCTGCGCACCTGCGGGCGCACGATCGTGCGCGTCGCTGCGGCGGCGGGTGAGCCCGTCCGGGGGCGGGGCGGCCGCGGGCGCCTCGACTGGGACCAGATCGAACGGCTGCATCTGCAGGGCTGGCCTGCCGACGCGATCGCGCTGCTGGTCCACGCCAGTGTCCGGCACACCTACCAGGTGCTCGCCGACCTCGGGTACGGCCGGCCACGGATCGAGCTGCCCACCGCCGCCGAGCTGGCGGCGCTGTATCAGCGACTGGGATCGGTGCGGGCTGTCGCCGCAGAGCTCGGTATCGGGTTCCGTCGTGCTCGGGAAGCCTTGACGGCTACTCGTTCAGGCCCCCGCCATGGCCCGATTCTCGCGCGTCGTGTTCTGGGGCATTGAGGGCGTCGTGGGCCGCGAGGATGAACGAGCGCCGGGCCTCATCGTAGAGGTCTTCGATTCGCTCGCTGAGATTTCCGCTCACCCCGGGGTGGAGCTGGGGGTCCGGGAACTTGCCGTTCAGATTCGGAATGAAGTCGAGGAGCTGCCTCATGGCCTCAGCGTGCTCGCTGACGTCGGCGGGGCCTTCGATCTCTCCAACGGCCATGGCGTCGTGCAGGTTCGCCATGGCCTGGAGATATTGGTCCCGCAGGACGGACACGATGTCCCTGGTGCCACTTCTCGCTATGAACTGCCGGGCGGCGGCTCTGCTGCGGTCGGCTGCGATGAGGAAGCCGCTCCACGCTGCTCGACGCTGCGCTCGCCGTGCGTTGACGGCCTGTTCGATGGCGATGCGGTGTGCCTCCGCCATGTGCTGCCGCGCGACGTCGGCTTGCTCGCGAGCGACTTGGACTTGCTCGCGCGCTGCTTGTGCTTGCTCCTCTGCGCCGGCGCGTTGGATACGGGCAGCGCGGATGGTTACGAAGGCGGCAATGAGCCCGACGATGAACACCACGGCGCCGCCGATGATGGCCCCGGGTAACTCACTCACGGGAAGTTCGACGGACGGTTGGCGACAAAGGTTCCGCTGTCAGAAGAGAGACGGGGGGGCCGCCCCTACGGCGGCCCCCCCCGCACGGGCGTGCTCTAGTTGGGGTCAACGCGCCCCAAATCGGCGGGCACTTAATCACAAATGA
>NZ_JBHYIO010000039.1:79207-139821 GCF_042740095.1 Nonomuraea sp. NPDC059023 | reverse complement strand
CCGGAAGTTAAGCTTCCCAGCGCCGATGGTACTGCACTCGGGAGGGTGTGGGAGAGTAGGTCACCGCCGCACAAAACATGCAAGAGGAGAAGGGGCCCGACCAATCCGGTCGGGCCCCTTTTTTGCGTTCCCCTAGACCACGTTCACTACGCGGCCGCCTCGCACGGTCGCCGTGGGCGTTCGGCCGCGTGTCCGATGCTTTGGGCACCACTCGCCCCGGTTCACGCGCCGCGTCCCTCTCGCCCTCTGCCGGGGCGTGGCGTGCCCCTTGAGCCTCGGCTCCCCGCCGCTTCGGCGTAGGGGCGGCGGGCGTACTTATCCGGTGGCGTTGCGGGGGGCGGCTATCAGGCCGTAGATGATTACTACGCAGAGGGCGATGCTGATGATGGACCAGACCGGGTAGGCGGGGACGAAGGCGAACTGGCCGATCATGGCCAGGGCGGCGAGGAAGACGCCGACCGCGCGGGCCCAGATTTGGCCTGCCATGATGCCGGCGCCGGCGGCGATCTGCAGGATGCCGACCGCGAGCCAGATCCAGCCCCAGGTGGTGTAGTCGAAGACGAGTAGGCGGCCGGCCGGGGTGATGAAGTAGTCGTTGCGGAACAGGGCGATCAGGCCTTCGATGGCGTTGAAGACGCCCAGCACGACGCCGAGCATCCCGGCGAAGGTCAGCCAGCCGGATTCCTGTCGGAAGGCTGGGCCGTGGTGCGTGGATGCAGTTGCCATGTCGGGATATATCCCCTGATGTGGGGAGAATGTGGGGAGATCTGGTTTATGGGTTGGGCAAAGGTATGGCTGGGCGGAGGATGAAGACGCCCCAGCCGAGGTACTGCCGGCCGTACTCGAGATGGGAGGTTCGGCATTGGCGGAGGAAGTCACGCATCGCGGAGGCTTCCGGGTCGTCGGGGTTGTCGCGGAGCCAGTCGCTGATCGTCCACCATTGGGAGGCGGTGTAGCGGTCCCAGCTGTCGGGGTTGGCCAGGATCATGTCGAGGAGTTCGAAGCCGGATCGCTCGATGCGTTCGGCGGTCGCGGCCAGTGAGACGCAGGTGTGGTTGTCGATGCCCAGAGCCGTGGCTGCTTCCGTGGGCGGCGTGGTGTTCCAGAAGATCTCGCCTACCAGGATCAGGCCGCCTGGGCGCAACAGCGGGCGCATGAGGTCCAAGGTGCCGGTGAGGCCGTTGCCGATCCAGGTGGCGCCTATGCAGGAGACGATGTCGTGGGCGCTCCGTTCGGCCTTTTCCTATTGCGTAGGTGGCGGCTTCTGAGTGGATGAATTGCACGTGGTCAGTGACGTTCAGCTCATTTGCGCGTTCGCGGGCGGCGGTGAGGAAGACCTCGCTGAGGTCGACGCCGGTGCCGTGTACGCCGTAACGGCTGGACCAACGGTTGAGCAGTTCGCCTTTGCCGCAGGCCAGGTCGAGGTGCCGGGCCCCTGGGCTGGGGTGACAGATTTCGCCGAGGAGATCGAGTTTGTCTTCGGTGAAAGGGTTGAGGATGCGGTTGCGGGCTTCGGCTATCTCGTATGCGCGTAGCGACATGCCGTCATCCTGGTGGAGCCGGTCTTTGGGGGCGACCGAATATCGGCCCGGGTCGGTGAACTGCTGGAGCTTGCTAGGCTGGAGGCGCCGGGCCACCCCACCACGGGTGGCCTTCTTCGCGTAAGACCCGCGGTGCGGGCAGCCACAGTGGACCGTTGGGTGAGACACGGGTCCGCTGAGTGAGCCAACGAAATGGACCAGAAGTGAACAGAGATAACGGATCGGACGGCGGACAGAGCGGGCGTGGCGACAGCCCCCGCGACGGAGACAAGCGCCCAGACGAAAACAGAGGCGGGTACGGCTCCCGCGACTCGCGCGGAAACCAGGGCGACCGTCCGTTCCGTTCCGACGACCGGGGACGGGAGGGTCGCCGGGAAGGCGGCTACGACCGCGGCCCCCGTCGGGATGACCGCGGGCCGCGACGAGAAGGCGGTTACGACCGCGGTCCTCGTCGTGAGGGTGGCTATGACCGTGGTCCTCGTCGTGAGGGTGGTTACGATCGTGGTCCTCGTCGTGAGGGCGGGTTCGATCGTGGTCCGCGCCGGGATGATGATCGTGGGCCCCAGCGTGGGGGCGGTTACGACCGTGGCCCGCGTCGTGAGGGCGATGCTCCGCGGCGGGCGTTCCCGGACCGGGATGAGCGTGGGTTCGCCGAGCGTCCGGACTTCGGGAGCGGCGGGCGGCGCGACGGTGGTTACGACCGTGGTCCGCGCCGGGATGATCGTGGTCCGCAGCGTGAGGGTGGTTACGACCGGGGACCTCGCCGCGACGATGATCGCGGGCCTCGTCGTGAAGGTGGGTATGACCGTGGTCCTCGTCGTGAGGGCGGTTACGGTGGTCCCCGCCGGGACGATCGCGGGCCGCGTGGAGACAGTGGGCCTCGCGATGATCGGGGCGGTTACGACCGCGGGCCGCGTCGCGAAGGCGGCTACGACCGTGGCCCCCGTCGTGAGGGTGGTTACGATCGCGGTCCCCGCCGTGAGGGCGGGTTCGACCGGGGACCTCGGCGCGACGATGATCGTGGGCCGCGTCGTGAGGGGGGCTACCGGGATGACCGGGGGCCCCGCCGTACCGACGGATTCCGTGACGAGCGGGACTCACGCGGCGAGGAGCGGCGTGACTCCGGCCCTGGCCGGCCGTTCTCGCGCGACGGCGACAGCGGGTCGCGGGCGCGCTTCGGCAAGCCAGAGCGGGAGGAGACGCGCGAGCGTGAGCCGCTGCCCGAGATGCCGGCGGACATCACCGCGGACGAGCTCGACCAGGAGGTACGCGACGAACTGCGCGCCTTGCCCGGCGACCTCGCGGATCTGGTGGCCAGGCATCTGGTCGCGGCCGAGCGGGCGCTTGGTGAGGACGATCCGGATCAGGCCTACGAGCACACCAAGGTCGGGCGGCGGTTCGCGGCCCGGATCGGGGTGGTGCGGGAGGCCGCCGGGATCGTGGCCTACCGGGCCGGGCATTTCGCCGAGGCGCTCAGCGATCTGCGGGCGGCGCGGCGGCTGACCGGGTCGGATGCGTACCTGCCGGTCATGGCGGACTGCGAGCGCGGGCTCGGGCGGCCTGAGCGGGCGCTTGACCTGGTGCGTTCGCCGGAAGCGGAGCGGCTTGACCGCGCCGGGCGGATCGAGCTGGCGATCGTGGAGTCCGGGGCCCGCCGGGACCTGGGGCAGCACGACGCCGCGGTCATCACGCTGCAGCGGCTTCCCGAACTGCGTGACCCGCAGGCGCGTCCCTGGTCAGGGCGGCTGGCGTTCGCCTACGCGGACGCGCTGGCCGAGGCCGGGCATGGCGAGGCGGCTACGGACTGGTTCGCGCGGGCCATGTCCTTCGACGAGGACGGCGAGACGGACGCGGCCGAGCGCTACGCGGAGCTGACCGGAGCGGTCATCGAGGACCTTGAGGAGGACGACGAGGACCTCGACGCCGACGCCGACGCCGAGACCGATGTCGAGGCCGAGGAGGTGTCCGACTCGGCGGCGTTCGCGGAGGCGGGTGACCTGCTGGGCGGCGACGAGCCCTTGGCCGTGGACGAGCCGGCGGCCGATGAGCCCGAGGCCGAGGTCGACGAGCCCATGGCTGCGGAGGAGCCCGCCGACGTTGTCGAGGAGGAGCCCGCGGCTGACGATGCCAAGGAGCCGGCCGAGGCGGTTGCCGAAGCGGTGCCTGAAGCCGAGACGGTGGCCGAAGCAGAGCCTGGGGCCGACAAGCCGGACGAGGAGGCCCCGGCCGCGGCCGGTATCACGCCCGCGTTCATCGAGCCGGACTTCGGTGACATCCTCGACGAGGCGCCTGAGCCCAAGGACGGCAAGACCGAGTCCTGACCTGCGGCGCCGCCCGCCGTACCGTGGAATTCTTCTGGGGTACGGCGGGCGGCGCCGTTACGGCGAGACGCGGTCGAGCCAGTGGAGGATGCCGGCGACGTTGGAGGCCGCGCCGCTGAGCAGTTCGAACTGCTCGGCCGTCTCGTCGTCGGCCTTGAGCGCGAGGTAGCGCTCCTTGGTGCGTTCGTGGACCATGGCGACGGCGTGATCCAGATCCATCCCCTCGGAACGGGCCTGGCGCGTCATGTCCACCCAGACGCGTAGTTCTTCCGCGGACCTCTCCAGAGTCTCCTGAACCGCCTCGACCGGTCCGTAGTGGCTGAACAGCAGCCGTTGCGGCCCCAGCGCCTCGAACAGCGCGATCGAGTTGAGTGCCGTTTCCAGGTCGAAGTCGGGCGGCGGGGTGGCGGGGCGGAGGTCGCCGGTCTCGGGGAGGTAGACCCCGGCCGCGTCGCCGACATAGAGGTCGCCGGTGCCCGAATCGACCAGTCCGACATGGTGTTTGGCGTGGCCGGGGGAGTAATGGCTGCTGAGCGTGCGGCCGTTGCCCAGGTCGATGGCGCCGGTGTCGCCGAGGGCGACGATGCGTTCGGCCTCGGTGGGGGTCAGCTCCCCGAACAGCGTGTCCAGCCGATCGCCCCACACCATCCGGGCACTGGCCATCAACCTCGACGGATCGGCCAGATGCCGCGCGCCCTTCTCGTGCACCACGATCTGCGCGGACGGGAAGTACTTCGCCATGTCCCCCACTCCGCCCGCGTGGTCGAGGTGGATATGCGTGACGACGACCGTCGCGAGGTCCTGCGGCCCCACGCCGAGCGAGGCCAGCGCGTCCCGCACGACCGGCGCGGAGGTCGAGGTGCCCGTTTCGACCAGGCATGGCCGGTCACCCAGGATCAGATAGCCTGCGGTGATCCCGGAGTATCCGGCCATCTTCGTGTCGATCTCGTACACGTCGCCGCCAAGGGCGGTGATGTTGTCCACAAGCACTCCCGAGTCGTTCACCACAATCCCCAGAACGGCGTTCGAGCCGATCCGGCCATGCCCTCATCGTAAAGAGTGATCTCGGCCAGTTCACCGACGAGGGAGGCCTGAGATGGACCACAACGACGTCCAGCTGACCGGCAAGCTGTCCGGCGCACCGGAGCACAGGGAGATGCCGAGCGGCGACACGCAGACGGCGTGGCGCCTGGTCGTCCGCCGCCCGCAGCCTCGGCCGCGCGCGGTCGTGGACACGATCCGGTGCGTGACGTACGACCCTGATATCACCGCGTTCGTTGAGGGCCTGGCGTCCGGCGACCGCATGGAGATCAGCGGCGCCATCCGCTGCCGCATCTACGGTCCGTCGCATGCCAAGGTCTGGCGCTACGAAGTCGAGGTCGCCTCGGCCACCCGGGCGGTCGTCCCCGAGGCCGGGGCGGTGGCCGCATGCTGAGCCGCCCCGGCCGGATCAGTCGGCGTCCAGCGTACGCAGCACCAGTCCCGTGCGCGGCTTCGGCCCGAACGACGTGGACTTGCGCGGCACCCGCTCACCCTCGGCCGCCACCGCGAGCACGTCGTCGACGGCCAGCGCGTTGAGGATCACCGCCGTGCCTCCGGTGGTGGCGGCCAGGTCCGCCGCGGCCTGCGCGTCGTGGTGCACGATCCGGACGTCGACCTCGTCGTCCCGCATGCCCCACACCCTGGGCATGACGAACTCCGTCAGGACGGAGGTGTTCAACGCGTTCCACCGCGCCGAGCGCTCGGCCGGCATGGCACGGGCGAACTGCACCGGATCCGGATCGGTCAGTAGATGGCCGCCACCTTCTCCGGCCAGCAGGAATGCCGGTTCGGGTGCTTCCCGCAGCGCCGCCAGCCCGGAGGGCAGGTCCGCGAAGTCCTGGACTCGCCACGCGCCCTTGGCACGGGCGGCCGCCTCTTCGAGAGGCAGTCCGGGGATGACACGGTGGATCGCCTTGAGGTCCGGTGGGTAGGCGTCGGAGTCGACGAGCAGGGCCAGCCCGAAGTCCCACGGGCCGGAGTCCTGGTCCTGCGTGCCGGACACCTGGTCGGTCTCGGCCGGGCTGGTCGCCGGTGCGGGGGTTGCGGGGGTGGTGGTACGGCGGGCGTGTTCGTTGCGCTGGAGTTCGCGGTAGGTGGCGTAGCGGTGATGGCCGTCGGCGATGAGCGCCTGGCGGTGGCGGAGGTCGGCGTTCACGGCGTCGATCTCGGCCCGGTCGGTGATGGCCCAGAGGCTGTGCCGTACGCCGTCGGTGGTCTGGGCGGTCACCAGGGGCCGGCGGGTGGTGGCGACCTCGTCGACCAGGCGGCTCGCCCTGCCCTGCCGGGCGGCCGAGCCGGACGTTCCGCTGCCTCGGTATCCGGCGGTCGGGGTGTCCTTGGGGTCTGAGTGTGTGCTTGGGGCTGCGGTGGGGTCGTTGCCGTTGTAGAGGAGGAGGATGGGTTCGAGGTTGGCCTGGGTGGTGCTCATGAGGGCCAGGCGGTCGGCTACGGGGCCGGGCATGACGTTCTCGTGGGGGAGGATGACGCGCTGCTCCGGGGCGGCCAGGCCGACGTCGCCGATCAGGCCGCGTTGCAGCATGCCCGGGGCCTGCTGCTCGTAGACGTACAGGGCCGGGCGGTCGTCACGGACCAGCACACCGTCCGCCAGCCAGGCGCGCAGGGCGTCTCGGGCTGCGCCGTACCGGCGGGCGGAGGGTGACGGGCGGTCTTGCGTCTCGGCCTGCGGGTGGGCCGTGGTGTGCTCGGCCGTCGGTGTGGCCTGCCTCGGGGCGTGGTTGTGCTCGTGATCGGTGGACTCACCGGCGTCCTGGCCTGTTCCCGATGCCTGGTCCGCCTCTTCGGGGTTGGGCGGTGTTCTGGGGTGTGGGCGGTGCGTGGGAGCTTGTCCAATGTCGTCGAGGCGTGCGGTGGCCGCGGGTCCATCGACGGTGGAGGCGCGAAGGGAGGCTTGGGCCGTGCCGGGCTGGACTGTGGTGTTCGCGCCGTGCTGCTCTGTGGCGTCCGTGGGCTGCGGGCTTTCGGCGTCCGTGTTGTGCGGGCTCGCGGAGGGCGGCTGGGGTGTGGCCTGGGGGGCGGACGTGTGAGGGACGGGGACGGGGGCCGGTGGCGGGGAGGCCAGGTGGGCGGGGGCGCGGGGAAGGATGAGGCGGACGACATTGTTGGGATGAGAGTCCAGGAGAGCTTGGACGTCGTCGTCCGAGATCAGGTCATAGGGCGGGGAGGTGACCGCCCCGGGGTCGTCCACGGAGAAGCGGACACCGCGGAAGGGGCGCAGCATTAGCCCATCTGGCACCGGTAGTTCAGGAGTCCCCATACCGGGCATGCTCCCATAGAGGTCCGAGTCTTCCCCGGGTTGCCCCCATATCCCGGCGATGCCCGTTCTCTCCGGGAATCGCGCGGAACTGCCGTCGTTCGATGAAGGAGCCCTCACGCATGATCCAAGGCAGAAACGTCCCTGATGATTCCCCCGGAGCGCCTTCGGGTGAGGTTTATGACTGGTACCAGCGTGGGGTGAAGCTTCTTCAGGAGGGCAGTCCGGCTGCTGCCGCGTCGCTTCTGGAACGTGCGGTGGCGGCTGAGCCGGAGTCGCGCAGCATTCGGGAGGCGTTGGCTCGGGCGCAGTTCAACTCGCGGCAGTACGTGCAGGCCGCGGATACCTTCCGGTGGATTGTGGATGCCAATCCGGCGGAGGATTACGCCTATTTTGGGCTTGGGCTGTCGTTGTGGCGTACCGGGGATATGGAGGCGGCTCAGGAGCCGCTGGCTATCGCTGTGGCCATGCGGCCGGATGAGCGTAACTATGTGACGGCATTGCGGAATGTGCGGGCGACGTTGCGGGCTCGGCGGGCTATGTGAGGGGTTCGGTGGCGTTCCGATTCTCTGGGCGGCTTGGCCGGCGGGGCTGGGCGTTGCGCGGGTGCTTGATGCGTGTGCGGGTGGCTGCCGATCTTCTGACGGGGTGGAGCTCCGCCGAAGGGAAGCTTGGGCTCTGTGCGTAGGGTTTTTGGGGTCTGCGCCTCTGGGTTTCGTGCTTGCGGGCTCTGTCGCTGACGGTTGCTGCCTTGTTCTTGGCATGGGCTCCGGGAGTTCGGGCCTTGGGCCCTGAACCTCGGGCTTCGGGTTTTGGGTTTCGCTCTTGGGCTTGTTCTTGGGTTTCGCCTTCGGTGCCGCTGTGATGCTCTCCTGTGTGCGGGCGGACAACTGGTTGTGGGTGGGTGAAGGCGCGGGGGTTAGAGTCGCTGGCGGTGTTGGTCGCGGGTTAGGGGATATGTGGTGCTGGTCGATAGGTACGACACCTTGCTGCTTGACCTTGATGGGGTTGTCTATCTGGGGGCTCATGCCGTGCCCGGGGCGGCTGAGTCGTTGGTGGCGGCCAAAGGGCGGGGGGTTCGGCTGGCTTATGTGACGAACAATGCTTCGCGTACTCCCGCTGCCATCGCGGGGCATCTCCGGGAGTTGGGGGTGCCCGCGGAGCCGGAGGATGTGGTCACTTCGGCGCAGGCGGCGGCTCGGTTGATCGCTGAGCGGTTCGAGCCCGGGGCGCGGGTGCTGGTGGTGGGTGGGACGGGGTTGCGGCTGGCCGTACGGGATCAGGGGCTTCGGGTGGTGACGACCGCGACGGACCAGCCTGTGGCGGTGGTGCAGGGGATCGCGGCCGGGTTGTCGTACGGGCTGCTGGCTGAGGGGGCTTTGGCGGTTCGGCAGGGGGCGCTGTTCGTGGCGTCCAATGGGGACAGCACGATGCCTTCCGGGCGGGGGGAACTGCCGGGTAACGGGGCTATGGTGCGGGTGATCGCCTCGGCGACCGGGGTTGAGCCTGTCTACGCGGGTAAGCCGGCGCCGCCGTTGCATCGGGAGTCGATGCTGCGGACGGGGGCCGAGCGGCCGCTCGTGGTGGGGGATCGGCTGGACACCGACATCGAGGGGGCCAGCAACGCGGGAGTGGACAGTCTGCTGGTGCTGACGGGGGTGGCGGGTCCGCTCGATGTGCTGACGGCCCCGCCCGAGCATCGGCCCACCTACGTCGCGGAGGATCTGCGGGCTCTGGGCGAGGACTATCCCGAGGTACGGCGGGGCTGGCGGGCCACCTGGGTCGACGGGAGCCTCCGCCTGGAGGGTGACGGGACGTGGATCGACGGGCTCCGGACGGCCTGCGAGGCGGCTTGGGCGGCGGCCGGGGCGGGGCGTGTGGATGAGGACAGCGTCAAGCCGGTGCTGGAACGCCTCCAGGCCGGCTGATACGGGGTAGCGGCGCGGATCCGGCCGACCGGGCTCGGGGGCTCCGGGGTGGACGGGCCGCGGTGGTGGGATGCCCGTAGGCGAGGCGAGACGCTGGGTGGGGGATCGGGTGCTGGGCGGGCCGCATTCGTGGCTGGTCGCAGGGGGTCCGAAGCGCTGCTGCGCTGGGCAATGTGGGTGGTCGAAGGCACCCCGGGGTCGAGGGCGTCGGGGCAGTGCGCCGGGTAAGAGGCCGGGCTGGGTGTTGGTTCAGGTGGGCGTTGGGGGTCGGGGTTGGGCGCCCGGGGGTGGTCGGGTTAGGCGGGGGTGGGGCGTTGGGGGGCCGTGGGGTGGGTGAGGGCGCCTTCGGGGGAGAAGAACAGGTGGTCGATGTGGTCCAAGGCCAGGCAGGCCGCCCCCAGAACCACGCATTCCTCGCCCAGCGTAGAAGGCCGGATCTCCGGTACGCGCAGGCAGTGCGGGGCCAGAGCGTGGCGTAGCGGGGCGAGGAGGACGTCGGCTGAGCGGGAGAAGCCGCCGCCCAGGACCACGACTTCGGGGTCGAGGGTGAGGACCATGGCCGCGGTGCCCAGGGCCAGGTCCCGGGCGTAGGCCTCGACGGCGGCGCGGGCGGTGGGGTCGCCGGTGCGGGCGGCGCCGAAGACGAGGGCGGCGGCGTCCTCCGCGGGGGCGCCGGCGGCGGCGGGGCAGGATTCCAGGTGGTCGGTCATGGTACTCCAACCGGTGATCTCCATCAGTCCCACCTCCCCGGTGGCGCCGCTGAAGCCGTGGTAGGGGCGCCCGTTGAGGATCAGGGCGGCGCCGGGGCGGCGGCCGGCGTGGAGGTAGACGAGGTCGCGTACGCCCGCGGCGACGCCGAGGCGTTGTTCGGCGAGGGCGGCGAGCTTGCTGTCGTTCTCGATGGTGATGGGGCAGGGCAGACGGGCACCGAGGTGGCCGATGAGGTCGGTGCCGGCCCAGTCGGGCAGCGCCTGGACGCGGGTGATGACGCCTTCGCGGTCGACGACGCCGACGGTGCCGGCGGCCACGCCCCACAGGTGGGCGGGGGTGAGGCCGGCGGCGATCAGGGCGGCGTCCATGGCTCTGTTCATGGCGTCGAGGCGCTGCTCGCGCGGGGTGCCGGGGCTGACGGAGGTGCGGCCGCTGGCGATGGCCCTGCCGTTGAGGTCGGTGATGGTGGCCAGGACCTTGTGCACGCCGATGTCGATGCCGAGGACGTGCCCGGCGTCGGAGCGGAAGCGGTAGCGGCGGGCGGGCCGGCCCATGCCGCCGGGGGAGGGTTCGACCTCGGCGATCCAGCCGCGTTCCTGCAGGTCGGTGACGACGTCGACGATGGAGCCGCGGGAGAGCCCGGTGTGGGCGGCGAGTTCGGTGAGGGTGAGCGGGCGGCGCGCGTCGCGCAGGGCGCGGATGCTGCTGAGCGAGTTCAGCTGCCGCAACCGCTGCAGGTCCCCACCGCTGACGTGCACGTCGATGCCTCCTTTTTGATGGAAACCTCATTATGTACGGCAAGCGACGTCTCTGCCACATCGAAACCTGGGGCTTGACCACGGCCGGTCATCCATGAATATTTATGGACTCCCACATAAGTCGCGGAGTGAAACACATCGATGACCGTAACCATCGCGATCGCCGGCGCCGGAGCGCGCGGGCAGATCTACGCCAGGGCGGCGGCCGCCTCCGGCCGGGCCAGGGTCGTGGCCGTGGCCGATCCCGATCCGGGGCGCCGCGCGGCCGTGGCCCGCGAGCACGGGCTGCCCGAGGAGGCCTGCTTCCCCGGCTGGGAGGAGCTGGCCGCGGTGCCGAAGCTGGCCGACGCGGTGGTCATCGCCACCCAGGACCACCAGCACGCCGATCCCGCCGTCGCCTTCGCCGCGCTCGGCTACGACATGCTGCTGGAAAAGCCCCTGGCTCCGACCGAGAAGGAGGCCCGCCGGATCGTCGAGGCGGTCGAGCGGGCCGGGGTCGTGTTCGCCGTGGGCCACGTGCTGCGCTACACGGCGTACACGAGAGAGCTGAAGCGCGTCCTGGCCTCCGGTGTGCTCGGCGAGATCGCCAGCGTGCAGCATCTGGAGCCGGTGGGGTGGTGGCACCAGGCGCACTCGTTCGTGCGCGGGGCGTGGCGCGACGTGGCCGGATCCGGCCCGATGCTGCTCACCAAGTCGTGCCATGACCTCGACTGGCTGCTGCACGTCGTCGAGGACGAGCCCGCCCGGGTCGCCTCCTTCGGCTCCCTGATCCACTTCCGTCCCGAGAACCGGCCGGCCGGCGCCGCCGACCGCTGCGTGTCGTGCCCGCTGGAGATCGAATCGGCCTGCCCGTACTCGGCGAAGCGGTTTTACATGGAGATGATCGGGGACCCGCACAAGGAGTTCTGGCCGCTCGGCGCGGTCACGGCGGACGCCAGCGTGGCCGGGGTCACGCGGGCCCTGGAGACGGGCCCGTACGGGCGCTGCGTCTACGCGGCCGACAACGACGTGGTCGACCAGCAGGTCGTGATCGTGGAGTTCGCCCGCGGCGCGACGGTCGCCTTCACCATGACCGCCTTCACCCCGCTCGAACACCGCAAGACCAGGATCTTCGGCTCGCACGGCTACGCCGAGGGCGACGGCGCCTCGATCAGGGTCGTCGACTTCCGCACCGGCCAGGAGCACACCGTCAAGGCCACGGGCGGCGGCGCCTCACTGTCCGACGGGCACGGCGGCGGGGACGGCGGCCTGGTGGAGGCGTTCCTGGACGCCGTGGCCACCCGGGACCAGAGCGCGCTCGGCGGCGACGCCACCGACGCGCTCGCCGGGCACCTGCTGGTGTGGGCGGCGGAACGGGCCCGCGAAACCGGCACGGTGGTGACCCTGTGACGCTCGTTCCGGCGCCGGTCTCCGCCGTCCCCGGGCAGGGCGTCTTCAGCCTGGGCCCGGCCACCACGCTCACCGCCGACCCCGCCCTGGCCCGCGCCGCCGCCTGGCTGCGCGAGGCGCTCGTCCCCGCCACCGGCTTACCCCTGCCGGAGGGCCCCGGCGGCATCGAGATGCGCCACGTGCCCGGCATGGCGGAGGAGGAGTACCGCCTCACCGCCACCCCCGGCCGCGTCCTCATCGAGGCCGCCACCGCACCGGGCGCCTTCTACGGCGCCCAGACCCTGCGCCAGCTTCTCGGCCCGGCCGCCTTCCGCGCCGGCCGTACCGCGCGCGGGCCGTGGCAGGTGCCCGCCGTCACGATCGAGGACCGTCCCCGGTACGGCTGGCGCGGCTGCCTGATCGACGTGGCCAGGCACTTCCTGCCCAAGCACGACCTGCTGCGCTACATCGACCTGCTGGCCGCCCACAAGCTGAACGTCCTGCACCTGCACCTGACCGACGACCAGGGCTGGCGGCTGCAGATCAGGAAGTACCCGAAGCTCACCGAGATCGGCGCCTGGCGCCACGAATCCCCGCTCGGCGCGAAAAAGCACCGCAGATGGGACGGCCGCCCGCACGGCGGCTACTACACCCAGGACGACATCCGGGAGATCGTCTCCTACGCGGCCGACCGTTTCGTCACCGTGGTGCCGGAGATCGACCTGCCCGGCCACACGCAGGCCGCCATCGCCGCCTACCCCGAGCTCGGCAACCTGGACACGACCCTGCCGGTACGCACCGAGTGGGGCGTCGGCGAGAACGTGCTCAACGTCGCCGACGCCACCATCGCCTTCTTCAAGGACGTCCTGGACGAGGTGCTGGAGCTCTTCCCCGGACCGTACGTGTGCGTGGGCGGCGACGAGGTGCCCAAGGGCCAGTGGAACGAGAGCGTCCCCGCCAAGGAGCGCATCCGCGAGCTGGACCTGCGCGACGCCGAGGAACTGCAGAGCTGGTTCGTCCGCCACTTCACCGACTACCTCATCGCCCGCGGCCGCAAGCCCGTCGGCTGGGACGAGCTGCTGGCGGGCGGGCTGCCGCCCGGACTGACGGTGGCCGCCTGGCGCGGGCAGGCGTGCGCGGCGATGGCCGCGCGGGCCGGCCACGACGTGGTGGTCTCGCCCTTCGCCGAGACCTATCTGGACTTCCGGCAGGCCGAGGGCGAGCAGGAGCCGGTCGCGATCGGCAGCGTGACCGGGCTGCGCGCCGTGCACGGGTTCGACCCGGTGCCGGCCGGGCTCTCGGCCGCCGAACGCGAGCGGGTGCTGGGCGCGCAGGCGGCGCTGTGGACCGAGCACATCGACTCGCCCCGGCTGCTGGACTACATGGCCTTCCCCCGCCTGGCCGCGTTCGCGGAGGCGGTATGGAACGACGGGCGCGACTTCGAGGACTTCCTCGGCCGCCTCGCCGTACACGAAAGGCGGCTGGACGCGCTGGGCGTGGAGTATCGCCCGGCCGGCGGGCCGCACCCCTGGCAACGGCGCCCCGACGCGCCGGGCCACCCACGAACCCGGGCGGAGATCGACGCAGAGCTCGCCGCCTGGACGGCCAACCTTCGATGGCCGTAGCCACACCCCCTGTTTGGAGAACGACCATGCGTAAGCGCCTGCCCATCGCCGGGCTGCTCGGACTGGCCCTGTTAGCTTCCGGCTGCGGCTCCAGCGAGCCCGAGAAGCCCGGAAAAATCGAGATCAGTTATGCGCTGTGGGAGAAGAACGACGCTCCCGCCGCCCAGAAGATCATCGACGCCTTCCAGAAGGCCAATCCCGGCGTCACGGTCAAGCTGGAGATCACCCCCTGGGACCAGTACTGGACCAAGCTCCAGACCGCCGCGGCCGGTGGATCGGCGCCCGACGTGTTCTGGATGAGCAGCCTCAACGTCCGCATGTACGCCAAGGGCGGCGTCATCGCCCCGGCCGACGAGAGCAAGACGACCGGCTTCACCCCGGCCACCGTCGCCGGATACCGCTACGACGGCAAGCTGTGGGCGCTGCCGTTCAGTGTGAGCCTGCCCGCGCTCTGGTACGACAAGAAGATCTTCGACGCCGCCGGCATGAAGTACCCGACCGCGGACTGGACCTGGGACGACGTCAAGGCCGCCGCCAAGAAGCTGACCGACCCGGCCAAGAAGCAGTGGGGCATCATGGCCCCGATGTGGGACCAGGGCGGGTTCTACAACACGATGATCCAGGCCGGCGGGCGCGTGCTGTCGGCCGACGGCAAGAAGTCCGGCTTCGACGAGGCCGGCTCCATCCAGGGCCTGGAGTTCTGGACCGACCTGATGAACAAGGACAAGGTCGCGCCGCAGGCCCAGGTCTACAACGACACCGAGCCGCTGCAACTGTTCCAGACGGGCAAGTACGGCATGTACTACGGCGGGTCCTGGTTCGCCGCCACCTTCGCCGCCAACCCCGAGGTGAAGTCCCGCGTCAACCTGGTCCCTCTGCCCAAGGGCCCGGTCCAGAAGGGCATGATCGTGGCCTCGCTGGCCAACGCGGTCTCGGCCAAGACCGAGCACCCGAAGGAGGCCGCCGCCTTCGCCGCCTTCTTCGCCTCTGAGGAGGGCCAGAAGATCTTCAGCGACGCGGGCGGCGCCTCGATCTCGGCCCGCGAGGGCACCCAGGACGGCTTCTACAAGGCCTACCCCGACTTCGACCTGAAGGGGCTGTTCGAGGGCTCGATGCCGCACGGCGTGGAGTACCCCGTGACGCTCGACACCGCGAAGTGGCAGGACGTGCAGCAGAAGCTGCTGGTCGACGCCTGGACGGGCAAGCGGCCGACGGCGGAGGTGGCCAAGGAGATCGCGGTCAAGATGAACGAGATCCTGGCCAAGGAATGAAAGGCAGGGAACGGCTCTGGGGTTATGCGCTGATCGCCCCGATGGCCCTCGGCCTGGCCGTGTTCTACGTCTGGCCGATCGCGCAGACGCTCTACCTCAGCTTCACCGAGTCAGGCGTGTTCGGCGGGCAGACCTGGGTCGGCCTGGACAACTTCACCGCGCTGGCCGCCGACGAGGAGATGAGGGGGGCGCTGGGCAACACGCTGCTGTACGCGGTGCTGGTGCTGGCGGGCGTGCCCCTGTCGATCGTGGTCGCGGCGCTGCTCAACGTACGCGGCCTGCGCGGGCTGGGCTTCTACCGGACGATCTACTTCCTGCCGGTGGTCACCATGCCCGCGGCCGTAGGCCTGACCTGGCGCTACCTGTACAACGGCGACTTCGGTCCGATCAACCAGCTCCTCGCGGCGGTCGGGATCGACGGCCCGTACTGGGTGGCCGACCCCGACGTGGCGATCTACGCCCTCGCCCTCGTCGGTATCTGGAGCTCCATCGGGTACAACGCGGTGCTGTTCCTGGCCGGGCTCCAGGGCATTCCCCGCCACTACTACGAGGCGGCCGAGATCGACGGGGCCGGGCGGCTGCGCCAGTTCTTCCGCATCACGCTGCCGCTGCTGACCCCGACCACCTTCTTCGTCCTCGTCATCACGCTGATCAACGCGCTGCAGGTCTTCGACCTCGTCTACCTCATCTTCGACCTCAAGAGCCCGGCGCTGCCCGGCGCCCGCACGATCGTCTACTTCTTCTTCGAGCAGGGCTTCCTGCAGAACCAGCGCGGCTACGCCGCCGCCATCGCCGTCGTGCTGCTCGGCCTGATCCTCGTGCTCACCGCGATCCAGTTCAGGCTGCAGAAGAGGTGGGTGCACTATGCGTAGGACCTGGCCCGCGCATGTGACGCTGATCGCCGGGGCGCTGGTCATGCTGGCGCCCTTCGCGTGGCAGCTCATCGTCTCCCTGCAGACGCTCAGCGACTCGCTGCGGGTGCCGCCGGTGCTCACGCCGTCGTGGCGGTGGGAGAACTTCACCGACGTGTTCAAGACGGTGCCGCTCGGGCGGCAGTTCCTCAACACGGTCGTGGTCACCGCCGCGGTCACGGCCGGGCAGTTGCTGTTGTGCTCGCTGGCCGCGTTCGCCTTCGCGCGGCTGCGCTTCCCCGGCCGGGGCGTCATCTTCATGGTGTTCCTGGCCGTGCTCATGGTGCCGCAGGAGCTGTTCCTGCTGCCCCGCTACGAGATCATGCAGGGTCTCGGCTGGCTCAACACGCTGCAGGCGCTCATCGCGCCCGGCGTGTTCGGCGCCTTCGGGACGTTCCTGCTGCGGCAGTTCTTCCTCACGCTGCCCACCGAACTCGACGAGGCCGCCCGCCTCGACGGCGCCAGCCCGCTGCAGATCTACTGGCACGTCATGCTCCCGCTGGTCAGGCCGGGGCTGCTGGCGCTCGGCCTGCTCAGCGTCATGTGGTCGTGGAGCAGCCTGCTGTGGCCCCTCGTCGTCAACACCGACCCCGAGCAGATGACGCTGGCCGCCGGGCTGGCCTCGCTCCGCGGACAGTTCCAGACCAACTTCCCGATCCTGTTCGCCGGATCGATCGTCGCCTCGCTGCCGGTCATCGTGCTCTTCGTGATCATGCAGCGCCAGCTCATCGCCGGAATCGCATTCACCGGAACGAAGGGTTAGATCCCCCATGCGTTTACCCCTGCTGATAGGCGCGGCCGCCCTTGTGGCGCTCACCGCACAGCCCGCCTCCGCCGCCGGGCGCCAGCCCGTCGACGTGCAACTGCTGTCCATCACCGACTTCCACGGCTACATCACCCCGCAGAACAACGCCGCCGACGGCACGATCAAGGACGGCGCGGGCAACACGCTGGTGGTGGGCGGCGCGCCGTACGTCTCGACCCACCTGAAGAATCTGCGGAACGGCAAGCGCAACACCGTCACCTTCACCACGGGCGACGACTTCAGCGGCTGGCCCGTGGAGGTCTCCCACCACGCCGACGAGCCGACCGTCGAGTTCCTGAACCGGATCGGCGTGCAGTTCACCGCGGCGGGCAACCACGAGTTCGACCGGTCGCTGGAGTTCACCCGCGACCACATGGGCAAGGGCAGGTGCTTCGGCGAGGTCGGCCTGGACAGCTGCTTCACCGACTCCTCCGGCAGGCGCTTCCCCGGCGCCCGCTTCGAGATCTCCTCGGCCAACATGACCCGCAAGGGCAGCACCCGCCCGGTGCTGGAGCCATTCGTGATCAAGCGCTTCCAGGGTGTGCCGGTGGGCTTCATCAACCTCACCACGCCCACGACGGTCGCCGGCTCGACCTCCTACCAGCCCACGCTGGACAACCTGCCGCTGGTGGAGACGGCCAACAAGTACGCCGCGATCCTCAAGCGGATGGGCGTGGAGGCCATCGTCGCCAACGTGCACGAGGGCGGCGCCGCCGGCCAGGACTTCAACGGCTGCGGGGCGACCAAGAGCGGCCCGATCTGGGACTTCGCCCGCGACGCCTCGCCCGACATCGACGCGATCGTCACCGGCCACTGGCACTGGTTCTTCAACTGCTCGCTGCCCGACCCGGCGGGCAACCTCCGCCCGGTCGTGGAGGCGGCCAACCACGGCCGGCTCATCAACGAGATCAACCTGAAGATCGACCGCCGCACCCGCGACGTGATCAGGCCGGCCACGACCGCGCGCAACCACCCCGTCACCCGCGACGTGCCCGCCGACCCCGAGATGGTCGCGATGGTCGACTACTGGAACGCCAAGGCCAAGGAGACCGGCGCCCGCCAGATCGGCACGCTGACCGGTGACGTGACCAGGGTGCGCGACGCCGACGGCGAGAGCACGCTGGGCAACCTCGCGGCCGACGCGGAGAAGGCCGCCTCCGACGGCGCCGACCTGGCTATGGTCGCGGTGGCGCCGGTGAAGGGCTCCAACTCGCTGCGCGGCGACCTCAAGGCCGGTCCCGTCACCTTCGCCCAGGCGTGGGCGGCGTGGGGCTACGCCAACCCGGTGCTGACCGTGTCGGTGAAGGGCGCCCAGATCGACCAGGCGCTTGAGCAGCAGTGGCAGACGCAGGCCAACGGGACGGTCCGGTTCGCCCCGCTGGCCGTATCAGGAAATGTCCGCTTCTCGTATGACGTGAGCAAGCCGGTCGGCGAGCGCGTCGAGAACGTGCTCATCGACGGCAAGCCGCTCGACCCGGCCCGCGGTTACCGTCTCGCCGCCCTGGCCTACACGCTGATCGGCGCCGACGGCTACACCGCCTTCACCGGCTACACCGACGCCGTGCGCGGGCCGCGCGACTACGAGGCCCTGCGCTCCTACCTCGGCACGGGCCCGGTGAACCCGCCCGCCCTGGACCGCGCCCAGCCGCTCCTCTAGGCGACGCGTTCGCTGGTCTGGCGTCCGAACTGCCACGCTCCCACCACGAGCAGCAGCGCGGACGCCGGCACCAGCGCCCCCATCGCCACCGGCAGCCCGGCGCTCCAGCCGTCCAGCATCAGCAGCCGCATCGCCTCGATCGCGTACGTGAGCGGGTTGGCCCGCGCCACGACCTGCATCCAACCGGGCATCGCGGTCAGCGGCACGAAGGCGTTGGACATGAACAGCAGCGGCAGCGAGGCGAACCCGGTGACCGCGAAGAACGTGCCGTGCGAGGGGACCGCGCAGGCCAGCGCCATGGCCGCCGCCGTCATCGCCAGCGTCAGCAGCGCCGCGGTGAGCAGGATCGCCAGCACACCGGGCAGGCCGGTGGCGGGCCGTACCCCGAGCAGGAGCGCGACGAGCAGGATGACCAGCACCTGCGCCGAGTTCATGCCCATCTGGAAGACGAAGCGCGAGACGATCAGCGAACTGCGCCTGATCGGCATGCTCATCAGCTTGTCGAGGTAGCCGGTCTCCTTGTCGAACAGCAGCGGCATCGCCGCGCTCACTCCGTTGCCGACGACGGTGAAGGCGATGATGCCGGGCACCGCGAAGGCGAGGTAGTCGGTGGTGCCCACGACCTCGGCGTTCATGGCACCGCCCAGCGAGCCGGCGAAGAACACCAGCCACACCGCCGGCTGGAGCACGCTGAACAACAGGTTCAGCCGCTCGCGCAGGGTCATCAGCAGCCAGCGCCGCGACAGCGCCAGCACCTCCTGGGCCCACATCACGCCGCCTCCTCACGCAGCGCGTGGCCGGTGTGGCGCAGGAAGACCTCGTCGAGGCTGTCCGCGCTGATCTCCGCCTTGAGCTCGGCCGGAGTGCCCGAGACGATCTCGCGGCCGTGGTCGATGATGGTCAGCCGGTCGCACAGGCGGTCGGCCTCGTCCATGTAGTTGGTGGCCAGCAGGACGGTCATGCCCTCCTGGCAGAGCTGCCTGATGTGGTCCCAGACGTGGTGGCGCGACTGCACGTCCAGGCCCAGCGTCGGCTCGTCGAGGATGAGCAGCTCGGGCCGGTGCAGCAGGCCGCAGGCCAGCTCCAGCCGCTTCTGCATGCCGCCCGAGTACGCCTGCACCAGGCGGTCGGCGTGGGCGCTCAGGCCGACGAGCTCCAGGACCTCCGCGGCCCTGGCCTTCACCCGCTTCCTGGGCACGTGGTAGAGGGCCGCCTCGATCTCGGTCTTCTCCCGGCCGGTGAGCATGTAGTAGCCCATCGGGGAGACCTGCTGCATGACGTAGCCGATGCGCAGGCGCACGTCGCCGGCCGCGCGTACCACGTCGAAGCCGCACACCCGCGCCGTGCCCGAGCTCGGCGGGAGCAGGGTGGCCAGCATTCTGATGGTCGTGGTCTTGCCGGCGCCGTTGGGACCCAGCAGGCCGACGACCTCGCCGGCGCCGGCCGTGAGGGTCAGCTGGTCAACCGCGGTGCTCTGCCCGAAGCGGCGGCTGAGCCGCTCCGCGTCGATGATCATTCCCATGGACGCACCTCAAGTACTTAACGGATGCGTTAAGCATATCAGAGCAACTTCCGCAGCCGCAGGAGGTCACCGAAGCTGGCGTCCACCTTGACCCGGCCGCCCAGCAGGGCCCTGGCCAGGTCGAGCTCACCTTCGACCAGCGCGATCAGATCGTCGCTCGTGATGGTCAGCTTCACGTCCGCCTCCTTGCCGTCGGCCGGAGGCACCTCCGTGAACGGATCCAGGCCGTCGTGGCTGAGCCGGCCGTAGAAGACGACGTCGAGGTCGGAAACACGGCAGCTGACCGTCCGCTCGACGACGTGCTTGGCGCGGTCCTCGTCGCTGATCTCGTCGAAATTGGCGACGAGCTTGGCCAGAGCGGCCCGGCACTCCTCGACGCTTGCCATGGATGCGCTTCCTTTCTCCCCACTGACACGGACCGTAGCGTTCCATACGACTGCATAACGTGTGACACGCCTGCCGAGGTGCCGGGTGTCGGTGCCAGGCGTTACGGTCGTGTCATGACTGAGATCCCGGAGGGGACGGGCGACGAACGGGTCGACGCCGTTCTCGCAGGTCTGGAACGTCTGTCCGGGCTGCCCGTGGGCGAGCACGCCGCCGTCTACGACGACGCGTTCGCCGGGCTGGAGGAGACCCTCGCCGCGATGGACGAGCAGTGAGCCGACGCGTCCGGCTCGACAGCGAGCTCGTACGGCGCGGCCTGGCCCGCTCCCGCGAACAGGCGGCCCAGCTCATCGAAGCCGGCCGGGTCAGCGTCGGCGGACAGGTCGCCGGCAAGGCGGCCACCCAGGTCGACACCGCCGCCGCCATCGTCGTGGCCGAGTCGCCCGACGGCCCCGACTACGTCTCGCGCGGCGCGCACAAACTGCTCGGCGCGCTGGAGGCCTTCAAGGCCCTGAGCGTCGAGGGCCGCCGCTGCCTCGACGCCGGCGCCTCCACCGGAGGCTTCACCGACGTGCTGCTGCGCCACGGCGCCGCCCACGTCCTGGCCGTGGACGTCGGCTACGGCCAGCTCGCCTGGTCGCTGCGGACCGACGAGCGGGTCACCGTCATGGAACGCGTCAACGTGCGCGACCTGACGCCGGAGATGGTCGGCGAGGCCCCCACACTGATCGTCGGCGACCTGTCGTTCATCTCGCTGCGGCTGGTGCTGCCCGCGCTCGCCGCCGTGGCCGCGCCGGCCGCCGACTTCGTCATGCTGGTCAAGCCGCAGTTCGAGGTGGGCAAGGAGCGCGTCGGCGCCGGCGGCGTGGTGCGCGAGCCCGCGCTGCGCGCGCAGGCGGTCCGCGACGCCGCCGCCAAGGCACAGGACATAGGTTTGGCGGTGCGCGGCGTCACGGCCAGCCCGCTGCCGGGACCGTCGGGAAATGTCGAATACCTGCTCTGGCTGGGCAAGGGGGAGGGCGAGCCGCCGGTCGCCGGGCTCCTCGACCTCGACGCCGAGATCCAGCGCGCCGTAGAAGAAGGGCCCCAATGAACCGGACCGTTCTGGTCACCGTGCACACCGGGCGCGGCGCCGCCGTCGACAGCGCCCGCCTTGTCGTCAACCGCCTGGTCGACGCCGGGATCACCGTGCGCGTGCTGGAGCAGGAGGCCGTGGAGATCGGGTGCGTCGGCGCCGAGGTGGTGCCGTGCGACCCCGGCGCGGCCAAGGACGCCGAGGTGATGATCGTCCTGGGCGGCGACGGCTCGCTGCTGCGCTCGGCCGAACTGGCCCGCTCGGCCGGCACCCCGCTGTTCGGCGTCAACCTCGGCCACGTGGGCTTCCTGGCCGAGGCCGAGGTCGACGACCTGGCCGCCGCCGTCGACAGCGTCGTCGCCGGGAACTACGACGTCGAGGAGCGCATGACCATCGACGTGCTCGCCCGGCTCAACGGCCAGGTGATCGCCGACACGTGGGCGCTCAACGAGGCCACCGTCGAAAAGCGCGAGCGCATGCTGGAGGTCGTGGCCGAGGTCGACGGCCGCCCGCTGTCGCGCTGGGGCTGCGACGGCGTCATCTGCGCCACCCCGACCGGCTCCACTGCCTACGCCTTCTCCGCCGGCGGCCCGGTGGTCTGGCCGGAGGTGGAGGCGCTGCTCATGGTGCCGATCAGCGCCCACGCGCTGTTCGCCAAGCCCCTGGTCGTCTCGCCGCGCGCGACCCACGCCGTCGAGATCCTGCCCGGCACGCCGGGCGGCGTGCTCTGGTGCGACGGCCGCCGCCGCTTCGACCTGCCGACCGGCACCCGCGTCGAGGTCCGCCGCGGCGAGCACCCGGTGCGCGTGGCCCGCCTGCACGGCATCGAGAGCACCGGCGCGCCGTTCACCGACAGGCTGGTCGCCAAGTTCGAACTTCCCGTGCAGGGGTGGCGCGGAAGGGTGCGTCCCTGAGTCAATTGGCTCAGGAGCGCGTAGGATCGCTTGCGCACGTGTGTTCGGACAGTGGGCTCCGAAGCCGGGTGCGACCGTAAACGCAGGCAGCGACAGGAGTGGCCGGTGCGACCCAGGGTCGAAGAGGTCCGCATCCAGGGGCTGGGTGTCATCGACGAGGCCGTTCTCGAGCTCTCGCCGGGATTCAACGTGGTCACGGGCGAGACCGGAGCGGGCAAGACCATGGTCGTCACCGGGCTCGGCCTGCTGTTCGGCGGCCGTGCCGACCCCTCGCGCATCCGTCCGGGCTCCGACAAGGCGACCGTCGAGGGCACGCTGGTCATCGAGGCCGGCGGCCGCGTCGGCCAGCAGGTCGAGGACATCGGCGGCGAGGTCGAGGACGGCGAGCTGATCATCTCGCGCACCGTCTCCGCCGAGGGCCGCTCGCGCGCCTGGCTGGGCGGGCGCACCGTCCCCGTCGGCACGCTCACCTACCTGGCCGACGACCTGGTGGCCGTCCACGGGCAGATGGACCAGCAGCGCCTCCTGCAGCCGGCCAGGCAGCGCGCCGCGCTCGACCGGTATGCGGGGGACGATCTGGTCAAGCCGCTGCGGGCGTACTCGCAGGCGTACAAGCGGCACAAGCAGGTGGCCGCGCTGCTGGAGGAGCTGACGACCCGGGCGCGCGAGCGCGCCCAGGAGGCCCACCTGCTGCGCTTCGGCCTGGAGGAGATCGAGAAGGTCGACCCCAAGCCCGGCGAGGACGTGGAGCTGCGCGCGGAGGAGGAGCGGCTCTCCCACGCCGACGCGCTGCGCACCGCGGCCACCGGCGCCCACACGGCGCTGCTCGGCGACCCGATGGAGTCCGCAGACGGCACCCACGACGTGATCTCGCTGCTGGGCGAGGCCCGCTCGGCGGTCGAGGGTGTGCGCGACTTCGACCCGCAGCTCGCCCAGGTGGCCGACCGGCTGGCCGAGGCGGGCTACCTCATCTCCGACGTGGCCACCGACCTGGCCGCCTACGCCGAGTCGATCGAGGCCGACCCGGCCAGGCTGGCGATCGTGCAGGAGCGCCGCTCGCTGCTGACCGGCCTGATCCGCAAGTACGCCGAGGACAGCGCCGGCGTGCTGGCCTGGGCGCAGCAGTCCTCGGCGCGCCTGACCGAGCTCGAGGGCGACGACGAACGCATCGACGAGCTCACCCGCGAGCTCGACGAGCTGACCGAGCGGCTCACCGAGCTGGCCGCCGAGCTGACCAAGGTGCGCGAGGCCGCCGCCGAGCGCTTCGGCGAGGCCGTCACCGAGGAGCTCACCGCGCTGGCCATGCCGCACGCCCGCGTGGTCGTGCAGCTCGCCCAGAGCGCCGAGTTCGGCCCCGAGGGCGTCGACGAGGTCGAGCTGCGCATGGCCGCGCACCCGGCCGCGCCGCCGCTGCCCCTGAACAAGGGCGCCTCGGGCGGCGAGCTCAGCCGCGTCATGCTCGCCATCGAGGTCGTCTTCGCCGGCGCCGACCCCGTGCCCACCTTCGTCTTCGACGAGGTCGACGCGGGCGTGGGCGGCAAGGCCGCGGTCGAGATCGGCCGCCGCCTGGCCAGGCTCGCCCGCACCGCTCAGGTTATCGTCGTCACCCACCTGCCGCAGGTGGCCGCCTTCGCCGACCAGCACCTCGTCGTGGAGAAGGCCAGCGACGGCAGCGTGGTGCGCAGCGGCGTGCTCACGCTCAACCACGAGGGCCGGGTACGCGAGCTTTCGCGCATGCTGGCGGGCCTGGAAGATTCCGAGCTGGGCAGGGCCCATGCGGAAGAATTGCTGGGGCTCGCCGCTGCCGACTCTGCGTGACATATCAGACACGCCGCGCAGTGCGTGGCCCCCGGGCTCTCCGGCTCTGGCAGGATGGTCTTGATGAAGGTACCGGGGAACAAGTTGCCGGGCCTCCGCGGCAGGAAGGTCGGTGACCTTCCCGGCCTCACGGCAGTGGCGAGAATCGACCGGCGGACGAAGAGGCTAACCAAGCGCCTCCGGCCGGGGGAAATTGCGATTATCGACCATGTTGACGTGGACCGGGTCAGCGCGGAGGCGCTCGTCGCGTGCGGCGCCGCCGCCGTGGTCAACGTCGCGGCGGGGATCAGCGGGCGCTACCCCAACCTCGGTCCGCAGATCCTGGTCGAGGCCGGCATCCCGTTCGTCGACAACGCCACGCCCGAGCTGTTCGAGCGGGTGGCAGACGGCGAACCGGTCCGCGTCTGCGACGGGATCGTCTACCTCGGCGAGGAGATGGTCGGCAAGGGCGACGTCGCGACCGAGGAGACCGTCGAGGCCGCCATGGCCGAGGCACGCGCCGGACTTTCCGTGCAGATCGAGGCTTTCGCCGTCAACACGATGGAGTACGTTCGTGGTGAGGGCAGGCTTCTCATCGACGGAGTCGGCGTGCCGGAGATCCGCACCCCCATCGAGGGCAGGCACGTTCTCATCGTCGTGCGCGGGTACCACTACAAAGAGGACATCGCCACGCTCCGGCCGTACATCCGCGAGTACCGCCCCGTCCTCATCGGCGTCGACGGCGGCGCGGACGCGCTCCTGGAGGCCGGATACCTGCCCGACGTGATCGTCGGCGACTTCGACTCCGTCTCCACCAAGGCCCTCACCTGCGGCGCCGAGCTCATCGTGCACGCCTATCGCGACGGCCGCGCGCCCGGCCTGGAGCGCGTGCACCAGCTCGGCCGCGAGGCCGTCATCTTCCCCGCCACCGGCACCAGCGAGGACATCGCCATGCTCCTGGCCGACGACAAGGGCGCCGAGCTCATCGTCGCCGTCGGCACCCACTGGACGCTGGAGGAGTTCCTCGACAAGGGGCGCTCCGGCATGGCCAGCACCTTCCTCACCCGGCTGCGCATCGGCAGCAAGCTCATCGACGCCAAGGGCGTGAGCAGGCTCTACCGCAGCCGCATCTCCACGCCGCAGCTGCTGCTGCTGGTGAGCACCGCGCTCGTCACGATGGGGGTCGCTCTGTTCAGCTCGCCCATCGGCCAGACCTGGCTCAACGGCCAGCAAGACCTTTGGAACGCCTTCATCTTCTGGCTGGTCGGACTTTTCTCGTGATCGATTTCCGCTATCACCTCGTCTCCATCGTCGCCATCTTTCTCGCGCTGGCGGTCGGCATCGTCATGGGCACCACGCTGCTGCAGAATCCGGCCATCCAGATGGCCAAGGAGACCACGGACGGGCTGATCAAGAGCAACAGCGAGCTGCGCGCCGAGAAGGACGACCTGGCCCGGCGCCAGGCCGGCAACGACTCCTTCGTCAAGGACATGACCCCGGTGCTGGCCCTGGTCGCGGGCGGGCTCAGCGGCCAGCGCGTGCTGCTGGTCGACACGCCCGGCTCCACCGCCGCCCTGCGCGAGGCGCAGCAGCAGGTGCTCGACCAGGCCGGCGCGACCGTCGGCCAGCGGGTGACGATCAGCGACAAGTTCCTGGCCCTCGACAGCGAAGGCGTCCTCGACGGGCTGGCCACCCAGCTCAAGCCCGCCGACCTCACCTACACCGCCGGCGCGAGCGTCTACGACAAGGTCGCCCAGCTCCTGGCCGCGACGCTGACGACCGCCGACCCCACCCAGGCGGGCACCGCCAACGCCGAGACCGCCGCCGTGCTGGCCGCGTTCGAGAAGGGCGGCTTCATCAGCGTCGAGGGCGACGTCGACAAGCGCGCCACGCTCGCGGTGATGTTCGCGCCGGACAAGCCCTTCGAGGGCGAGCGCGCCGAGACGCAGGCGGCCGCGCTCGTCTCCCTCGCCGCCGGCCTCGACGCCGGGAGCAAGGGCGCGCTCATCGCCGGCAGCACGACCGCGGTGGCCCCCGGCGGCGTCATCACCGAACTGCGCGACTCCGGCGACATCCGCCAGCGGGTCTCCAGCATCGACACCCTCGACATGCCCGCCGGCCGCGTCGTCGGCGTCTACGCCCTGCGCGAGCAGATCGCCGGGCGGGCCGGCCAGTACGGCATCGGCACCGGCGTGACCGACTTCCAGCCGCCGCTGCCCAGTCCCACCCCCGTCCCCACCTCGTCAGGGAGCTGAACCATGGCCCGTGCCCTGCTGTGCGCGCTCGCCGGAGCCGCACTCGGCGCCGTCGCCGCCCGCGCCGCCTACTCCGCCTTCACCTCGCGTGTGGCCGAGGCTCCCGAGAAGACGGCCACGCCGTCCGGCGAGGTCGTGGCCACGGGCGGGCTGCGCGCCGCCGCCACCTGGACCCGGAGCAACCACCGCGGCGAGCCGATCACGCTGCTCGAAGGCCCCGCGTTCGTGGCGGGCGCGAGCGCCGCCGCCGCGCTCGCCCCCGGCCTGGACCTCCGCGTACGGCTGGCCGCCCTCCTGGCCGGAGCGGGCAGCGGCGCGCTGGGCGCCTACGACGACCTCTACGGCAGCACCTCCTCCAAGGGCTTCAAGGGCCACCTCAGCGCCCTGGCCAAGGGAGAGGTGACCAGCGGCGCCGTCAAGATCCTCGGTATCGGCGCCACCGGCCTGGCCGCCGCCGCGCTCGTCTCGCGCGGCCCCCTCGACACCCTCGCCAACGGCGCCACCATCGCCGGCGCCGCCAACCTTGCCAACCTCTTCGACCTGCGGCCCGGCCGGGCCATCAAGGTCGCGCTGCTGACCGGCGGCCCGCTGCTGGCCGCCTCACTGCTGCGCGGCTCCCCGTCGGGCGCGGCGCTGGCCGCCGTCCCGCTGGGCGCCGCCGCCGCACTGCTGCCCGACGACCTCGGCGAGCGCGCCATGCTCGGCGACGCCGGGGCCAACGCCCTGGGCGCCCTGCTCGGCCTGGCCGCCGTCACCACGCTCGGCCGCCCGGGACGGCTGGCCGTGCTCGGCACCGTCGCCGTCCTGACCGCCGCCTCGGAGAAGGTCTCCTTCACCAAGGTCATCGCGGGCAACCCGGTGCTCAACCGCATCGACATGCTCGGCCGCCGCCCCGCCCCGTGACCGGACGGCTGGCGCGGGGCGTCGCGGGCGGCGCGGTACTGATCGGCGCGATCACGATCCTCGCGCGCGTCACCGGCTTCGCCAAGCAGTACGTCTTCGCCCAGACCGTCGGCACCGAATGCCTGTCCACCGCCTACTTCACCGCCAACCAGATCCCCAACATCGTCTTCGAGGTGGTGGTCGGGGGAGCGCTGGCCGGCATGGTGGTTCCGGTCCTCGCCGGCGCCGCCGCCCGCGCCCGTCCGTGGGGTGAGCCGCCGCTGGAGGAACCCGACTCCCCGGAGGCCGCCCGCGGCGCCCAGGCCGTGGCGGCCTCGCCCGTCGAGGCCCACGCGTACGTGAGCCGGGTCTCCTCGGCGCTGCTGACCTGGGTGCTGGTCGTGCTGGTCCCGACGGCCGTGGCCGTGGCGGTGCTGGCCGGCCCCATCGCCGGGCTCTTCTACGGCTCCGCGCTCCCGCCGTGCGAGGTCGAGGCCGTGCGGGCCGTCACCGCGGACATGCTGGTCGTCTTCGCCCCCCAGATCCCCCTGTACGGCGTGGCCGTCGTCCTCTACGGCGTCCTTCAGGCGCACAAACGCTTCGCCGGGCCCGCCGTGGCGCCACTGGTGTCCAGCATCGTGGTGATCGCCGCCTACCTGGTGTTCGTCCCGGTCAGCGGCGGCGTGAGCGCGCCGGTCAGTCCGCTCGACGCGGGCGAGACCGTGCTGGCGGCCGGGACCAGCCTGGGCGTGCTCGCGCTCGTGCTCACCGTCGCCGGGCCGGCGTCGCGGCTCGGGCTCCGGTGGCGGCCCACGCTGCGCTTCCCCGAGGGCGTGGCCGCGCAGGTGCGCGGGCTGGCGTTCGCCGGGATCGCCGGGTTGCTGGCCCAGCAGGCGGCCATGGTCGTGGTGCTGTACCTGTCCAACGGGATCGGCGTAGGGGCGATCGCGGTCTACAACTACGCGTGGGCCATCTACCTCGTGCCGTACGCGGTGCTGGCCGTACCCATCGCGACCAGTGCTTTTCCCGGGCTGTCCGCGCGGGCGGAGAGCGGTGACGAGGAGGGTTTCGCGGGCCTGGCCGCGCGCACGACGCGGGCGGTCGTGCTGGTGTCGGGGCTTGCGGCGGGGGCGCTTGCGGCGGTGTCCGGGCCGGGCGCGGAGGTGTTTCTGCTGGGGTCGGAGTCGGCGGTGCCGCACGCGCAGCTCGCGCGGACGATCGCGCTGTTCGCGCCGGGCCTGATCGGGTACGGGCTGATCGCGCACCTGAGCCGGGTGCTGTACGCGGCGGGCAAGGGCCGCGAGGCGGCCACCGGGACCGTGGCCGGGTGGCTGGTGGTGATGGTGGCGCAGGCCGGGTTCGTGCTGGTGCTGCCGGATGAGTGGGAGATCGCCGGGATGGCGCTCGGGATGAGCGCCGGGATGACCGTGGGCGGACTCTGGCTGCTGGTCGCGGTGCTGCGGGCCCGTGGCAGGGCGGCGGTCGCTGGGCTGGTCAGGGCGGCGTTCGCGACGGTGGCCGGAGGGGCGGCGGGGTTCCTGGCGGGCGCGTGGGCGGCGGGGCTGGTCGGGGCCGAGGGGTTCTGGCCGCGGCTCGGGGCCACGGTGCTGGGCGGGGTGGTCGCGATCGTGGCGGGCGCCGCGGTGGCGGCGCTGCTGGACCGCGACGACGCCCGCGCCCTGGCCGGGATGGCCCTGCGGCGCTGACCGGGACCGGAACGGGCATCAGTGGATGGTGGAGAGGAGAAGCGTCGTGCGGGTGGTGTTCGTGCTCGGAACCACGTCAGGCGGGACCGGGCGGCACGTGCTCATGCTGGCCGAAGGCCTGGTACGGCGCGGCCACCAGGTGGTCGTCGCCGGGCCGGCGGCCGTCGGCGAGGCGTTCGGGTTCGGCGCGGCCGGGGCGCGGTTCGTCCCGGTCGCCGTCTCCGACCGGCCGCACCCGGCCCGCGACCTGGCGGCGGTCGCCGCGATCCGCCGCATCACCCGCGAGGCCCGCGTCGTGCACGCGCACGGGCTGCGCGCGGGCGCCCTCGCCGTCCTGGCCGGGCTCGGCCGGGCCCGCCCGCCGCTGGTGGTGACGCTGCACAACGCGCTCACCGCCGGAGGATTCATCGGCGCGGTCCACGGCGTGCTGGAGCGGATCGTGGCACGGGGCGCCGGCACCGTGCTGGTGGTCTCACCGGATCTGGGCGCGCGGATGACCGCGCTCGGCGCCCGCGACGTGCGCCCGGCCGTGGTGCCCGCCCCCGTGCCCAGGCCGCCGTCACGCACCGCCGCGCGGGTGCGCGAGGAGCTCGGCGCCGGGGAGCGGCCCGTGGTGCTGACGGTCGCGCGGCTGGCGCAGCAGAAGGGGCTGGAGTTCCTGCTGGACGTGGCGGCCGGACCCTGGGGCGCGCGGGAGCCGATGTTCGCGATCGCGGGGGAGGGGCCGCTGAAGCGGGAGCTCCAGGAACGTGTGGACAGGGAGAAGCTGCCCGTGCGGCTGCTGGGCAACCGCGACGACGTGCCCGACCTGCTGGCCGCGGCCGACGTCGTGTTCTGGCCGAGCCGCTGGGAGGGAATGCCGCTCAGCCTCAGTGAGGCGCTCATGGCGGGCCGTCCGGTGGTGGCCACCGAGGTGGGTGGCATCCCTGACCTGCTGGGGGGCGCCGGGACGCTGGTGCCGTACGGGGATGCGGGGGTGGCGCGCGCGGCCGTACGGGCGGTTCTGGAGGAGCCCGGCGAGGCGGAACGGCACGCTCGGGCGGCGGCGGAAAGGGGCGCGGCGCTGCCCCGCGACGACGACGCGGTGGACGCTGTCCTGGGCGTCTACAACGCGTGAAGACGCCTGGGAAGATTACGTCGCGACCCCGCGTTCTCCTATACTGCGTTGGTTAGGGGAGGGGAGTATCCCTTCGCGGCAGCCTCGTCATCACGGTGTAGCCCCGCTCCACGGGGCCCCCGGGGCTGCCGGTCGGCCGATCGCGCCGGCGGGAGAGACCTCCGGCTGTCAGTCATGCGTGCCGGAGGTAGGAACAACGTGACCGTACCCGTGTGGGCCTGGATCGCCGTGATCGGCGGGCTCCTCCTGGTCATCGCCATCGATCTGTGGATCGTCGACAGGGGCGAGGCCCGCGAATTCTCCATGCGGCAGGCGACCTACTGGGTCTCCTTCTACATCGCGCTCGCCGTCGCCTTCGGTGTGCTGTTGTGGGTGACCGAGGGGGGCGGCAAGGCCGGTGAGTTCTTCGCCGGCTACATCACCGAGTACAGCCTGAGCGTCGACAACCTGTTCATCTTCTTCATCATCATGAGCCGGTTCGCGGTGCCGAAGCAGTACCAGCACAAGGTGCTGCTGGTCGGCATCCTGATGGCGCTGGTCATGCGCGGCATCTTCATCGCGCTCGGCGCGGCCGCCCTCGAGCGCTTCAGCTGGCTCTTCTACGTCTTCGGCGCCTTCCTCGTCTACACCGCGATCAACATCGTCCGCCAGCACGTCAAGGGCGACGACGAGGACTTCCAGGAGAACGCGGTGCTGCGGTGGGTGCGCAAGGCGTTCCCGACCACGCCCGACTACGTCGGCTCCAAGATCATGGTCAGGATCCACGGCCGCCGCATGGTCACCCCGATGCTCATCGTCATGGTCGCGATCGGCACCACCGACCTGCTGTTCGCGCTCGACTCCATCCCCGCCATCTTCGGGCTCACCAAGGACCCGTTCATCGTCTTCACCGCCAACGCGTTCGCCCTGATGGGCCTGCGTCAGCTCTACTTCCTGCTCGGCGGGCTGCTCCAGCGGCTGGTCTACATCAGTTACGGCCTGGCGTTCATCCTCGGCTTCATCGGGGTTAAGCTGGTTCTGGAGGCTCTGCACGCCAGCGACGTCTCCTGGGCGCCCACCGTGCCCATCCAGCTTTCGCTCGCGGTCATCGGTGCCACGATGGTCGTCACCACCGTCGCCAGCCTGCTCAAGTCCCGCAGCGACGCGCGCAAGGGCGTGAAGAGCGCAAGCCAGAGCGGGGCTAGCTAAAAGGCGTTCTAGGCGCTTTGCTGTGTCTAGTTGCGTCGTGTCATAGTTGCAAGTTCTGTAACATCACGGCAAAGCGCCGGTTCGTTCACCACTCCAAAGGTTGTCCGTGTCAGACGATTCAGCTAAGACCGCCCGCGTGCGCCTGGCGCGCGGGGTGTCCCCGTGGCTCCTCCCGACCGTGGCGGCCGCCGCCGCGACCACGCTGCTCACCCGCAAGGACAAGCGCTGGGCGCTGGCCGCCGTGCCGCTGACCGCACTCACCGGCGGGATGCTCTGGTTCTTCCGCGACCCCGACCGGACGCCCGGTCAGGGCCGCGTCCTGTCGCCCGCCGACGGCGTGGTGCAGAGCATCGACCCGTGGCCGGACGGCCGGACCCGGGTGGCGATCTTCATGAGCCCGCTGAACGTGCACGTCAACCGGGCACCCCTTGCGGGAACCGTCACCTCCGTGCAGCATGTGGCGGGTGGGTTCCTGCCGGCATTCAACAAGGACAGCGACCAGAACGAACGCGTGGTGTGGCATTTCGAGACCGCGCTCGGCGACATCGAGATGGTGCAGATCGCGGGCGCGGTGGCGCGCAGGATCGTGCCGTACCTGAACGCGGGGGCCAAGGTCACCCAGACCGAGCGGATCGGCCTGATCCGGTTCGGCTCGCGCGTGGACATCTACCTTCCCGAAGGCATCACGCCCGCGGTCGCCGTGGGTGAGAAGACGGTTGCGGGGGTGACCCGAATTGACCACGGCTGACGCAGGCGGCTGGCAAGCCGACGACGAGGACCCCCGTGGGCCCGTCGGCAAGGCGTTCCGACTTTCCGCCGCAGACTCCCTGTCGCTGGGCAACGCGCTGTGCGGCTTCCTGGCCGTGTGCGTGCTGGCCACCTCGGCCGTCAGCTCCCTGCAGGCGAACAAGGGCCTGGTGATCCAGCCCGGCTTCTTCGCCACCGCCGTGGTGCTGCTGCTCATCGGCGCCACCTGCGACCTGTTCGACGGCCTGGTGGCGCGGCGCTTCCGCGCCTCGGCCATGGGCGCCGAACTCGACAACCTCGCCGACGTCATCAGCTTCGGCTTCGCGCCCGCCTTCATGGTGGTGATCTGGGGTGGCTTCAACGGCACGGTGCCCATCTGGTGGGTGCTGACCGCCGCCGCCTCCGTGCTCATCGCCGGCGTCGTACGGCTGGCCCGCTTCGCCTGCGTGAAGACCAAGAGCGGCGACTTCATGGGCCTGCCCATCCCCATGGGCTGCATGACCGTCATCTCGATCGTCATGCTGTTCGAGGCGAACATCTGGTCGCTGCTGGCCGTGCTCGGCGTGTCCTGGCTGATGGTCAGCCGCGTGGAGTACCCGAAGCCCAAGGGTCAGCTCGCCGCCGTCGTCCTCGGCTGGATCATGGTCAACGTCGCCTTCCTGACGTTCTGGGTGGCCTTCCCCCAGGGCGGCGACCTGCCGATCAAGATCGGGGCGACCATGCAGATCGCGCTCGTGGCGGCGATCCCGCTGCGGATGCTCTTCTACAAGCGCGAGCAGCGCAAGGAAGCCCACCGCGTCGACAACTGAGCCTCCTCAAGCCGGGCGTCATCGGCTTTGATGGAGGCATGGCGCGCGAACACACTCGCACGTACTTCCTCGGCAAGCTCGCGAGGGAGCTGGAGTTCCGTGGCCTCGATGCCACGCTGCGCGCCGACCCGCCCTCGTTGCGGGTCGGCGACCCCGGTGCCCGGCTGCTGACCGAGACGGTCGACTGCGTTCCGATCGCCGAAGGCTGGTACTACCGCTGGTCCTGGGGCGAGGTGGTGGAGTCGACCACCAACCCCGCCGAGGCCGCCGACCGGATCGCCAGGATCCTCGGGCCGATCAGGTAGCTCATCTCGCGGCCAGGTTCACCATCCCCGGGCCTTCCACTCCGGCAGCGACGGGCGCTCGGCGCCCAGCGTGGTGTCCTTGCCGTGGCCCGGGTAGACCCAGGTCTCGTCCGGCAGCCGGTCGAAGACCCGCTCGACCACGTCGGTGTAGAGCTGGGTGAAGCGCTCGGCGTCGTCCCAGGTGTTGCCGACGCCGCCGGGGAACAGCGAGTCCCCGGTGAACAGATGCTTGATCGTCTCGCCGCCGTCGTAGAGCAGGGCGATCGAACCCGGCGTGTGGCCGCGCAGGTGGATGACCTCCAGCGTGACCTCGCCGACCGTGACGCGGTCGCCGTGCTCGACCAGGCGGGCGGGCTCGACGGGCAGCGCGGGCGCGTCGAGCGGGTGGGCGATCACCTGGGCGCCCGTGACCTTGGCCACCTGCTCCAGCGCCTGCCAGTGGTCGCCGTGCTGGTGAGTGGTGACGATCGTGCTGATCGCCTGCTCGTCGACCAGCGCCAGCAACCGGTCGGCCTCGGCGGCCGCGTCGATGAGCAGGCCGTCGCCGGTCTCGGCGCAGCGCAGCAGATAGGCGTTGTTGTCGAAGGGGCCGACGGCGAGCTTGGCGATGCTCAGCGCGGGCAGCTGCCGCACATCGGCAGGGCCGCCGACCGTGACGTCGCCGGTGTAGGTCATGAGATCTCCTCGGGGCCCGATCACGGATAGTCGTCGGGGGGCGCCGCCGGAAGGCCGGGCGGGGCCGGCTGGCTCAGCCAGGGCGGCGGCTCAGGAACGGCGTGCCCCTCGCGCACCACCCTAATCCCCTCGCCACGCGAGCGACCCGTCAGCCAGGCGAGCACGTCCACCGGCCCGCCCGCCACCGCGGGCAGCCCTCCGCCGGGTGCCGCCGAGGTCGCGCCAGATGTCCGGGGGCTCGCCCAGGAGGGTGATCTCGCCGACCGTGCTCCTCCCGTACGGCCAGCTCGCCAGGCAGTCGTGCAGCTCGCGCCGGACGAACGTGGCCGGCCAGTCGGCGGGGCCGTAGCCGGCGCCCAGGTCGGCGTGGTGGAACTCCAGCTCCCTGATCCGCCTGACCAGCACGTACCAGGCGGGGTGCCAGGGCGGGCGCGGCGCGCGGACCAGGCCGCTCCACGCCTGCGCGGGCTGCTCGCGGATGGCGCGGGCGAGCCGTACCGCGCCGTCTTCCAGGTCGGCGAGATGTTCGGCCGGGGTACGGCAGGCGCCGTCCTCGATGCCGGCGGCCCGGGCGGCGAGCGAGGGGTATTGGGGCGTCTCGACCCCGGTCCTGGCCCAGGCGAGCAGGTTGAGCAGGCCGTCGGCGTTGCGGGCGAGGTGGGCCAGGACGTGGCCGCGGGTCCAGCCGGGCAGGTTCGAGGGGGCGGACAGTCCGGCGGGCGACAGGCCGGCCGCGGTGGCGAGGAGACGGTTGGTGGCCGCCGTGATCTCGGAGTGGAGCGCGGGGATGACCGTCATGGCGGCCATTCCAGCAGGACTGTGGCCCCTTCACCAGCGGCGGCCGCCGTACGCGGGCATAAAGGCGCAGGTCGCGCGGTTGACCTCCAAAGAGCGCCTGCCCTCGCGGCGGGAGGCCGTAGTCTGAGTGGGACGGATTTTCGGGGGTCGGGGAGCGGGCCGCCGAAATTGTCGGTGCCCCCATCTACTATCCCCGTGGACCTATCCGTTTATCGACTTCCGGGATCGCCGTGGCTGACCGCCTGATCGTGCGTGGAGCACGTGAGCACAACCTCAAGGACGTCTCGCTGGACCTGCCGCGAGACTCGCTGATCGTCTTCACCGGCCTGTCCGGATCGGGCAAGTCCAGCCTGGCCTTCGACACGATCTTCGCTGAGGGCCAGCGGCGCTACGTCGAGTCCCTGTCGGCCTACGCCCGCCAGTTCCTCGGCCAGATGGACAAGCCCGACGTCGACTTCATCGAGGGCCTGTCGCCCGCGGTGTCCATCGACCAGAAGGCCACCAGCAAGAACCCCCGCTCGACCGTCGGCACGATCACCGAGGTCTACGACTACCTGCGCCTGCTGTGGGCGCGCATCGGCAAGCCCCACTGCCCGGTCTGCGCGCGCCCGATCGCCCGGCAGATGCCGCAGCAGATCGTCGACCGCGTGATGGACCTGGAGGAGGGCACCCGCTTCCAGGTGCTCGCGCCGGTCATCAGGGGCCGCAAGGGCGAGTACGCCGAGCTCTTCCGCGAGCTGCAGACCAAGGGCTTCGCCCGTGCCCGCGTCGACGGCACCGTGATCAGGCTGGAAGAGCCGCCGACGCTGAAGAAGTACGAGAAGCACGACATCGAGGTCATCGTCGACCGGCTGTCGGTCAAGGAGTCGGCGCGCCGGCGGCTGACCGACTCGGTCGAGACCGCGCTGCAGCTGTCCGGTGGCACGATCACGCTGGAGTTCGTCGACCTGCCCGAGGGCGACCCCGGCCGCGAGCGCTTCTACTCCGAGCACCTCTACTGCCCCTACGACGACCTGTCGTTCGAGGAGCTGGAGCCGCGCTCGTTCTCCTTCAACTCGCCCTTCGGCGCCTGCCCCGAGTGCACGGGCCTGGGCACCAAGATGGAGGTCGACCCCGACCTGGTCGTGCCCGACCCGGAGAAGACGCTGCGCGACGGCGCCCTGCACCCGTGGTCGGGCGGCCACACCAGCGAGTACTTCATCCGCCTGACCGAGGCGCTCGGCCACACCATGGGCTTCACCCTCGACACGGCCTGGGAGAAGCTGCCGAAGAAGGCGCAGAAGTCGCTGCTGTTCGGCCACGAGGAGCAGGTCCACGTCCGCTACAGCAACCGCTACGGCCGCCAGCGCTCCTACTACACCACCTACGAGGGCGTCATCTCGTGGGTGCAGCGCCGCCACGCCGAGGCCGAGAGCGACGCCACGCGCGAGCGCTTCGAAGGCTACATGCGGGAGATCCCGTGCCCGGCCTGCGACGGCAAGCGCCTCAAGCCGGTCACGCTGGCCGTCACGGTCGCCGACATGTCGATCGCCGACGTGGCGAGCATGTCCATCGGCGAGTGCGCGAAGTTCCTGGCGGGGCTGAAGCTGTCCGACCGCGACATGCACATCGCCGAGCGGGTGGTCAAGGAGATCAACGCCCGGATGGGCTTCCTGCTCGACGTCGGCCTCGACTACCTGTCCATGGACCGCGCCGCCGCCACCCTGGCCGGCGGCGAGGCGCAGCGCATCCGCCTGGCCACGCAGATCGGCTCCGGCCTGGTCGGCGTGCTGTACGTCCTGGACGAGCCGTCCATCGGCCTGCACCAGCGCGACAACATGCGCCTGCTCGACACCCTCATCAGGCTGCGCGACATGGGCAACACGCTCATCGTCGTCGAGCACGACGAGGACACGATCGCCGCCGCCGACTGGGTGGTCGACATCGGTCCCGGCGCGGGCGAGCACGGCGGGCAGGTGGTCGTCTCCGGCACCGTCCAGGACCTGCTGTCCAGCGAGGAGTCGATGACCGGCGCCTACCTGTCCGGCCGCAGGTCCATCGCCGTTCCCGCCAAGCGCCGCAAGCGCGACAAGAAGCGCCAGATCACCGTGAAGGGCGCCCGCGAGCACAACCTCAAGGGCGTCGACATCGACTTCCCGCTCGGCGTGTTCACCGCGGTCACCGGCGTCTCGGGCTCGGGCAAGTCGACGCTGGTCAACGACATCCTCTACAACGCCCTGGCCAAGGAGCTCAACGGCGCCCGCACGGTGCCGGGCCGCCATGCCCGGATCAACGGCATGGACCAGGTCGACAAGGTCGTCCACGTCGACCAGTCGCCGATCGGGCGTACCCCTCGCTCCAACCCGGCCACCTACACCGGGGTCTTCGACCACGTCCGCAAGCTGTTCGCGGCCACGACCGAGGCCAAGGTACGCGGCTACCAGCCGGGCCGCTTCAGCTTCAACGTCAAGGGCGGGCGCTGCGAGGCGTGCGCGGGAGACGGCACCATCAAGATCGAGATGAACTTCCTGCCGGACGTCTACGTCCCGTGCGAGGTCTGCCACGGTGCCCGCTACAACCGCGAGACCCTGGAAGTCCACTACAAGGGCAAGACCATCTCCGAGGTGCTGGACATGCCGATCGAGGAGGCCCTCGGGTTCTTCGACGCGATCCCGGCGATCAAGCGCCACCTGCAGACGCTCAACGACGTCGGCCTCGGCTACGTACGGCTCGGCCAGCCCGCCACCACGCTGTCGGGCGGCGAGGCCCAGCGGGTCAAGCTCGCCTCCGAGCTGCAGCGCCGCCAGACCGGGCGGACGATCTACGTCCTCGACGAGCCGACCACCGGTCTGCACTTCGAGGACATCCGGCGCCTGCTCGGCGTCCTCGGACGGCTGGTCGACGGCGGCAACACGGTGATCGTCATCGAGCACAACCTCGACGTCATCAAGACCGCCGACTGGGTGATCGACATGGGCCCGGAGGGCGGGTCCAGGGGCGGCACGCTGGTGGCGGCGGGGACACCGGACGAGGTCGCGGCCGTGGAGGAGAGCCACACCGGGCGCTTCCTGCGCAAGATCCTGTCCGTCTGAGACGAGAGACCTCCCCTGTGCGGCCGGCGCGAGCCGCACAGGGGCTTTCCACCGGTCAGGCGCGTGCGGGACGGCGGCGGCGCCTGGCGGCCGGGCGATCCAGCCACCACTCGGCGAACAGGAGCGGCAGCACCCATCCCACCCAGGTGCTCAGACCGGCGACCGTCTGGCCGATCTGCTCCGGCGTGCTGCCCAGCGACTCCAGGGGCACGAACATCACGATCAGCGCGCCCCAGAGCCGGTTCGTGATGATGGACATGGTCAGGGCGAAGCTGCGGATCATCCAGCGCCGGTGGTCGGTGAAGCGCCGCTGCCTGGCCATGCGCCAGCCGGCCAGCGTGCACCCCAGCCACAGCAGCGCCAGCAGCACGTTGCTCGCCCGCGCCACGTGCCCGAACGGCGTCGCGGCGCCCACCACCAGGCCCAGCAGCCCGGCGGGCAGCACTCCGGCCAGCACGTACACGCGGCCCGTGTAGCGGTGCACCGTCGGATAGCGGCCCCTGAACCACGGCCAGATCTGCAGGCAGCACGTGATCATGGCGATCGACCCGAAGATGACGTGCAGGGCCAGCAAGGGGAAGTGCGGCGGGAAGAAGTCAGGCGCCGGCACCCTGGAGCCGCCCTCGTCGAACGTCGCGTACGGCGGCAGGGAGAAGGCGAGGAACACCACCGCCACCACCGCGAGCGGGGCGATCCAGGGCCGCCGCCACCAGCGCACGCGCTGCGGGGCCGGTGGTTGTGGCGGGCTCAAGGTGTCGGTCACGACAGCTCCTTAGGGGGTCGCTGGGGTTGAGATCCGGTGCCCGGAGACCGGACGCTGGACATGACGCGGTGTGCGCGTTCAGAGTCCGGCGGAGCGCTGACCGTCCGCCTACCACCCGCTGACGGGACCGCCCTGGGCGGCCAATAGATTGGTGCGACGGGTAACGACCTGGCCTGTTGGGGGTCACGGGCGACGCGGAAGGGTCGGGAAATGACAAGTTCTGAGCGTGATGTCGTCATGCCGGAATTCGGCCGCCGGACGGTGCTGGGCGCGGCGGGCGTGGCCGCGTGCGGCGTGGCGCTGGCCGGATGCGGCGGCGAGCCCGAGGGCGCGGCGCCCGGCATCAAGGGCAAGGAGATCGCCAAGGCGGCCGACGTCCCCGTGGGCGGCGGCAAGGTGATCTCCAAGTGGAAGATCGTCGTGACCCAGCCGACGGCCGGCGTCTACAAGGCGTTCAGCGCCGCGTGCACGCACAAGGGCTGCGCGGTCGCCTCGCCGAAGGAAGGCGTCATGACCTGCCCGTGCCACGGCAGCGAGTTCGACGCCAACGACGGCAAGTGCCTCAAGGGGCCGGCCACGGCGCCGCTGGCCGCCTACCAGGTCAAGCTTCAGGGCGACGGGATCATCATCGTCTGAACCGGTAATTGTGCGTGGTTCCCAGGATCGGCACGCCTCAGGCTGAACCGGTGCCGGTGCGCCGGCCGTACCTGAAGTGAGCAAACGACCTGGGAGGACCGGATATGGCGGAGACGACACGCAGGGCCGTGGTGCTGGGCGCCGGCGCGGCGGTGCTGACCGCGTGCGCGGGATACGGACAGCCAGCCGGGGAGGACGCGGCCGCACCCAGTTCGGAGGCGCCGAGCTACGGAGCCACGGAACCGAAGAAGAGCAAGAAGCCGGCCGCCGGCGGCAAGGCGCTGACAGCCACCGCCGACATTCCCGAGGGCGGCGGCAAGGTCTTCGAGAGCGAGAAGATCGTGGTCACGCAGCCGACCGCCGGGGAGTTCAGGGCGTTCAGCGCGACGTGCACGCACGCGGGCTGTACGGTCGCCGACGTCGCGGACGGCACGATCAACTGTCCCTGCCACGGCAGCAAGTACGACATCTCCGACGGTTCGGTGACCGGCGGCCCGGCGCCGAAGCCGTTGCCCAAGAAGAAGATCACGGTGGACGGAGACCAGATCAAGCTCGCCTGACGCGGGCTGATTCATGCAATTCTCACGCGGGTGCGGTTGTCTGTCCCGCATGGGAGATGACCTTCAGAGCCGTAGAACGATGATCGCCGGCGTCGGCGCGGGCGGGCTGACGCTCGCGCTGGCGGCCTGCGGCGGTGGCTCCGCCGAGACCTCGGCGGAGGCTTCCGGCGCCCCGGCGACCTCGGGTTCCGCCGCGCCGCAGGCGCCCGCGGGCGGGCTGGGCAGCACGGCCGACGTGCCGGTCGGCGGTGGGAAGATCTTCGCGTCCGAGAAGATCGTGGTGACGCAGCCGAAGGCCGGTGAGTTCAAAGCCTTCAGCGCGTCCTGTACGCATAGCGGGTGCACCGTCGGCTCCGTCTCCGACGGGACGATCAACTGCCCGTGCCACGGCAGCAAGTTCGCCATCGCGGACGGGGCGGTGGTCAAGGGACCGGCCGATAAGCCGTTGCCGGCCAAGGACGTCACGGTCGAGGGCGACCAGATCAAGCTCGCCTGAGAGCGCCGGAGCGGCCCGTCGCGCATCGTGTACGGCGGGCCGCTCCGTCCTCCCGGGTCCCGGGCCGCATGAGGTTGTCGGTCGGGCGGGCTAGGCTTCTATCCGTGCCCAGCCCACTCAGTTTCCGCCCCCGATCCGGCTCCATCCCCGACTCCCCAGGGGTCTACCGGTTCCGGGACGCGCACCGCCGCGTGATCTACGTGGGCAAGGCCAAGAGCCTGCGCCAGCGGCTCAACTCCTACTTCGCGGACTTCGCCGGGCTGCACCCGCGTACCCAGACGATGCTCACCACCGCCGCCGACGTCGACTGGACGGTCGTCAGCACCGAGGTGGAGGCGCTGCAGCTCGAATACTCCTGGATCAAGGAGTTCGACCCGCGCTTCAATGTCAAGTACCGCGACGACAAGTCCTACCCCTACCTCGCGGTCACCATGGGCGACGACTTCCCGCGCGTACAGGTGATGCGGGGCGCCAAGCGGAAGGGCACCCGCTACTTCGGCCCCTACTCCCACGCCTGGGCCATCCGCGAGACCGTCGACCTGCTGCTGCGCGTCTTCCCCGTGCGTACCTGCTCGGCCGGGGTGTTCAAGCGGGCGGGCCAGATCGGCCGTCCCTGCCTGCTCGGCTACATCGACAAGTGCTCGGCGCCGTGCGTCGGCCGGGTCACCCCCGACCAGCACCGCGAGCTGGCCGAGGACTTCTGCGACTTCATGGCGGGCAACACCACCCGCTGGATCAAGCGCCTCGAACAGGACATGCGCCAGGCCGCCGCCGAGCAGGAGTACGAGCGGGCCGCGCGCCTGCGCGACGACATCCAGGCGCTGCAGCGGGCGCTGGAGAAGCAGGCCGTCGTGCTCGGCGACGCCACCGACGCCGACGTGATCGCGCTGGCCGAGGATCCGCTCGAAGCGGCCGTCCAGGTCTTCTACGTGCGTGGCGGGCGCATCCGCGGGCAGCGGGGATGGGTGGTCGACAAGGTCGAGGAGACGACGCCGGGCGAGCTGGTCGAGCACTTCCTGCTGCAGATCTACTCCGAGGGCGACATCCCCCGCGAGGTGCTGGTCCCCGAGCTGCCGCCGGAGCCGGAGGCGGTCGCCGAGCTGCTGTGCGAGCAGCGCGGCGCCCGGGTCGAGCTGCGCGTGCCGCAGCGCGGCGACAAGAAGTCGCTGATGGAGACCGTCGAGCGCAACGCCAAGGAGTCGCTGGCCCAGCACAAGATCCGCCGCGCCAGTGACCTGACCACCCGCAGCAAGGCGCTGCAGGAGATCGCCGACGCGCTCGACCTCGACCAGGCGCCGCTGCGCATCGAGTGCTACGACGTCTCCCACCTGCAGGGCGAGAACGTCGTGGCCTCCATGGTCGTCTTCGAGGACGGCCTGGCCAGGAAGAGCGAGTATCGCCGGTTCGCGGTGAAGACCAAGGAAGGCGACGTCGCCTCGATCTACGAGGTGATCAAGCGGCGCTTCCGCCGCTACCTCGAAGAGCGCTCCAACACCGGCGAGCTGACGCCGGAGGCGGGTGAGGACGAGGAGGGCGCCGAGGGCGTCGCCTCCGGCCCGATCGACCCGGAGACCGGCCGGCCGCGCAAGTTCGCCTACCCGCCCAACCTCGTCGTGGTCGACGGCGCCGGCCCCCAGGCCGCGGCGGCGCAGCGGGCACTCGACGAGCTCGGCGTGGACGACGTGGCCGTGTGCGGCCTGGCCAAACGGCTGGAGGAGGTCTGGCTGCCGACCGACGACCAGCCGGTCATCATGCCGCGCTCGAGCGAGGGCCTCTACCTGCTGCAGCGAGTGCGTGACGAGGCACACCGCTTCGCCATCACCTACCATCGAGCCAAGAGGTCCAAGTCCGTGAAGGAGAGCGCGCTCGACGCGGTGCCCGGCCTTGGCCCGGCGCGCAAGCAGGCGCTGCTCAAGAGGTTCGGCTCGGTCAAGAAGCTCAAGGAAGCCACGGTGGCCGAGATCCGCGAGGTCCCCGGCATCGGCGAGGCGACCGCGGAGATGATCGTGTCGAGGCTGAAGGGGGAAGGACAGTGAGCACCACCGAGCCGGCGTTCGTGATCGTCACCGGCATGTCGGGGGCGGGGCGCAGCACAGCGGCCAAGGCACTGGAAGACCTGGGCTGGTTCGTGATCGACAACCTGCCGCCCGGGTTGCTGTTCGCCATGGCGGAGGAGGCCGGCAAGGTCAAGCTCGCCGCCGACAAGGTGGCGGCCGTCGTCGACGTGCGCAGCCTGGCCTTCACCACCGACCTCAACGCCGCCATCGAGGAGCTGGAAGGCCGCGGCGTCCGCGTCCGGGTGGTGTTCCTGGAGGCCAGCGACGAGGAGCTCGTCCGCCGCTTCGAGAACGTCCGCCGCCCCCACCCGCTGCAGGGCGAGGGCCGCCTGGTCGACGGCATCGCCCGCGAACGCGGCATCCTGCGCGAGGTGCGGGCCAACGCCGACCTGGTCATCGACACCTCCGCGCACAACGTGCACGAGCTGCGCAACAAGATCGTCGCCTACTTCGGCGGGGAGGACCGGCCCGGCCTGCGGGTCAACGTGCTCTCCTTCGGCTTCAAGTACGGCCTGCCCGTCGACGCCGACCTCGTGGTCGACTGCCGCTTCCTGCCCAACCCGCACTGGGTGCCGGACCTGCGCCCCATGAACGGGCTCGACGTCCCGGTACGCGACTACGTGCTCAGCCAGCCGGGTGCCAAGGAGTTCCTCGACGCGTACGAGGAGGTGCTGGGGGTCGTCGCCGCCGGCTACGCGCGTGAGGGCAAGAGCTACGCGACGCTGGCGGTGGGCTGCACGGGCGGCAAGCACCGCAGCGTGGCCATGGCCGAGCAGATCGCCGCCCGGCTGCGCGACCGCGGGATGGAGATCCAGGTGAGCCACCGGGATGTGGGCCGCGAGTGACTGATGAACTTCCGGGCGCGGCAGACGCTTCCATGGCGGCTTCCGGCGCCCGTTCGGCGTATCCGCCTGCCGGTTCCGGGGGCCAGGGTTCCGCAGCTGTTTCCGAGGTGCTCGGGGTGTTGCTGGGGGACGGGGCGGCGGTGCCGTACCGGATGGAGGGGCAGATATCCGTGCCGGCGGAGAGCGGCGGGACGGGCGGCGGGCCGCGGCGGGACGGGCCGCGGGTGGTGGCGCTGGGCGGCGGGCACGGGCTCTACGCGTCGCTGTCGGCGCTGCGCGGTGTGACCGGCGAGCTGACCGCGGTGGTGACGGTGGCCGACGACGGCGGGTCCAGCGGGCGGCTGCGGCGTGAGCTCGGCGTGCTGCCGCCGGGCGACCTGCGGATGGCGCTGGCGGCGCTGTGCGGCGACGACGAGTGGGGCGGCACGTGGAGCGAGGTCGTGCAGCACCGCTTCCGCTCCGAGGGTGACCTGCACGGGCACGCGGTCGGGAACCTGCTGATCGTGGCGTTGTGGGAGCTGCTGGGCGATCCGGTGGCCGGGCTCGACTGGGTGGGCAGGCTGCTCAAGGCGCACGGCCGGGTGCTGCCGATGGCGTCGGTGCCGCTGGACATCGTGGCCCAGGTGGAGCTCGACGGGAACATCTCGATCGTGCGCGGGCAGGTCGCCTGCGCGCTGACGCCGGGTCGGGTTCAGGCCGTCTCGCTGGTGCCCGAGGACCCTCCGGCGCGGCCCGAGGCGATCGCGGCGGTGCGGGAGGCCGACTGGGTGGTGTTCGGGCCCGGGTCGTGGTTCACCAGCGTGCTGCCGCATCTGATGGTGCCGGAACTGGCCAGGGCGCTGCACGAGACGCGGGCGCGCCGCCTGGTCACGCTCAACCTGGCGCCCCAGCCGGGGGAGACGGACGACTTCTCGCCGCAGCAGCACCTGGAGGTGCTCCGGCAGCACGCGCCCGATCTTTCGGTAGATGTCGTACTCGCCGATACCGGGGTGGTCGACGACCGCGACGCCCTGGAGAAGGCGGTGGCGGCGCTCGGCGGCCGGCTCGTGATGGCCGACGTCGCGACCTCCGACGGTTCACCCAGGCACGACCCACGCCGACTTGCCTCCGTCCTGGACGAGATTTTCCTCCAGAAGCGCTGATCAAGGCCACCTATCGGGGGCGGCGGCCCGAAAGGTGCGAGAGACTGCTGTGAGGCCGGTCTGAATGGGGGAGGACTAACGCTTATGGCGATGACAGGTGTGGTCAAGGACGAACTGAGCCGACTGCCGGTGCTGAAGCCGTGCTGCCGCAAGGCGGAGGTCTCGACGCTGCTGCGGTTCGCCAGCGGCCTGCACCTGGTGGGAGGGCGGATCGTGATCGAGGCCGAGCTCGACACCAACGCCACCGCCCGTCGGCTGATCAAGGACATCGGTGAGGTGTTCGGGCACAAGGCGGAAGTACTGGTGCTCGCGCCGGCCGGATTGCGCAAGGGCTCGCGCTACGTCGTGCGCGTCTACCGCGACGGCGAGGCGCTGGCCCGCCAGACCGGGCTGATCGACAACCACGGCCGGCCGGTGCGCGGCCTGCCGCGTCAGGTGGTGGCGGGGGCCGCCTGCGACGCGGAGGCGGCCTGGCGTGGGGCGTTCCTGGCGCACGGGTCGCTGACCGAGCCGGGGCGTTCGATGTCCCTGGAGGTCACCTGCCCGGGGCCGGAGGCGGCGCTGGCCCTGGTCGGCTCGGCGCGCCGGCTCAAGATCCACGCGAAGGCCCGCGAGGTGCGCGGCGTCGACCGCGTCGTGGTCCGCGACGGCGACGCGATCAGCGCGCTGCTGACCCGCCTCGGGGCGCACGACAGCGTGCTGGCCTGGGAGGAACGCCGCATGCGCCGCGAGGTGCGGGCGACCGCCAACCGGCTGGCCAACTTCGACGACGCCAACCTGCGCCGCTCGGCCCGCGCGGCGGTGGCGGCGGGGGCGCGGGTGCAGCGGGCGCTGGAGATACTGGGCGACGACGCGCCCGACCACCTGGTGATCGCGGGGCGGCTGCGGGTGGAGCACAAGCAGGCCTCCCTCGAAGAACTCGGCCAGATCGCCGACCCGCCGCTGACCAAGGACGCGATCGCGGGCCGTATCCGCCGCCTGCTGGCCATGGCCGACAAACGCGCCTCCGACCTGGGCATCCCCAGCACCGAGGCCAACCTCACCTCCGACATGCTCGCCCCCTGACTTCTCCTTCTCTCTCTTTTCTGTCTGTTGCTGTTTCGGGCCTTGTATCCGTTACGGCTCCCGCCCCACCACCGCGCACGGTCCGACGTGCGCGGGCCTCTGTCCTGGCCGGTCGTGAGGGCCCACGGGGTCGCTCGCCGTGACGAGCGTCCTGTGGGCCGGGCTCCGTGGCCGCCTTGCCAGGTGACGACCCCGAGCGACCCCAAGCGGTTGCCTGTCGTGCCGTGGCGTCGGTCACCCTGTCACGTCGGGATTATGGCTGCCGGCTCTGGTGGGTTGCGGTGAAGGGGGCGGCGGTGGGGCGGGGCGGCTGGACGGGGTCGAAGGCGCCGCGCTTCTCGGGTGGCTGGACCGGCTCGAATGCCCCGCGTTGCTCCGGCGGCTGGACGGGGTCCAGCGAGCTGTCGTGGTCCGGGGCGCCGGGGGTGTTCGTGGTGGCCGGGGTGGTTCTGCGTATTCGGCGGACCTTGAAGGTGACCAGGGCGAAGGCGATCAGGGCCGGGATCGTGGTGAGCGTCCAGTAGGGCCAGGAGCGCTGGATGGGGTCCGCGTAGGCCGTGGCCGCCTGCTGGAAGCCGCCGAGGATGGCGTCCAGGGTGATCACGTGCTGTGCGGCCGGGGTGGTGGAGAGCGCGTAGGCCGTGGGTGCGGAGCCGATGATCAGGGCCAGGGTCATGGCGGCGCCCGCGTACAGGAGGGCCAGGAACGGGACCAGGAGGCTGCGCGGGCGGCCGATGCGCAGGGTGAGGCCCACCACGAGGCCGGGCAGCAGGGCCTGGGCGGTGCTCCAGGGCAGGCCGTCCGCGGTCTGGGTGATGGCCGCGGGCAGGCGGTCGCCGAAGAGCCTGGCGCAGGCGAGGGCCGTGGCGCTGACGGCCATGGCGAGGAAGCCGAGGATCAGGGCACGCATCAGGACTCTCCCGGCTCGCGAGGCGGGGCGAACATGTCAGGGACGGGACGGCGCACGGGCGGCTGGAGCGGCTCGAACGCGCCACGCTCCTCGGCGGCGCTCCGCTCCTCCGAGGCTCCCCTGCGGCGCTCCCCGGCCCCGTGGTGCTCGCCGGCCCCGTGGCGCTCCCCGACCCTGTGGCCCTCGTCGGCTCTGTGGCGCTCCCCGCCCCGGTGGCCCTCCTCGGCCCTGGGGTCCTCCTCGATCGTCTGTGTGGCGTCCCGCTCGCTCGCGGGCCTGCGGAACGCCTCGTGGTCCGCCGAGGCTCGTCCGGCGCCGGACCGCTCGGCGGCCGCGGGGCTCTCGGCAGGCTGGGCGGGCCAGGGGTCCTGCGCGGGTGTGGCGGGCTGGTCGGGGGTGGGTGATGGGGCTGCGAGGGCGGCGGCCTCCGCCCGGTCCCGGCGGCGCAGGCGCAGGACGCGGAGCAAGGTGAGGAGGAACGCCGGGGTCGCGGCGATCGCCACGCCCGTCCAGAAGATCGGGGAGGTGCGAAAGAGCTCGGGCAGTTCCGAGACGATGCGCAGGGCCTGGTCGTCCAGGGATGACGACGGGAAGCCGGCCCTGACGTAGTTCCCCAGTTCGGAGCCCATCGAGCCGATCGTGCGGGCGCCGAAGGCGAACAGGGCGGCCAGCACGGGCACGAGCAGGCCGCGGGGGCGGGTGAGCCACAGCGCCAGCCAGATGATCACGGCGATGACCAGGCCGAGGACGGTGTGGGCCAGCAGGCGCTGGTCGCCTGTGAACCACCTCACGTTGTACGGCAGCAGGACGAAGCCGTAGGAGCCCGCGCTGTACGCGACCCCGGCGACCAGCATGGCGACGAACCCGGCAAACAGCCCTCGTACCAGGCCGGATCGTGGTTGTGACATCTCAGCCCCCAGAGAATGCCGCGAATTTACTCCGACGAGTCGGGCACTTTACTTCAATGCCGCAAATTGCGCTCCCTGATCTGTCATACGCAGGGCGGGGGTTGCAGTGGTCTAAACCAATTTAGGTCCGATAGGGTTCGTGATTGAGGTTTCAGCCCGCCATCACGTTCGAGGAGATCGGTTCCCGTGAGCATCCGCGTAGGCGTCAACGGCTTCGGCCGCATCGGTCGTAACTTCTGGCGCGCGGTCGCCGCCAGCGGCAAGGACATCGAGATCGTGGCCGTCAACGACCTGACGGACAACGCGACGCTCGCCCACCTGCTGAAGTACGACAGCATCCTGGGCCGCCTGCCGTACGAGGTGAAGGCCACTGCCGACGAGATCGTCGTCGACGGGAAGACCATCAAGGCCTTCGCCGAGCGCGACCCGGCCAAGCTGCCCTGGGGCGACCTGGGCGTGGACGTCGTGGTCGAGTCGACCGGCTTCTTCACCGACGCCAACAAGGCCAAGGTGCACGCCGAGAACGGCGCGAAGAAGGTCATCATCTCCGCCCCGGCGAAGAACGAGGACGTGACCGTCGTCATGGGTGTCAACCACGACACCTACGACCCGGCCAGCCACACGGTCATCTCCAACGCCTCCTGCACGACCAACTGCCTGGCCCCGCTGGCGAAGGTGCTCAACGACTCCTTCGGCATCGAGAAGGGCCTGATGACCACCATTCACGCCTACACGCAGGACCAGAACCTGCAGGACGGCCCGCACGGCGACCTGCGCCGCGCCCGCGCCGCCGCGCTCAACGTGGTGCCCACCTCGACCGGCGCCGCCAAGGCGATCGGCCTGGTGCTGCCCGAGCTGAAGGGCAAGCTCGACGGCTTCGCGATGCGCGTGCCGATCCCCACGGGCTCGGCCACCGACCTCACCGTCGAGGTCCGCCGCGACGTCACCGTCGACGAGGTCAAGGCCGCCTACAAGGCCGCCGCCGAGGGCCCGCTCAAGGGCTACCTGACCTACACCGAGGACGAGATCGTCTCCAGCGACATCGTCACCGACCCGGCCTCCTGCATCTTCGACGCCGGGCTCACCAAGGTGATCGGCAACCAGGTCAAGGTCATCGGCTGGTACGACAACGAGTGGGGCTACTCCAACCGCCTGGCCGACCTCATCGAGCTGGTGGGCAAGGACCTGTGACCTTCGCAGACACCGACGTCAGGGGCCGGCGCGTGCTGGTGCGCGCCGACCTCAACGTGCCGCTGGACGGCGAGACGATCACCGACGACGGGCGCATCCGCGCCTCGGTGCCGACGATCAAGGCCCTGGCCGAGCAGGGCGCCAAGGTCGTCGTCTGCGCCCACCTGGGCCGGCCCAAGGGCGAGCCCAACCAGAAGTACTCGCTGAAGCCCGTCGCCGCCCGCCTGGGCGAGCTGCTGGGCCGCGAGGTCGCCTTCTCCGGGAAGGTCGTGGACGGCGAGCTCGTCGACGGCCTCAAGGACGGCGAGGTGGCACTGCTGGAGAACCTGCGGTTCGAGCCGGGCGAGGAGTCCAAGGACGACGCCGCCCGCGGCGCCTTCGCGCGGAAGCTGGCCGGCCTGGCCGACCTCTACGTCGGCGACGGGTTCGGCGCCGTGCACCGCAAGCACGCCAGCGTCTACGACGTGCCGGAACTGCTGCCGCACGTCATGGGCGGGCTGGTGGCCGCCGAGGTCGAGGTCCTGAAGCGGCTCACCGAGAACCCCGAGCGCCCCTACGTCGTCATCCTGGGCGGCGCCAAGGTCTCCGACAAGCTCGGCGTCATCGCCAACCTGCTCACCAAGGTCGACCGGCTGCTGATCGGCGGCGGCATGGCGTACACCTTCCTGAAGGCCCAGGGCTACGAGGTCGGCCAGTCGCTCCTGCAGGAGGACCAACTCGACCAGGTGCGCGGTTTCCTCTCCGAGGCGATCAAGCGCGGCGTGGAGCTGGTGCTCCCGGTGGACGTCCTGGCGGCCACGCACTTCGCCGAGGACGCGCCGTACGAGGTCGTGGCGGCCACCGAGATCCCGGCCGACCGCCAGGGGCTCGACATCGGCCCGAAGACCCGCGAGCTGTTCGCGACCAAGCTCGCCGACGCGCGCACCGTCTTCTGGAACGGCCCGATGGGCGTCTTCGAGTTCGAGGAGTACGCCGGGGGAACACGGGCGGTGGCCGAGGCGTTGATCCGCTCGCAGGCCTTCACGGTCGTGGGCGGCGGCGACTCCGCCGCGGCCGTACGCAGGCTGGGCCTGCCCGAGGACGGCTTCTCCCACATCTCGACCGGTGGTGGCGCTAGCCTCGAGTACCTCGAAGGAAAGACCCTTCCCGGGCTGGAGGCCCTTCAGTGAGAAAGCCGCTCATCGCCGGCAACTGGAAGATGAACCTCAACCACCTCGAGGCCATCGCTCTGGTGCAGAAGCTCGCCTTCTCCCTGAACGACAAGGACTTCGACAAGGTGGAGGTGGCCGTGCTGCCGCCGTTCACCGACATGCGCAGCGTGCAGACGCTCGTCGACGGCGACAAGCTGCGCATCGTGTACGGCGCGCAGGACATCAGCCAGTACGACGGCGGCGCCTACACCGGCGAGGTGTCCGGCGCCATGCTCGCCAAGCTGGGCTGCACGTTCGTCACCGTCGGCCACTCCGAGCGGCGCGAGTACCACAACGAGGACGACGATCTGGTCAACGCCAAGGTGCGGGCCGCCTACCGGCACTCGATCACGCCGATCCTGTGCGTGGGCGAGGGCCTGCCGGTACGGCAGGCGGGCGGCCAGGTGGCGTATTCCGTGTCACAACTCGATGCCGCTCTGCGCAAAGTCACGCCGGAGCAGGCAAAATCGATAGTGGTGGCCTACGAACCGGTCTGGGCGATCGGCACCGGCGAGGTGGCCACCCCACAGGACGCGCAGGAGGTCTGCGGGGCGTTGCGAAAGCGACTCGCTGAGCTCTACGACGCCGAAGTGGCCGCCGCGGTCCGTATCCTGTACGGAGGATCGGTGAAGTCAGGCAACATCGCCGGGATCATGGCTCAGCCCGATGTCGACGGCGCGCTCGTGGGCGGTGCCAGCATCGACGCCGGGGAGTACGTCAAGATCTGCCGATTCGGCGAATTGTCCGGCTAACTGGGTCGTTCAGGGGGTGCGACTTGACACCAGGTCGTACCCTCTAGAAGCAAGTTTGAATCGTCACGCGTAACAGTGGATTGAAGGAACAGGCATACCGTGGAAATCGGAATCTCCATCGCCCTCATCCTGGCGAGCCTTCTCATGATCCTGCTCGTCCTGCTCCACAAGGGTAAGGGTGGCGGTCTGTCTGACATGTTCGGCGGCGGCTTCTCGTCGAACTTCGGCGGCTCGTCCGTGGTGGAGCGCAACCTCGACCGGCTGACCGTTATCACCGGCGTGATCTGGTTCGTCTGCATCATCGCGCTCGGCCTGCTGCTCAAGCCCTGAGCTTCCCGGCGACGCGTGACAGTGATTCTCCCCCCGCCGCTCGCGGGGCGATCGAGCAAGGAGTTCATCCGTGGGTAGTGGCAACGCGATCCGTGGCAGCCGTGTCGGCGCCGGCCCGATGGGGGAGGCCGAGCGCGGCGAGGCAGCTCCCAGAGTGCGGGTCTCGTTCTGGTGCGCCAACATGCATGAGACGCGACCCAGCTTCGCCAGTGACGCGGCCGTCCCCGAGCACTGGGACTGCCCGCGCTGTGGCCTCCCGGCCGGTCAGGACGAGGCGGCCCCGCCCGCTCCTCCGAAGAACGAGCCGTACAAGACGCACCTGGCCTATGTGAAGGAGCGCCGGAGCGACAAGGACGGCAAGGCGATTCTGGAGGAGGCGCTCGAGCGCCTGCGCAACAACAAGTCGCCCTGGTAGACGCTGACCCGGTTTGACGGAAGCCCCCGCGCCCTCGCGGGGGCTTCCGTGTGTTCCCGGCGTGCGCGCTCCGGGGTGGTGGACGCGCAGCCCGATCCTTCACACCATCCGTGTCCGCGACGACGACACGAGGGGAACCTTCGGTGAAGGCGCGGACAACGCTCCCGCTCAGCCGGCGTAGACCTGCACGCCGTCTACGAACGTACGGCGCACGCGGGTCGTCCAGATCTCGCTGTCGGGCAGCGTGAACGGGTCGCGGTCGAGCACCACCAGGTCGGCGGGACGGCCCTGCTCGATGACGCCCGCCGGGGAGCGGTTGATCCACGCCGATCCGGCCGTGTACGCGGTGAGCGCCTCGGCCAGGCCGATCCGCTGGCCGGGCAGGAACGGCGTGCGCGCGGTCGGGTAGCCGGCGTGCACCGAGCCGCCGGGCTCGGTCCTGTTGACCGCCACGTGCACGCCCTGCAGCGGGTCGGCGCTGGAGACCGGCCAGTCGCTGCCCGCGCAGAAGCGGGTGCCGTGGCCGAGCAGGTCGGCGAAGGGGTACTGCCACGACGAGCGCGGCTCGCCGAGGAAGGGCAGCGTCAGCTCGTCCATCTGGGCGTGGTGGGTGGCCCACAGCGGCTGCAGGTTGGCGGTGACGCCGAGCGCGGCGAAGCGCGGCACGTCCGACGGCTCGATGATCTGCAGGTGGGCGATGTGGTGGCGGTTGGCCGGGTCGGTGCCTTCGAAGCTGTCCAGCGCCTCGCGCACCGCCCGCTCGCCGATGGCGTGGAAGTGCACCTGGAAGCCGAGCCGGTCCAGTTCGCGCACGTACTCCTTGAGCTTGCCCGGGTCCACGTAGGAAAGGCCGGTGCCGCCGCACTGGCAGTACGGCTCCAGCGTCGCGGCGGTGAAGTTCTCCGTGATGCCGTCCTGCATGATCTTCACCGAGGTGGCGCGGAAGCGCTCCAGCCCCTCGGCGGAGGCGCGGCGCTCCACCAGGCTGGGGATCTGCTCGGCGCCGCGGGTGCGGTCCCACCACAGCGCGCCCACCACGCGGGCCTTCAGCCGCCCTGAGCGGGCCGCCGACAGGTAGGTCGGCAGCTGGTCGTCGGAGCCGGCGTAGGAGCCGACGATCGCGTCCTGCCAGCCGGTGACGCCCAGCGAGAACAGGTGCGCCTGCGCGTCCACGAGCGCGTCGTCGGCGTCCTGGGCGGTGGCGCGCGGGGTCAGCAGGCCGACGAGGTCCATGGCGCCCTCGTGCAGGACGCCGCTCGGGGTGCCGTCGGGGTCGCGCTCGATGCGGCCGTCGGCGGGGTCGGGGGTGTCCTTGGTGATCCCGGCCCGCTCCAGGGCGCGGGTGTTGACCCAGGCGGCGTGGTGGTCGCGCTGGATCAGGTAGGCGGGGCGGTCGAGGAAGTCGAGCTGCGCGCGGTGGGGCAGGCCGCCGGGGAAGGCCGACATGTCCCAGCCGCCGCCGTCGATCCACTCCTTGTCCGGATGGCCGGCGGCGTAGCGGCTGATCTCCTCGATGTAGGCGTCGAGGCCGTAGACCTCGCTCAGGTCGCACTTGGCGCGCTCCAGCCCGGCCTGGACCGGGTGGATGTGCGCGTCGGTGAAGCCGGGCACCAGCAGGCCGCCGTCCAGGTCCACGCTCTCGTGGCGGGGGGCCTGCCGTACCAGGTCGGCCTCGTCGCCCACGGCGGCGATCACGCCGTCGCGCACGAGTACGGCCTCGGCGAAGCCGCCGAGCGCGGTGAACACGCGCCCGCCGCGGAAGAGGGTCGTCATCGGGGAGTGTTCTCCTTCAGTGGCCGGTGATGAGGTCGGCGAGGCGGGCCAGGGCCGAGGTGCGGGTCATGGAGCGCTCGCGCTGGTCGGCCATACGGTACAGGCGGTACATGGAGTGCACGCCCGCCCAGCGCAGCGGCTCCGGCTCCCAGGCGCGCACCTTCCTGCCCACCCACGGCAGCGCGGTCAGCCCGGTGTCCTCGCCGAGGATCAGATCGCGCAGGGTACGGCCGGCCAGGTTCGTGGTGGTGACCCCGTGGCCGGTGTAGCCGCCGGCCCAGCCGAGTCCGGTGTCACGGTCCAGGTGGACGGTCGAGCACCAGTCGCGCGGTACGCCCAGCACGCCGGACCAGGCGTGGGCGACCTTCGAGGAGGCGGCGGCGGGGAAGAAGTCGATCAGGAGCTGCCAGAGCGCCTCGACGGTCCAGTCGTGGGTGTTGCCGCGGGCGTCGACGCGGGAGCCGTACAGGTAGGGGCGGCCGCGGCCGCCGAGGGCGATGCGGTCGTCCTCGGTGCGCTGGGCGTAGATGTAGTAGTGGGCGAGGTCGCCCAGGAGTTCGGCGCCCTGCCAGCCGACCGTGTCCCAGAACGCGGCGGGCAGCGGCTCGGTGACGATCATGGAGCTGTTCATCGGGAGCCACTGGCGGCGCAGGCCCTTGAGCTGGGAGGTGAAGCCCTCGGTCGCGCGGATCACGTGCTGGGCCTCGGCGGTGCCGTACGGCGTGATGGCCCGATGCGGGAGGATGCGCGTGACCGGGGTGCGCTCGAAGACGCGCACGCCGAGGTCGCGCACCACGCGCGCCAGGCCGCGCACGAGCTTGGCGGGCTGGATGCGGGCGCAGTGCGGCGTCCAGACCGCGCCCACCGCGCCGGCCACGCGCAGGTGGTCGGCGGGGTCCACCACGCGCAGGTCCTCCTCGCGCAGGCCGCTCGCGCGCGCGTCCGCGACGAGCTCGCGCAGCCGTCCGGCCTGGGCGCTCGTGCGGGCCACGGTGAGCTCGCCGCCCTTGACGATGCCGGCGTCCACGTCCTCCCGGGCGCAGACGGCGATCACCTCGTCGATCGTGGCGTACATCTCCCGCTGCAGCGCCCGCGCCCCCTCCTCGCCGTGGGTCTTGGCGTAGCGCCCGTGGGAGCCGGCCAGCGCGCCGGTCAGCCAGCCGCCGTTGCGCCCCGAGGCGCCGAACCCGGCGAACTCCTGCTCCAGCACCACGACGTCGAGCGAGGGCCGGGCCTTCTTGAGGTAGTACGCGGTCCACAACCCGGTGAGGCCGGCGCCGACGATGACCACGTCCGCCCGGAGGTCGCCGTCCAGGCGCGGTCCGGGCTCCGGTACGCCGGAGGAGCGATACCAGAAAGACACCTCGCCATTGACGAAGTCCTCAGATAGTGGCACACGCGCGTTCATAGCACCCCATCTTCCAGCATCCGGGATGTAACACGCTGCATCGAAAAGGGGTGCGAGCGAAACAGGGTGTTAGCTTGTCCGAAACAGCCTCCCCGCATGCTGGCGGACATGGCATTCCTGCGTATCCGCACCACGGTCGACGAACGTCCCGGACGTCTCGCCTCGCTGGCCGCCGCCCTGGCCGGCCGGGGCGGCAACATCCTCGGCCTCAGCGTGCAGACCGACGCCGACGGGACCGTCGACGAGTTCGTCGCTGAGATCTCCGCCACACCCGAGACCGTCCGCACCGCCCTGGAGGCGGCCGGCGGACGCCGGGTACAGGTGGTGCCCGCCACCGCCCACGAGCTGACCGACGAGCCCACCAGGGCGCTGCTGCTGGCCTCCCGGCTGCGCTCGATGCCGTGGCGGCTGCCGGAGCTGCTGGCCGAGCTGCTGCGCGCGGACGACGGCCGATGGACCTATGGTGAAGCGGTGAGCGATCTTCCCGACCCGACGCGGCTGGTGGTGCCGGTCGCCGCCCGGCGCGCCGTACGGCTGCGCCGCGCGGAGCTGCCCTTCACGCTGACCGAGGCGGCGCGGGCGGCCTCCTTCGTACGGCTGGCGCAGCCCGCCCCCGACCACTCCACCGCCGAGCAGGGCGTCCGGCTGGCCGACGGCGCCCAGGTCACGGTCAAGCCGCTCACCGGCATCTACCGCGAAGCCGTCCGCGACCTGCACGACCGGTGCTCGCCGGAGGCGCGCAGGTTCCGCTACTTCACCTCGATGCCGGCGCTGCCGCCGCGCATGTTCGAGCGCCTGTGCGACCGCACCCGCGGCCACTCCCTCGTGGCCGGGCACGACGGCCAGGTCGTGGCCATGGCGAACCTGATGTTCACGCCGGATCCCGGCATCGCCGAGATGGCCTTCCTGATCGAGGACCGCTGGCAGGGGCGCGGCCTTGGCGCGGCGCTGGCCAGGATGCTGGTGACCGAGGCGCGCGACCAGGGCTATGCCGAGGTGCGGGCCACGATGCTCTCCGACAACGTCAGGATGCGCCGCCTGCTCGTCTCCCTGGGCGCGACGCTGGGCTACACCGACGACCCCGGCGTGGTCGAGGCCCGCCTGCCGGTCGGCGCCCTGACCGTGGCCTGACAGCGCCGCGGCGCCCATGCGAGGGCCTCAGCCTGATGCGGCGTCGTCCTCTTCGCCGGGCTTGTGGCCGGGCTCCTGGTTGGGCGGGTCGTCCGGACGGGCGATGCCCAGGTGCCGCTCGATCCGACGCAGGCTCGCCTCGATGCGCGTCAGCCGTTCCTCCAGGTGCGTCCCTCGCGGACCGATCAGCGGATCGGCCAGGCTCTCCGGGCCGCGGCCCCGGGTCTTCTCCACGACCTTCGCCCGCAGGGCGCTCAGGTTCGCACCCTGCTTGACCAGGACCTGCGCGGCCACCCCCTCGCCCTCCCTGATCAGGCCGAGCAGGATGTGCTCCGTGCCGATGTAGTTGTGGTGCAGCTGCAACGCCTCGCGCAGCGACAGCTCCAGCACCTTCTTGGCCCGCGGCGTGAACGGGATGTGCCCCGACGGCGACGCCTGGCCGTGCCCGATGATCTGCTCCACCTCCACGCGGACCTCGGGCAGCGCGATGCCGTTCTCCCGCAGCACCATGGCGGCGATCCCCTCGCCCTCATGGATCAGCCCGAGCAGGAGATGCTCGGTGCCGATGTAGTTGTGATTGAGCATTCTGGCCTCTTCCTGGGCCAGAACCACCACGCGGCGGGCACGGTCGGTGAAACGCTCGAACACGGGGGCCTCCCGGCTAAGAGGGCTGATTCCACTATGCGCTACAAACCCCCCGATGTGGGGTAATTGACAGGTGTGGATCTTGACGAGGTGGCGGACCGCCTGTATGGCCTCCCGCCTGCCGACTTCACCGCCGCACGCACCGCCGAGGCCGCGGCGGCGAAGGAGTCCGGGCAGGTACGGCTGGCGCGCGAGATCGCCGCGCTGCGCAAGCCCACGGTCTCGGCCGGAGCGGTCAACCGCGCCCGCAGGGAACATCCCGAACTGCTGGCCGAGCTCCTGTCGGTGGGGGAGGACCTGCGCGCCGCCTGGGCCGAGGGCGACGCCGACGCGCTCGCCGAGCTGACCAGGCGCCGCGGCGAGGTGACAGGCAAGCTCGCCCGGCTCCTGCGCCAGGGCGGCCTGTCCGGCGCGGCGGCCATGGAGGTCGACCAGACCCTCGACGCGGCCGTGGTGGACGAGGAGGCGGCCGGCCTCGTACGGCTCGGCCGCCTGGTGAAGCCGCTCAGCTACAGCGGTTTCGGCGGGCCCTCCGGGCTGCCGTCGGCCGGGCCGGGGCTGGGCCGTAGCTCCGCCCGGCCCCGCCGCGCCACCCGTTCACCGGAGGAGGTGGAGCGGGAGCGGCGCGAGGCCGGGGAACGGCGGGCCAGGGAACTGGCCCAGGCCGAGTCCGACTACCAGGAGTGGCGGGACACGCTGGCGCTGGCCGTTCAGGAGCTGGACGAACGCTCGGAGAAGGTGGCCAGACTGGAGAAGAAGCTGGCCAAGGCGCGCAAGAGGCAGAACGAGAGCCACCAGCGCGTCGAGGTCGCCCGCCGGGAGGAGCGCCTGGCCCGCCAGCGTCTGGAAAAGGCGCACTAGAGCGGGCTGACGACGCGGTAGCGGGCGACGATCGCGCCGCCGTCGAACACCCGCTCCTCGCCCCACGGGAACGGCTCCCGGAACCCGCCGGCGGCGTTCGCGATGCGGTTGTCCAGAGTGGTCTGCGTGTGGAACACGATCTTGCGCACCTGAAGCGACCTCCGTGCGTTCGGCTCACGTGCAAGGCAGACCGTTCCGGCTAGCGGGTGGCGTGGGCGAGGTGGGCGCAGACCGGGAAGCCCTGCTCGGCGTACGGGGCGGCCAGGGTGAGGTAGGCCTGGCGGATGCGCTCCACGGTGGCCGCGTCCTGTTCGAGGATGAACGCGAAACGGGGCCCGGCGGCGCCGGTGACGTCGTCCCACCAGGTGGCGAGGTCGACGCGGTGGCGCCAGCGGATGGTGTCGACCGCGCCGCCGGAGAAGCCGGTTTTCCTGAGCAGGGCGGTGAAGGCCGCGGGGCCGGCGTACCGGTCGAAGTCGCGCGGCGGGTCCGGGTCCACGGGGAGCCCGGCGGAGGCGGCGGCGTCGGCCAGCAGGGTGGTGGCGGGCATCTCGTCGCGCTTCCACCAGCTCAGCGCGAGGGTGCCGCCGGGGCGCAGGACGCGGTGGAGCTCGGCGAGAGTGGCCGGGGTGCCGGGGGCGTGCTGGATGACGAAGTTGCCCGCCACCGCGTCGAAGCCGCCATCGGGGAAGGGCAGCTCGGGCAGGGCGGCCAGCCGGACGGCGGCGTGGGGGTGGGCGCGGGCGGTGTATTCGAGCATGTCCAGGTCGGAGTCCACGGCGGTGACGTCGGCGCCCAGTGCCAGGGCCGCCGCGGTCACCACGCCGGTGCCGCAGCCGAGGTCCAGAAGTCGTGGGGCGCGGCTCTTGCGGACGAGGTTGAGCAGCGGGTCCACGGTGTGGGCGGTGAGGCTCGCGAAGCCGCGGGCGTACACCTGGGGGTTGGTCACGGGCGGCAGCCTATCGGGGGAGATGCCGGGTCGCGGTCGCGCCACTTCAAAGCTCACATTCTTATGTGAAATTTCGCGATAAAGCCTGTCGTTGCCGGTTGTGGGCGACTTATGGTCGTCCGCATGACGATCGATGCCTTCATTGACGCCCTGCCCAAGGTGGAACTCCATGTCCATCTGATCGGCTCCGCCTCGGTTCCCACGGTGCTGGAACTGTCACGGCGCCACCCCGGCAGCGGCGTGCCCACCAGCGAGGAGGAACTCCGCGCCTTCTACACCTTCACCGACTTCCCCCACTTCGCCCGCGTCTACCAGGCGGTCAACTCCCTGGTCCGCGACCCGGAGGACGTGGCCACCCTGGTCCTGGGCCTGGCCCGCGACCTGTCCGCCCAGAACGCCCGCTACGCCGAACTCCAGGTGACCCCGTACGCCCACGCGATCACGGGCATGCCGATGCGCGAGGTGACCGAGGCCCTGAACCTCGCCGCCACCGCCTCCCGCGAGGACCACGGCGTGGAGATGGCCTACATCTTCGACATCCCCGGCGAGGACGGCGAGGAGGCCGCCCGGATCACCCTCGACCACGCGCTCAACGAACCTCCCGCCGCATTGGTAGGTTTCGGCCTGGGCGGGATCGAGCAGAAGCGGCCCCCCTTCCGCGACGCGTTCCGCGACGCCTTCGCCGCCGCCCGCGCCGCCGGCCTGCACAGCGTCCCGCACGGCGGCGAGATGTCCGGCCCGGAGACGATCTGGGAGGTCATCGAGGGCCTGGGCGCCGAGCGCATCGGCCACGGCATCAGCTGCCTGGACGACGAGCGCCTGGTCGCCCACCTGCGCGAGACGCAGATCCCGCTGGACGTCTGCCCGACCTCGAACGTCTGCACCGGCCAGGTCGGACGCATCGAGGACCACCCGCTGCCGCGCCTGCTGGAGGAGGGCCTGTACGTCACGCTGAACAGCGACGACCCGCCCATGTTCGCGACCACGCTGTCCCAGGAGTACCGAGTGGCCCACGCCCTGGGGCTGGGCGCGGAGCACCTGGCCCAACTGGCCCGCAACAGCGTGAACGCCTCCTTCATGCCGAAGGAGACCAAGAGCACCCTCCTGGCCGAGATCGACGCCCTGCCAACCTCCTGAACACGGCGCGGGCCCACGGGGCGCTCGTCACGGCGAGCGACCCCGTGGGCCCTCACGACCGGCCAGGACAGAGGCCCGCGCACGTCGGCGCGTGCGGGTCAGCCGGGCTTGCCGTAACCCATAAGGGCGGAGAAGCCCGATCCCAAACCCGCAGGAGTCAGAGACCCGGGGTGTAGAGGAGGCGGTTGGGGGAGCCGGAGCCGGGGCTGCGGACGACGCCGGTGGTGGCGTTGGCGACGATGGCGTCGCGGACCTGCTGGGGGGTCGCGGTCGGATGCCCCTGCAGGTACGCGGCGGCGGCCCCCGCGACATGCGGCGCCGACATCGACGTGCCGCTGATCGTGTTGGTGGCGCTGTCGGAGGTGTGCCAGGCCGAGGTGATGTTGTAGCCGGGCGCGAACAGGTCAACGCACGGGCCGCGGTTGCCCCACGACGGCTTGGTGTCGGAGATGTTCGTGATCGACACCGTGATCGCCTCGGGCACCCTGGCCGGCGACTGCGTGCAGGCGTCCAGCGCGAACAGCCCGAACAGCCCGTTGCCCGCCGCGATCGCGTAGCCGACGCCGGAGGCGATCGAGCCCTTCACCGCGTCGTCCAGCGCGGTGTTCGCGGAGCCGCCGAGGCTCATGTTCGCCACGGCGGGCTTGACGGCGTTGGCGGTGACCCAGTCGATGCCGGCCACGACCTGCGCGGTGGTGCCGGAGCCCTGGCAGTTCAGGACGCGCACGCCGACCAGCGTCACGAGCTTGGCGACGCCGTGGGCGGTGCCGCCGGTGGTCCCGGCGACGTGGGTGCCGTGGCCGTTGCAGTCGTTGCCGTTCTGGCCGTCGCCGATGGCGTCGAACCCGATCGAGGCACGGCCGCCGAAGTCGCCGTGGCTCGGCCTGATGCCGGTGTCGATGATGTACGCGCGCACGCCCTGCCCGGTGGGCCCGTAGGTGTAGGAGTTGTTGAGCGGCAGGTTGCGCTGGTCGATCCGGTCCAGGCCCCAGGACGGCGGGTTGGGCTGGGTGTCGGAGGCGCGGTGGATCGCGTTCTGCTGCACGTAGGCGACGGCCGGGTCGGCGGCCAGGCGGCGCGCCTGCCGCTCGGTGGCGTTCACGGCGAAGCCGCGCAGCGCGTGCCGGTACTCGGCGAACGTCGTGCCCCCGTGCCGCGCGGTCAGGTCGCCGGCCCGGGCGCGTACCTCGCCGGAATCCTTGAGTACCACGATGTAGCTGCCGGGGACCGGTTCGGCCTCCGGGGTGAGGATGGCCGGGGCGGGGTCGGCGAGGGCGGGGGTGGTGCTCGCCAGGACGGTGGCGGCGGCCGCGGCCAGGGCGGCTGCCCAGCGGAATAACGCCATGGGGGTATCCCTTCGTGAGGATTCGCCCCCGAAGCTAAACGCGACTCCGGCTCATGACAAGGCCTAACATTTGTGGTCAAGCGGTGGGCGTACACCCAGGGGCCGATCCCGCCCGCCTCGCGCGTACACGCAACGCGGTACCCGCACGGTCTCTCCACGCCGGACGCGGCCCGACCCGCGAACCCGGACCCTGGACGACATGAGACTGGGAACGAGAACCCGCAAGGTCGTCCTGGTCGGCCACGTCGTCGCGGTGAGCGCGTGGATCGGCATCGACCTCGCGCTCGGCGTGCTCGTGCTGACCGCGATGCTCACGGACGACACCGCCACCGCCGCGACCGCCTTCCAGGCCGCGCACCTGATCGCCGTGTGGCCGATGCTCATCGCCAGCCTGTGCAGCCTGGCCACCGGTGTCACGCTGGGCCTGGGCAGCAAGTACGGGCTGATCCGCTACTGGTGGGTCGCGGCCAAACTGACGATCAACCTGGCCATGACGACGCTGATCTACTTCTCCCTGCGCCCGGGGTTGTACGAGGCGGCCGAGTACGGACGGGGGGGGGGGGGGGGGGGGCCCCCCCCACACCCGCCCGGCCCCCGCCACAAACCCCACATCGTGGCCCCCAGCCGGCGGCGGGGGGGCGGGCGGCGGTG
>NZ_JBHYIO010000039.1:0-79197 GCF_042740095.1 Nonomuraea sp. NPDC059023 | reverse complement strand
ACGAGGGCGCCGAGTACGGACGGCGGCTGGCGGCGGGTGACACCGCCGCACAGCCGCCGGACCAGCTCCTCTACCCGATCTTCGTGGCCCCGAGCCTGCTGCTGGTCGCCGTCGTGCTGTCGATCTTCAAGCCGTGGGGCCGCACCTCACGGCGAGGCGATACGGCCAAGCCCCGCCGGTATCTTCGCCGCCGCGGCGCGATCTAGCAGGAACAACGTACGGCCCCGCCCGCGCGCACCCGCGGCGGGCACCTGCACAGGGCCGGAGTCGGACAGCGCCAGCCGTACCGACCCGGCCTTCTCCGCACCCGCGGCCACCACCCACACCTCGCGCGCGGCCTGGATCGTGGGCAGCGTCAGCGAGATCCGCGTCGGCGGCGGCTTGGGCGAGCCGTGCACCGCCACGACCGGCCGCGTGTCGTACAGCGCCGGCATGCCCGGGAACAGCGAGGCCACGTGGGCGTCGGGCCCCATGCCGAGCAGCATCACGTCGAAGCTCGGCGCCGGCCCGTGGTCCTCCGGCCGCGCCGCCGCCCGCAGCTCCGCGGTGTAGGCGTCGGCCGACTCCTCGGCGGTCATCCCCGAGTCCGGCCCGCGCATGACGTGCACCCGGGCCGGGTCGAGGTCGACGTGGTCGAGCAGCGCCTTGCGGGCGCCGGTCTCGTTGCGCTCGGGGTCGCCCTCCGGCAGGAACCGCTCGTCGCCCCACCACACGTCCAGCTTCGGCCAGTCGACGGCGTCGCGGGCCGGCGTAGCGGCGATCGCCGCGAGCGTGGCGATGCCGACCGAGCCGCCGGTCAGCACGATCGAGGCCCACCCCTTCGCCGACTGCGCGTCGACCAGCCGCGTGATGATCCGCGCGGCCACGGCCTTGGCCAGAACGTCGGCGTCGCGATGGACGACCACAGAAGGAACACTCACCACATCATCCGCCCTTGTAGGACTTGGCCAGCCGTTTGACCGCCGCCTCGTAGATCTCATCGGAATCGAGGCGGCGCAGCTCCTCGGCCAGCAGCTCCGCCGTGGTCCTCCTGGCCAGCGCCACGTTGCGGTCGGGCTGGCCGGGCCGCGACAGCGTCGCCAGGCGGGCGTCGCTGCGGCTCACGGTCAGCTCGCCGTCGGCCAGCGACAGCCGTACCGAGGTCAGGCCGGGGCCCGCCGAGTCCGACACCTTGACCGGCGCGCCCAGGCGCTCGGACAGCCACGCCGCCAGCAGCGGCGCGCTCGGGTGACCGGCGGTGGCCTCCACGACGCCCTTCTTCAGCTTGCCCACCGGCTGGTCGAAGGCGGCGGCCAGCAGGCTGCGCCACGGCGTCAGCCGCGCCCACGACAGGTCGGTGTCGCCGGGCGCGTAGCCCTTGGCGCGGGTCGCCAGCTCCTTGATGCCGTCGTGCACGGCCTTGGCGTCGGTGATGCGGCGCTGGGCCAGCGCGCCGATCGGGTCCTTGGCCGGGACCAGCGGCGCCTCGCCCGGCCACCACGCCACCACCGGCGTGTCGGGCAGCAGCAGCGGGCTGACCACGGAGTCGGCGTGCTCGGTCAGCTCGCCGTAAAGGCGCAGCACCACGACCTCGCCCGGAGTGGACTCGCCGATCCGCAGCTCGGCGTCGAGCCGGTTGGCCTCGTCGGCCTCCCGGCTGATCACCACGAGGATGCGCGAGGGATGCTCGCGGGCGGCCTCGGTGGCCGCGCGCAGGGAGTCGTACTGGTCGCGCTCGTCACAGATGACCACCAGCGTCAGCACCATCCCTATGGCGGGCGCGCCCATCTGGTGGCGCAGGTGCATGAGCTGCGCGGAGATCTTCCCCGCGGTCGTGTCCGTCAGCATGAAAGTGGTCACAGTCTTCTCCACACACGCCCGTCACGGGCCATCATCTCGTCGGCCGACGGCGGGCCCCACGAGCCGGCCGGATAGTCCTCCGGCTGGCCCTGCGTGGCCCAGAACTCCTCGATCGGGTCGAGGATCTTCCACGACAGCTCCACCTCGCGCTGGTGCGGGAACAGCGGCGGGTCGCCGATCATGACGTCCAGCAGCAGCCGCTCGTAGGCCTCGGGGGAGGACTCCATGAACGACTCGCCGTAGGCGAAGTCCATGGACACGTCGCGCACCTCCATCGCGGTGCCCGGCACCTTCGAGCCGAAGCGCACCGTGATGCCCTCGTCCGGCTGCACCCTGATGACCAGCGCGTTCTGGCCGAGGATCTCGGTGTCGTCCTTGCTGAACGGCAGGTGCGGGGCGCGCTGGAAGACCACGGCCACCTCGGTCACCCGCCGCCCGAGCCGCTTGCCCGTACGCAGGTAGAACGGCACTCCGGCCCAGCGGCGGTTGGCGATCTCCAGCTTGATGGCGGCGTAGGTCTCGGTCGTGGAGTCGGCCGGGATGCCGTCCTCCTCCAGGTAGCCGACGACCTTCTCGCCGCCCTGCCAGCCGGCCGCGTACTTGCCCCTGGCGGTGTTGTTCTTCAGGTCGGCCGGCAGGCGTACCGCCTTGAGTACCTTCTCCTTCTCCCGCCGCAGCGACGAGGCCTCGAAGGAGGTCGGGTCCTCCATCCCCACCAGCGCCAGCAGCTGCAGCAGGTGGTTCTGGATGACGTCGCGGGCCGCGCCGATGCCGTCGTAGTAGCCCGCCCGACCCGCCAGGCCGATGTCCTCGGCCATGGTGATCTGCACGTGGTCGACGTAGGAACGGTTCCAGATCGGCTCGTACAGGTTGTTGGCGAAGCGCAGCGCCATGATGTTCTGGACGGTCTCCTTGCCCAGGTAGTGGTCGATCCGGAAGATCGACGACTCCGGGAAGGCCTCGTTGGTGATCTCGTTCAGCTCGTGGGCGCTCTTCAGGTCGTGACCGAACGGCTTCTCGATCACCACCCGCCGCCACGAACCCTCCGGCGCGTCGGCCAGCCCGGTCCGCTTCAACTGCTTCACCACGGCGGGGAAGAACTTCGGCGGCACCGACAGGTAGAAGGCATAGTTGCCGCCCGTGCCCCGCGTCTGGTCGATCTCCTTCAACGCCATCGCCAGCGCGTCGAACGCGCCGTCGTCGGAGAACTCCCCGGGCACGAAGTGGATCCCCTCGGCCAGCTGCTTCCACACTTCCTCGCGGAACGGCGTCCTGGCGTTGGCCTTCACCGCGTCGTGCGTCAGCCGGGCGAAGTCCTGGTCCTTCCAATCACGGCGCGCGAAACCGACCAGCGAGAAGCCGGGCGGCAGCAGCCCCCGGTTGCCCAGGTCGTAGATCGCCGGCAACAACTTGCGCTTGGCCAGGTCGCCCGTCACGCCGAACAACACCATCACGCACGGTCCCGCCACCCTGGGCAGCCGCTTGTCGCGCGGGTCACGCAGCGGGTTGGCGGCCGCCACCTCAAGGGTGGTGGCGGTGCCCGCGACGGCCGCCGCCACGGTGACGGCCTCCTCTGCGGGCGCTGCCGGGTCTGTCATGTCAAGCCTCCTGTGCGGCTGCGAGCAAGTGCGCGACTCCGGTCACGCGGTCGGTCAGATGCAGGCGTACGGCAGGCCGCCCCCGGCCCGCCAGCGCCTGAAGGTCGCCCAGAGCCTGGGCCAGCTGCAGCCCGCCCAAGCCGTACGGCCGGCCGGGCACTCCGAGGTCGTCCTCCACCACACCGGTGATCAGGACGTACACCCCGTTCCGTGGCCCGCCCTTGTGGTACTGCCCGGTGGCGTGCAGGTAGCGCGGCCCCCACCCGAAGGTCACCGGCCGGTCGGTGCGCAGGGCGAGCAATGCCCGCAGCGTCGCCGCGTCGGCCGCCATCCAGGCGTCGGTCATCTCCTCGAAGTCGGCGCCGTCGCGCACCGGCGCGTCGAAGGCGGCCAGCCGGTCGAGGTGGGCCAGCACGGCCAGGTAGCCGTCGCGGGGCACGGCGGCCAGCAGTTCGGCCAGCAGCCCGGGAAGGTCACGGGCGGCGGTGGGGCCGTAGACCTCCACCGGGCCGTCGGTGAACGCGGGGAGTTCCGCCGCGGGCAGGTGTTCCAGCAGCGCCGCGGTGTTCCTCTCGGCCCCGGCCACGTCCGGCCGGCCGAAGGGATCGACCTCCAGCAGCCGCCCGGCCAGCGCCGTCGCGTACTCCCACACCAGGAACTGCGCTCCGAGCGCGCCGTCCACGCGCACGTCGCCGTTGTCGGAGCCGATCGCCACGACGAGCTCGTCGCCGGCCCCGCTGGGGTCGGCGGCGACGACGGGCAGGATGCCGCGGCCGTCCTTGCCGAGCGACTCGGCGACGAGCTGCTCGATCCAGCCGGGCAGCCCGGTGATCTGCGCGAGCCGGTCCTCCAGGATGAGCTTGTCGCGCCCGGCCAGCGCCGCGCCGCCGAGCACCGCGCCCAGGTCGAGGCCGGGGTTGCCGGCCGAGCGCGCCAGCAGCGGCGTCACCTCGTCGGCGTCGTCGAGCAGCCGCTCGATCTCCGCGCCCGCCAGCGCGCTCGGCACCAGTCCGAACGCCGACAGCGCCGAGTAGCGGCCGTCCACGTCCGGCCTGGCCAGAACCATCTGGTACCCGGCGTCGATCGCGGCCTGCTCCAGCGGGGAGCCGGGGTCGGTCACCACCACGATCCGGTCGCCGGGGTCGATCCCGGCGGCGCGGAAGGCGGCCTCGAACACGCGCAGGGCGGCGTCGGTCTCGACGGTCGTGCCGCTCTTGCTCGCGACCACGAGGACGGTCCGGTCCAGGTCGTCGTCGGCCAGCGCGCGGCGTACCTGCCGGGGGTCGCTCGTGTCGAGCACGGTCAGCGGCACGTCGGCGGTGTCGCAGATGACCTCCGCGGCCAGTGACGAGCCGCCCATCCCGGCCAGCACGACGTTGGTCAGGCCCTGCGCCCCCGCCCACTCGGCCAGCTTGCCGATCTCCGGCAGCAGCTCGCGAGAGGTCAGGGGCAGGTTGAGCCAGCCGAGGCGGGTCGCCGCCCCGGCCGCCGCCTCCTCGCCCCAGAGCCCTGGGTCACCGGCGGCCAGCCGTGCCGGCACGCCGTCGTCGAGGAGACGTACCGCGGCGGAGGAGGCGGCCTCGGCCACCTCCTCGTCGCGGATCGTGACTTCCACTAACCGGCCAGCTTCTTCGCCACGCTGTCGAGCAGTTCGGTCCAGGAGGCCTCGAACTTGTCGACGCCCTCGTCCTCCAGGACCTTCACGACGTCGTCGTAGTCGACGCCGGCCTCCTTGAGCGCGGCCATCGTGTTCCAGGCCTGCTCGTAGAAGGGGCGAATGGTGTCGCCGGCGATGTTGCCGTGGTCGGCGGTCGCGTCGAGCGTCTTCTCCGGCATGGTGTTGACCGTGCCGGGCGCGACGAGGTCGTCGACGTACATCGTGTCGCGGTACTCGGGGTTCTTCACGCCGGTCGAGGCCCACAGCGGGCGCTGCGGGCGGGCGCCGGCGGCGCGCAGGCGCTGCCAGCGCTCGGAGTTCATGACCTCCTCGAAGGCCGCGTAGGCCAGGCGCGCGTTGGCCACGCCCGCCTTGCCCTTCAGCTCCGGCTTGCCCGCGGCGTCAAGGCGCTTGTCGATCTCGGTGTCGACACGGCTGACGAAGAACGAGGCCACCGACTCGACGCCGGACAGCTTGAGCCCCTTGGCCTGCGCGGCCTCCAGGCCGGTCAGCCAGGCGTCCATCACCGCGCGGTAGCGCTCCAGCGAGAAGATCAGCGTGACGTTGACGCTGATGCCCTCGGAGATCGCCTGCGTGATCGCCGGCAGGCCCTCCCGGGTCGCCGGGATCTTGATGAACAGGTTGGGCCGGTCGACCATCCACCACAGCGCGCGGGCCTCGGCGACGGTCTTCTCCGTCTCACGGGCCAGGCGCGGGTCGACCTCCAGCGACACGCGGCCGTCCACGCCGCCGGTGGCGTCGTAGACGGGGCGCAGCACGTCGGCGGCCCAGCGGATGTCGTAGGAGGTGATCGCGCGCACGGCCTCGCCCACGTCGACGCCGCGTACCGCCAGGTCCTGGATCTGGCTGTCGTAGGCGTCGCCCTTGCTGAGGGCGCCCGCGAAGATCGTCGGATTGGAGGTGACGCCGACCACGTTCTTCTCGCGGATCAGCTGCTCCAGGTTGCCGGTGCGCAGGCGCTCCCGGCTGATGTCGTCGAGCCAGATGGACACACCCTGGCCGGACAGCTTGTTCAGGTTCTCGCTGCTGCTCATCTCAGTTTCCCGTCGTCTCGCCCTTGTCGTGGCCGAGCTTGGCGAGGCTGGCCTTGGCCGCCGCCGCCACGCGCTCGGCCGTCAGGCCGAACTGCTCGTACAGCGTCTTGTAGGGAGCAGAAGCCCCGAAGTGCTCAAGGCTGACCGTCTCGCCCGCCTCACCCACAAACTCCCGCCAGCCGAGCGCGATTCCCGCCTCGACCGCGACGCGGGCCTTGACCGAGGGCGGCAGCACGCTCTGCCGGTACGCGGAGTCCTGCCCGTGGAACCACTCCACACACGGCATCGAGACCACGCGCGCCGGGATGCCCTGCGCCTCGAGCAGTTCCCTGCCCTCCACGGCCAGCTCGACCTCGGAGCCGGTGGCGATGAGGATCACCTGCGGCTGCCCGTTGGAGGCCTCGCGCAGCACGTACCCGCCGCGCTTGACGCCCTCGGCGCTCGTGCCCTCGTAGACCGGCAGGTTCTGCCGGGTCAGGGCCAGCGCGGCCGGGCGGTCGGTGTGCTCCAGCACGGCCTTCCACGCGAAGACGGTCTCATTGGCGTCGGCCGGACGGACCACGTCCAGGCCCGGGATCGCGCGCAGCGCCCACAGGTGCTCGACCGGCTGGTGGGTCGGGCCGTCCTCGCCGAGGCCGATCGAGTCGTGCGTCCAGACGTAGGTGACCGGCAGCTTCATCAGCGCCGCCAGGCGTACGGCCGGCCGCATGTAGTCGGAGAAGACCAGGAAGGTGCCGCCGTAGGGCCGGGTGCCGCCGTGCAGGGCGATGCCGTTGAGGATGGCGCCCATGCCGTGCTCGCGGATGCCGAAGTGCAGCGTCCGGCCGTAGCGGTTACCGGGGAAGTCCTTGGTCTGGTGCTCCTCCGGGATGAAGGACGGCTCGCCCTTCATCGTGGTGTTGTTGGACTCGGCCAGGTCGGCCGAGCCGCCCCACAGCTCGGGCAGCACGCGGGAGACGGAGTTGAGGAACTCGCCCGAGGCCTTGCGCGTGGCGACCGAGGCACCGGCCTCGAACTCCGGCAGCGCGCCGGTCCAGCCGGCGGGCAGTTCGCGGGCGGAGATGCGGTCGAGCTCGGCGGCGCGCTCGGGGTTGGCCAGGCGCCACGCGGCGTAGCCCTTCTCCCACTCGGCGTGCGCCGCGCGGCCGCGCGCGGCCACCAGCCTCGCGTGCTCCAGCACCTCGGCCGGGACGTCGAAGGACTTCTCCGGGTCCATGTCGAGGATCTTCTTGGTGGCGGCGACCTCGTCGGCGCCGAGCTTGGAGCCGTGGATCTTGCCGGTGTTCTGCTTGTTGGGCGCCGGCCAGCCGATGATCGTGCGCAGCATGATGAACGACGGCTTGCCGGTCTCGGCGCGGGCGGCTTCCAGGGCGGCGTTCAGGGCGGCGACGTCCTCGGTGTACTCACCGGTCTTCGTCCAGTCGACCTTCTGCACGTGCCAGCCGTAGGCCTCGTAGCGCTTGAGGATGTCCTCCGACAGCGCGATCTGCGTGTCGTCCTCGATCGAGATGTGGTTGGAGTCGAACAGCACGGTCAGGTTGCCGAGCTTCTGGTGGCCGGCGAGCGCGCTGACCTCGTGGCTGATGCCCTCCTCGATGTCACCCTCGGAGGCGACGCACCAGATGTGGTGGTCGAAGGGGCTCGTGCCGGGGGCGGCGTCCGGGTCGAACAGTCCGCGCTCGCGGCGGGCGGCCATCGCCATGCCGACCGCGTTGCCGACGCCCTGGCCCAGCGGGCCCGTCGTGGTCTCCACGCCGATCGTGTGCCCGTGCTCCGGGTGGCCGGGGGTGAGGCTGTCCCACGTACGCAGGCCCTCGATGTCCTGGAGCGTCAGCCCGTAGCCGGAAAGGTAGAGCTGGATGTAGAGGGTGAGGCTGGAGTGGCCGCACGACAGGACGAAACGGTCGCGGCCGAGCCAGCTCGCGTCGGTCGGGTCGTGCCGCATCGTGCGCTGGAAGAGCAGGTAGGCGGCCGGCGCCAGGCTCATCGCCGTGCCGGGGTGGCCGGAGCCGGCCTTTTCCACCGCGTCCATCGCCAGTGCTCGGACGACGTCGACCGCCTGCTTGTCGAGGTCGGTCCATTCAAAGGTGCTCAACTGCTCGATCTCCGGAATCTCGTTGTCATAGGTGGTGCCGGTTGGCATTTCCCGCCCACACCGGACCCTAACGGAGCAGCGGTCAAGATCGATTCCCTTGCCGCTCCGTGCGTGTCCGAGAGCGGGTCACGCCCCCCATGGCCGGACCGGCCGACCCTGCTACTACAGTTTGTGTGTTCGCAGAGACGCCACGGCGTCCATTCACGGATTTGCTCTAATCAGAGGTTACGCGTTGACTCCGCACGTGCTGGAAGCGCCTTGACGGTGCTCACGAACAGGCAATCGACGGCCCCGGCCCCGCAGGCCACGCCGCCGCGCTCCTTCGGCGCGGTCGTCAAGGCCTATGTCGCGCTGACCAAGCCGCGGGTCATCGAGTTGCTCCTGATCACGACGCTGCCGGTCATGTTCCTCGCGTCGGGCGGCCTGCCGCCGCTGTGGAAGGCCCTGTGGGTCATGGTGTTCGGCACGCTGTCGGCGGGCAGCGCCAACGCGCTCAACTGCTACATCGACCGCGACATCGACGTGAAGATGCGGCGCACCCGCAAGCGCCCGCTGGCCCGCCACCAGGTCACGCCGCGCAACGCGCTGATCTTCGGAATCGTCCTCGGAACTTTGTCCGTTGTTGGCATGTGGGTCACCACGAACCTGCTCGCCGCCGCGCTCAACCTGTCGGCGATCCTGTTCTACGTCTTCGTCTACTCGATGATCCTCAAGCGGCGCACGTCCCAGAACATCGTCTGGGGCGGCCTGGCCGGCTGCATGCCGGTGGTCATCGGCTGGTCGGGCATCACCGGCAGCCTGGAGTGGACGCCGCTGGTGCTGTTCGGCGTGGTGTTCTTCTGGACGCCGCCGCACACCTGGACGCTGGCCATGCGCTACAAGGAGGACTACGCCGCCGCCTCGATCCCGATGCTGCCCGTGGTCGCCACCGAGCGCAGGGTCGTCGTGGAGTCCATCGTCTACACGTGGGCGACGGTGATCTGCTCGCTGCTGCTGTGGCCCGTCGCCGGCACCACGCTGCTCTACCCGATCGTCGCGCTCGCGCTCGGCGTCGTGTGCCTGTGGGAGATCCACCGCATGCTGGCCAGGGTCAACGCCGGCAAGACCGGAGTCGATCTGCGGCCGATGCGCTTCTTCCACTGGTCCAACGCCTACCTGGCGCTCCTGTTCCTCGCCGTCGCCATCGACCCGCTGCTCAGCTGAGCGTGTGCGGCGGGACACCATGCACACGATCCGTTAAAGTCACCCTATGGCGTCCCGTGATCCACGCTGGGTGTTCAAGGACCGGCCATCCTTCGCCCTGATCATCGGGCTGGTCGTCACCGGCATCTGCGCACTCGTCTCGCTCTCCTTCGACGTGATCAACGGCGCGCCTGTCGACTTCCTCGTCGCCCTCCTGCTGGCCCTGGCCCCGGTGCCCGTCCTGCTCGCCGCGGTGCTCGCGCTCGACCGCATGGAGCCGGAGCCGCGCAGCAACCTCGTCTTCGCCTTCGCGTGGGGGGCGGGCGTGGCCGTCCTGGTCGCGGGCGTCGTCAACTCGCTCAACCTGCACTACATCGTGGACGCCGCCAACCTCACCCCCGACAACGCCCGCAGCGTCGCCGCCACGTTCGGCGCGCCCGTCGTCGAGGAGACGATGAAGGGCCTGGTCCTGCTCGGCCTGCTGCGCTTTCGCCGGGCCGAGCTCGACGGCCCCACCGACGGCATCATCTACGCCAGCATGGTCGGCCTCGGCTTCGCGATGAGCGAGAACGTCAGCTACTACGTGGCCGCGCTCACCGAGCGGGGCGTCGAGGGCCTGGCCGTCACCGTCGTGCTGCGCGGCATCCTGTCGCCGTTCGCGCACCCGCTGTTCACCTCGATGATCGGTGTCGCGGTGGCCTACGCGGCGCAGCGCAGCGGCTCGGTGCGGGTCGGCTACATCCTGGCGGGCTGGATCGGCGCGATGCTGCTGCACGGCCTGTGGAACGGCATGGCCTCCTACGGCGGCTTCGGCGGCCTCCTGATCGCCTACCTGATCCTGCTGCTGGTCCTCCTGGTCATGATCGGCATCGTCATCAAGGACAGACGGCGCATCGTCGCCCTCATCCAGCGCTACCTGCCGCCCTACGCACCGACCCGCCTGGTCGACCCGGCCGACATCCACATGCTCTCGGCCCTGTCCCGCCGCCGCCGCGCCCGCCAGTGGGCCAGCGCCCACGGCGGCAAGCGCGGGCTGCGCGCGATGAGCGACTACCAGCTCGCCGCCACCGAACTCGGCCTGCTGCACGACCGCGCCGCCCGCCGCGTGGTCGACGAGCAAACCTTCCACGAGGAACAACGCGCCCTCCTCGAATGCATGAGCGCCGCCCGCTCCGGCTTCCCCGCCCCCGCGAGGAGATGACCGCGTTCCTCTGTCCGGCTGCGTGCGCGAGGACAATCGTCGTGATCGCGCGATGACGGTCGCTTTTCCGTTACGGCTGCCGCCACCCCACCGCCACCCGCCGCCGTGGGCGGGCGCCGATCGTGGGGGTCGCTTCTCACGCCGGACCTGGTCCCCGCCGTCACGGCCCACGTGAACCGCTGCTTCAGGCCATGACGACCCGGCTCCGGCATGGGCCGGAACCCAGGCCGTCGCGACCACCCCCTTCTTTGGGCCGATCGCGTCCTGTGGTGTCTCTTGGGCCGGTGCTCCGGCACTCGTGGCTTTGGCCGGGCTTGTGGGCTTCAGGTTTCAGGGGGTGGGGTGGGCCAGGAGGTGGGTCAGAGTGGTTTCTCTCGGGCCTGGGAAGATGGGGTCGGAGCGGAGGAGGACGGCGTCGGCGAAGCCCTTCGCCGTGGCCAGGAGTTCTCTGGTCGCGTAGACGTAGGTCGCCGCCGCCCACTGCTTGGTCGAGTCGTCGCCCACCCCGTAGGTCTCCAGGCCGGCCGTACGGCAGAGCGTGACGGCTCGTGGGATGTGGAAGACCTGGGTGACCACGGTCAGGCGCTGGGCACCGAAGACCTTGCGGGCGCGTACGCAGGAGTCCCAGGTGTCGAACCCGGCGTAGTCCAGGACCATCGCGCTCACAGGTACGCCCTTGTGGGTCAGGTAGTCGCGCATGGCGGTGGGCTCGTCGTACTCCCTGCGGCTGTTGTCGCCGGACAGCAGCAGTGCCTTCACCTTGCCGGCCCGGTACAGCTCGGCGGCGATGTCGAGGCGGCGGGCGAGCATGGGGGAGGGCTGCCCGCCGTACAGGCCGGCGCCGAGCACGAGGGCGGCCTGCGCGTCCGGGACCCGCGCGAGCCAGCCCTCGGTGCCGGCGGTGGCGCGGTGCGGTGAGCTGTCGAGCCAGGCCCAGGTCATGGGGGCCAGCGCGAGCACGCTGGCCAGGACGAGCGTCTGGTAGCCCCTTCTCTGGAGCTTCCGCTTATTTCCTGACAAGGGGGGCCTTCCGCCGGTGGGGGAGGGGCGGACCTATCGTGCCATAACCGGTCAGGCGGTGGCGGGCTCCCGGCTGGGGGAGGGGAGGGTTCCGACCGGCTCACGGGTGCGTGTGGCGGTCGCCGCGCGCAGCGCGAAGATCCACACCAGGGTCGAGCCGAGCACGTGCAGGCCCACGAGGAAGGCGGGCACGCCCAGGAAGTACTGCGTGTAGCCGATGACGCCCTGCAGCAGTTCGATGCCCAGCAGCGCCAGCGCGGCCCGGCGGGCGGCCCGTGGCGCGTCGCTCACGTGCAGGGCGATCAGCAGCGCGAAGGTCAGGCCGACGACGAGGTAGGCGAGGTCGGCGTGGATCCTCGCCACGGTCTCGATGTCGAAGTCGAAGCGCGAGGCGAGCTCGTCGCCGGAGTGGGGGCCGGTGCCGGTGACCAGCACTCCCGCCATCAGCAGCGCGAACGTCGCCGCGATCAGGACCTGTGCCAGCCGTCTGATGTCGCGGTGCACGGTGCGCCGGATCACTCCCTCGCGCTCGCCCGTGCGCACGTAGAACATCCAGCAGGCGGCCATCAGGCCCACGGAGATCAGGTAGTGCGCGCCGACCGTGGCCGGGTGCAGGGCGGTTCTGACCACCAGCCCGCCCCAGAGCGCCTGCACGACGATGCCGACCGGCTGCAGCCAGGCCAGGCGTACCAGGTCGGGACGGCGCGGCGCCAGGCGCAGCGCGGCGATCACGCAGGCGAAGCCGACCGCCAGCACCAGGAACGTGAGCAGCCGGTTGCCGAACTCGACCGCCATGTGCAGCGGCGAGATCTCCGGGTGCAGGACCGGGAGGTAGCTGTCGCTGGTGCACTGGGGCCAGGTCGGGCAGCCCAGCCCCGACTCCGTCACCCGGACCGTGGCGCCGGTGACCGTGATGCCCGCGTTGACCACGACCGACGCCAGCGCCCAATAGCGGATCGAGGCCTGGGTGGGCGCCCAGAAGAAAAGACTCCTGATGATCGGGTTCGGGTGGTCCGTGGGTAGCTTCACGTCATCGATGGTAGGGGCCGTATGTGCCGGTCCTTCCACCGCGATGGCCTCTGGCCGACCGAGCGAAGTTCAGTGTAGTGTGACATATTACTGAAGGGAGGCCGATGTCGGACGTCATCGTCATCGGCGCCGGAGTGGTCGGCGCCGCCTGCGCCTACTACGCGGCGCGCGCCGGGCTGGACGTGACCGTCGTCGACCGCGGCCCCGTGGCGAGCGGCACCACGGGATCCGGCGAGGGCAACGTGCTCGTCTCCGACAAGGAGCCGGGCCCCGAGCTCGACCTCGCCCTTCTGTCCAACCGCCTCTGGCGCGAACTGGCCGGGCACGGCGGGTTCGAGTTCGAGGCCAAGGGCGGGCTCGTCGTCGCCGAGACCGCCGACGTCCTGCGGCAGCTCACCGAACTGGCCGCCAAGCAGGGCGTGGAGCACACGGCGGTACCCGGCGAGGCGCTGGGCGGCTACGAGCCGCACCTGGCGCCGGGGCTGGCCGGCGGCGTCCACTACCCCCAGGACGCGCAGGTCCAGCCCATGCTCGCCGCCGCCCGCCTGATCGGGCTCGGCGCGGACGCCTACGGCCACGGCACCCTCCACCTGCGCACCGGCGTCACCGTCACCGGATTCCTGCGCGGCGGAGAGCGGGTGAACGGCGTGCGTACCTCCCACGGGGACATCCTCGGCGGCGCCGTCGTCAACGCCGCCGGCACCTGGGGCGGCGAGATCGCCGCACTGGCCGGCCTCCACCTGCCGGTGCTGCCCAGGCGCGGCTTCATCCTGGTGACCGAACCGCTGCGCGAACCGCTGATCCGGCACAAGGTCTACACCGCCGCGTACGTCACCAACGTGGCCAGCGACGCCGAAGGGCTGGAGACCTCCGCCGTGGTCGAGGGCACCCCCGCCGGACCCGTCCTCATCGGGGCCAGCAGGGAGCGGGTCGGCTTCGACCGGACCACCTCGGTACCGGTGCTGTCCAGGCTGGCCGCGCAGGCCGTCGCGCTGTTCCCCGCCCTGCGCGAGGTGCGGGCCATCCGCTCCTACTGCGGCTTCCGCCCGTACTGCCCCGACCATCTGCCCGTCATCGGCGAGGACCCCCGGGCGCCCGGCCTCTACCACGCCTGCGGCCACGAGGGGGCGGGCATCGGCCTGGCCCCCGCCACCGGCCACCTGCTGGCTCAGCTCCTCACCGGGCAGCGGCCCGGCCTGGACCTGCGCCCGTTCCGCCCCGACCGCTTCACCCGAGAGGAGACCGGCTGATGGAGCGGTTCGACATCTCCGTCGACGGCCGCGCCGTGCCCGCCGAGCCGGGGCAGACGATCGGCGCGGCGCTGCACGCCGCCGGGGTGCGCTCCTGGCGCAGCACCCGGTTCGGCGGCCGGCCGCGCGGGCTGTTCTGCGGCATCGGGGTCTGCTTCGACTGCCTCGTCGAGGTCAACGGCCGCCCGGCCGAGCGCGCCTGCCAGCTGGAGGCCCGTCCCGGTGACGAGGTGAGCACCTCATGATCCACGACCTGGCCGTCATCGGCGGCGGCCCCGCCGGGGTCGCGGGCGCGCTGACCGCCGCGCTCGCCGGGCTGCGCGTCGTGCTGCTGGACGGCGGCCCGCGCCTGGGCGGCCAGTACTTCCGCCACGCCCACGGCGCGGAACCCGCACCCCGCTTCGCCCGCCAGTCCCACGCCCTGCGCCGGCGGGCCGAGGTCCTGCTCAAGCACCAGGTCTGGGCTGTCAGCCGCGAGGATGACGGGTTCACCGTGCACGCCCACGGCACCGCCCGCACGGAGGTACGGGCGCGGCGCCTGCTCATCGCCACCGGCGCCCACGACCGGCCCCTGCCCTTCCCCGGCTGGGACCTGCCCGGCGTGCTCACCGCCGGCGGCGCGCAGGCGCTGCTCAAGGGCGAGCGCGTTCTGGCCGGGCGGCGGATCGCCGTGGCCGGGACCGGGCCGTTCCTGCTGCCGGTCGCCGCCGGGCTGGCGGGGGCGGGCGCGGAGGTGGCCGGGGTGTTCGAGGCCTCGGGCGGGCTGGGGCTGGCCCGGCATCCGGTCATGGCACTCGGCAAGGCGGGCGAGGCCGCCGGGTACGCGTGGGCGCTGGCCGCGCGGCGCGTGCCGTACCGGAGGAACCACGCGGTGATCGCCGCGCACGGCGAGCACGAGCTGCGCGCGGTCACGGTGGCCAGGCTGGATCGCGACTGGAACGTTCTGGGTACCGAGGAGCTGGAGTGCGACGCGCTGGCCGTCGGCTACGGGTTCGTGCCGCAGGTCGAGCTGGCCGTACAGCTCGGCTGCCGGACCCGCCACGACGCCGACGGCACGCCGGTCGTGGACGTGGACGCGCGCCAGCGCACCAGCGTCCCCGGGGTGTGGGCGGCCGGTGAGCCCACCGGCGTCGGCGGCTGGGAGCTGTCGGAGATCGAGGGCCGCGTCGCCGGCCTCGCGCTCGCCGGCGGGCCCACGGGCGAGGTGCCCGGCCTGCTGCTGCGCAGGCGCGCCCGGCTGCGGGCCTTCGCCGCGGCGCTGCAGAGCGCCTACCCGGTCAGGCCGGGCTGGCAGTCGTGGCTCACCCGGGACACGCTCATCTGCCGGTGCGAGGAGGTGCCGCTGTCTCGCGTGCGCGAGGCGCAGGAGCTCGGCGCCACCGACGCCCGTTCGATCAAGCTGCTGGCCAGGCCCGGCATGGGCTGGTGCCAGGGCCGCATGTGCGGCTACGCGCTCGCCTGCCTGGCCGGGGAACCCCAGCAGCCCCCACGCCGCCCCATCGCCCAGCCGATCTCCCTAGGCGCCCTAGCGGAGCCCCCACAGAAGGAACATCGATGACAACACGCACCAAACCCTGGCACGGCGTCATGGTGGCCACCGCGCTTCCCCTGCACGACGACCTGTCCGTGGACCACGACGGCTACGCCGCGCACTGCCGCTGGCTGGTCGAGAACGGCTGCGACGGCGTCGTGCCCAACGGCTCGCTGGGCGAGTACCAGACGCTCACGCCGGAAGAGCGCGCCAAGGTCGCCGAGACCGCCGTCGCCGCGATCGGCGGCGAGCGCGTCATGGCCGGCGTCGGCGCCTACGGCGCGGCCGAGTCGCGCCGGTGGGCCGAGCACGCCCGCGAGATCGGCTGCGGCTCGGTGCTCGCGCTGCCGCCCAACACCTACCGCGCCGACGAGCGCGCCGTGCTGGAGCACTACCGCCAGGTGGCCGAGGCGGGCGTGCCCGTCGTGGCCTACAACAACCCCTATGACACCAAGGTCGACCTCACCCCGGCGCTGCTGGCCAAGCTGCACGCCGAGGGGCTGATCGTGGCGGTCAAGGAGTTCACCGGGGACGTGCGCCGCGCCTACGAGCTGGCCGAGCTCGCCCCCGGGCTCGACCTGCTGGTCGGCTCCGACGACGTGCTGCTGGAGCTGGGCATCGCCGGGGCCGTGGGCTGGATCGCCGGCTTCCCCAACGCGCTGCCCGCCGCCAACGTCGCCCTGTACCGCGCCGCGCTCGCCCGCGACCTGGACACGGCGCTGCCCCTGTACCGCATGCTGCACCCGCTGCTGCGCTGGGACTCCAAGATCGAGTTCGTGCAGGCCATCAAGCTCTCCATGGACGTGGCGGGCCGCCGCGGCGGCCCCTGCCGCCAGCCGCGCGTGCCGCTGACGGAGGACCAGGCCGCCGCCGTCCGCGCCGCCACCGAAAAGGCCCTCGCCGAGGGGATCGCATGACTCTCCCTTAGCGTTGCTCTCAGAGCAAGGCTTTCCTTTACGGCAAGCCGTGTGACCCCCACCCCGGTCACGGGGCGGGCGGCACTCCAGGGGGACGGCCGGCGGCCGTGCCCCCTCCCGCCGTGACGAGGTCCGCGGCACCGGCCAAGTGGCCCAGGCACCCCCCAGAGGAGCGACATGAGAACCAACCGGGTCTTCCACGCGGTCGACTCGCACACCGAGGGCATGCCCACGCGGGTGATCACCGGCGGCGTCGGGGTGATCCCCGGCGCCACCATGGCCGAGCGCCGGGTGTACTTCCGTGACCACCTCGACCACCTGCGCAACCTGCTCATGCGCGAGCCCCGCGGCCACTCCGCGATGAGCGGGGCGATCCTGCAGCCGCCCACCCGGCCGGACGCCGACTGGGGCGTGCTGTTCATCGAGGTGTCCGGGCTGCTGCCGATGTGCGGGCACGGCACGATCGGGGTGGCGACCGTGCTGGTGGAGACCGGCATGGTGGAGGTGAGCGGGCCGGTGACCACGATCCGGCTGGAGGTACCCGCCGGGCTGGTCACCGTCGACGTCGCGGTCAGGGACGGCGTCGCCGAGTCGGTCACGCTCCGCAACGTCGCCGCCTTCAGCGACCGGCTGGACGCCGAGGCCGAAGTGCCCGGGTTCGGGCGGATCCGCTATGACCTGGCCTATGGCGGCAACTTCTACGCCATCGTCGGCCTCGACTCCTACAAGCTGCCGTTCGACCGGGCGGCCAAGAACGAGATCATCGCCGCCGGGCTGGCCACCATGGACGCGATCAACGCCACCGACGAGCCGGTCCACCCGGAGGACACGCGCATCCGCGGCTGCCACCACGTCTACTTCGCCGCCCCCGGCTCCACCGCCCAGCACTCCCGGCACGCGATGGCGATCTTCCCCGGCTGGTTCGACCGCTCGCCCTGCGGCACCGGCACCAGCGCCCGGATGGCCCAGCTGCACGCCAGGGGCGAGCTGGCGATCGGCGCCGACTTCGTCAACGAGTCGTTCATCGGCACCCGCTTCATCGGGCGGCTGCTGGAGGAGACCACGGTGGGCGGGCGGCCCGCGGTCGTGCCGTCCATCACCGGACGGGCCTGGATCACCGGGACCGCCCAGTACTTCCTCGATCCCCGCGACCCCTTCCCCGAGGGGTTCGAGCTGTGATCACGACGGTCGACTACCACACCGGTGGCGAGCCGTTCAGGATCGTGACCGGCGGTGTGCCGGACATTCCCGGCGCCACGGTGCTCGAACGGCGCTCGGCCACCGAGGGGGTCGATCATGTGCGGCGGCTGCTGTGCCATGAGCCGCGGGGCCATGCCGACATGTACGGATGTTTCCTGGTACCGCCGGACGATGCCGGGGCTCACCTGGGTGTGCTGTTCTGGCACAAGGACGGCTATTCCACCGCGTGTGGTCATGGCACGATCGCGCTGGCCGTACACGCCGTGCAGGAGGGGCTGGTCGCCGCCGGCCCGGAGGGTGTCACCGACGTGGTCGTCGACGTCCCGTCGGGGCGGGTGACGGCCCGGGTGGCCAGCGCGGGGGGCCGGGTCACCGGCGTCACCTTCCGCAGCGTGCCCTCGTGGGTGATCGCCCGCGGGGTCGAGGTCGCCGGCGTCGGCCTCGACATCTCCTACGGCGGCGCCATCTACGCCAGCCTGCCCGCCTCGGCCGTGGGACTGTCCGTGGAGCGGGAGCACCTGCCCGCCCTCATCGCCCACGGCCGCCGCGTCAAGGCCGCCCTGCGGGACCACCCCGCCGCCCGCCACCCCATCGACGAGCGGCTGTCCGGGATCTACGGCGTCATCTTCCACGACGAGCTGTCCGCCGACGGGACCGCCCTGCACCAGCGCAACGTCACCGTCTTCGCCGACGGCGAGGTCGACCGCTCGCCCTGCGGCTCCGGCACCGCCGCCCGCATGGCCCTGCTGGCCGCCGAGCACGGCGACGCCGTCACGCTGACCCACGACAGCGTGATCGGCACCCGCTTCACCGCCCGGGTGGCCGGGCGGACGGCCGAGGGGATCGTGCCGGAGATCGACGGCATGGCCTACCGCACCGGCCGCCACACCTTCGACCTCGACCCCGCCGACCCCCTCGGCACCGGCTTCGTCCTCCGTTGACCCCCCTTCCCTTCCCCCCGCCGTGACCTGGATGCTTGGCCCATGAACGCGCTGCCCTATATCGACGCGGAGGCCCTCGGCCGCCTGGTTCCGGTGACGCGGGCCGTACAACTGCTGGAGGAGGCGCTGCGCGACGGCCTGGACCCCGAGGACACCCCGCAGCGGCCGGTCGTGGACCTGCCCGGCGGCCAGATGCTGCTGATGCCCGCCGCCACCCGCGCCTACGCCGGAGTCAAGGCGGTCACGATCGCGCCCGACGGGCCCGAGCGCGACCTGCCCCGCATCCAGGGCGCCTACCTGCTGTTCGACGGCGGCACCCTGAGCCCGCTCGCGGTCATGGACGGCATCGCGCTGACCAGCCTGCGCACCCCGGCCGTCTCCGCGCTGGCCGCCACCCACCTGGCCGCCGCCGACGCCCGCACGCTGGTGGTCTTCGGCTCCGGCCCGCAGGCCTGGGGTCACGTCCTGGCCCTGCGCGCCGTACGCCCGCTGGAGCACGTCACCGTCGTCGCCCGGCACAGAGAGCGGACCGAGGCCATGGCCGCCCGATGCCGGTTACTCGGGCTGACCGCGCAGGCCCTCTGCGGCGACGATCCCGGCACCCGCGCGGCCGTCGACGCCGCCGTGGCCGGAGCCGGCCTCATCGCCTGCTGCACCACCGCCCGCGAGCCGCTCTTCGCCGGTAAGCTCGCCCGCGACGGCGCCACCATCCTCGCCGTCGGCTCCCACGAACCCGGCGCCCGCGAGGTCGACGACGACCTCGTCGCCCGCTCGTGCGTGGTCGTCGAATCCCGGGCGAGCGCGCTGGTCGAGGCCGGAGATGTGATCGTCCCGATCCGCCACGGTACGATCACGACTGGTCACCTCGCCGGAAACCTCGCCGAGCTGATCAACGGCCGCATCACCGCAGGCCCGGGGCCCAGACTGTTCAAGAGCACAGGGATGGCCTGGCAGGACCTCGTGGTGGCCGCGGCCGCATACGAGGCGTGGACGTAGGGAAAGGGATGCGCGCGATGGCTGCGGAGGACCGGCTCGACCTGCCGATGGTGGGGGAGCGGCAGAGCCTGCGCGAGCAGGTCGCGCACGCGCTCCGGGCGGCGCTGATCACCGGCGAGATGCGGCCGGGCGTGGTGTACTCCGCGCCGGTGCTGGCCGCCCAGTTCGGGGTGTCGGCGACCCCCGTCCGCGAGGCCATGCTCGACCTGGCCAAGGAGGGCCTGGTCGAAGCGGTCCGCAACAAGGGCTTCCGGGTCACGGAGCTGTCCGACCGCGACCTCGACGAGCTCACCGAGATCCGCCAGCTGATCGAGGTGCCGACGGTGACCCGGCTCGCGGACGCCTCGCGGGCCGCGGAGTTCGAGAGCCTGCGGCCGATCGCGGAGGAGATCGTCTCCGCGGCCGAACGCGGCGACCTGCTGGCCTATGTGGACGCCGACCTGCGCTTCCACGTGGAGCTGCTCAAGCTGTCGGGCAACGCGCACCTGGTGGAGGTCGTCCGCGACCTGCGCAACCGGGCCCGCCTGTACGGCCTGCAGCAGCTCTTCGAGCGCGGCAAGCTCCCCGACTCGGGACGCGAGCACCTGGCCCTGCTCAGCGCCCTGGCCGCGGGCGACTCCGCCGCGGCCGAAAGCATCATGAGCGCCCACATCCAGCACGTACGCGGCATCTGGGCCGACCGCCCCGAATAGGCGGTCAGGGGGTGCGCGCCCTGACCAGCCACAGGTCCATCGCCGGGGTGCGCAGCCGCCGCGGCAGCGGAGGCAGCCACCTGCACGCCCCCGCCGCGATCTCGCGGTGCAGGGCGGCCGAAGCGCTCCACCCGTGCCGCGCCAGCAGCCCCGCCGGATCGCGCAGAGCCCCCACGAACGGCACGCCCCGCAGCGCCATCTCCCGCAGGAACGGCTGCATCACCGGATCCCGCAGGAACCGCTCGTGCGGCACGTCGAACGTCAGCCACGACCCCGGCGCCGCCAGCGCGCTGACCGAGTCCAGCACCGCGTGGGTCTGGGCCGGGGTCAGGTAGTAGAAGAGGCCGTCGGCGATCCAGCAGGCGGGCTCGGAGACGGAGAACCCGGCCGCGACCAGCGCCGGGGCCCAGTCGAGCCGGAGGTCGGCCTCGACCACCCGCACGTCGCAGCGCGCGCCGAACCCGGCCGCGGCCAGCAGTTCCGCCTTGCCGTCCAGCTGGCCGGGCAGGTCCACCTCGTAGTAGACGAGCGAGGGCTCGACGGGCAGCCGGTAGGCGCGGGCGTCGGTGCCGGATCCGAGGCAGACGGCCTGCCGTACCCCGGAGGAGAGCAGCGTGAGGTCGCCCAGCCGCGCGCGCAGCGGCACCACCGCGGACGGCAGCGCGTCGGCGCGCACGGTGTCGACGCCCGCCTCGGAGGCCGGGGTGACGAAGACGGCCGCGCACGGATCGTCCAGGTACGCATCGGGCTGGGCGTGTTCGCGGGCACGCAGCACGGCCATCCAGTCGCTGGTGAGCTTGACCGGCTCGGACCCCATCGCCCACGACCCTTCGCATCCGAAGAATGACTCAGGGTAATAGTGCCTGGTGGCGGCGGCGGAAACCAGTCCGGGATCAGAGCTTCTTGCGCGCCCGGGTGGCGCCCAGGCTGGCCGCGACCACGCAGATGACCGCCGCCCACTCGCGGAGGTGCAGGATCTCGCCCAGCACCACCAGCCCGATCATGGCCGCCACGGCGGGCTCCAGGCTCATCAGGATTCCGAACACGTGCTTGGGCATCCGGCGCAATGCCTGCAGCTCCAGCGAGTACGGGATCACCGACGACAGCAGCCCGACCCCCAGCCCGATCAGCAGCACCTCGGGCTGCAGCAGGTCGGCCCCGCCGGCGGTGACGCCGACCGGCGCGACCACCACCGCCGAGACCACCATGGCCAGCGACAGCCCGGTGGCGCCGGAGAAGCGCTGCCCGGCCGCCGCCGACAGCAGGATGTACCCCGCCCAGCAGGCCCCGGCCACCAGCGCGAAGCCGATGCCGGCCCAGCTGACCGAGGTCGACTGCCCCCAGGGCGCGAGCAGGACGACGCCGCCCCCGGCCAGGAGCACCCACAACAGGTCGAGCCGCCGTCGCGAGGCCGCCACCGCGACCCCCAGCGGCCCCAGGAACTCGATCGCCACCGCGATCCCCATGGGCAACCGGGCCAGAGCCTCGTAGAACGTCAGGTTCATGAGCGCCAGCGTGCCGCCGAAGCCGACCACGACGGCCCAGTCACGCCTGGTCATGCCCCGCAGCCGCGGCCGCGCGACGGCGGTGATGATCAGCGCCCCCGCCGCGATGCGCAGGAACACCATGGCGCTCGGCGGCAGCAGGTGGAACAGGTCCTTGGCGAACCCGGCGCCCAGCTGGACGGAGACGATGGCCAGCAGCACGAGCCCGGACGGCGGGATCGAGTCGGCGGCCGTGCGCAACAGACCGCCCGGTCCCGGTACGCGGGCCTTGGAGCGGTCGAATGGGTCATCAAGTGCAAAGGCGGTCAAAGGGACTCCTCAGGTCGTCGTCAGAGGGTACTCACGACGACCGACACAAACCGAGCCCGGGTGTCACTCCCAGCGGAACGTGCGCGAGGCCAGCCCCAGCGTGAGCACCGCCCAGACCACCAGGACGGCCAGCGCGCCGAGCGGCAGCGCGGCTCCGTCGCGCAGCACCGCGCGCAGGCCGCCGGTCAGCGCCGAGATCGGCAGCAGCTCAAGCGCCGAGCGCAGCCCCTCGGGGAACTTCGACAGGGGGAACACCACCCCGCCCGCCCCCAGGAGCACGAGATAGACGAGGTTGGCCGCGGCCAGCGTCGCCTCCGCGCGCAGCACCCCCGCCATGAGCAGGCCCAGCCCGCTGAAGGCCGCGGTGCCGAGCAGCACCAGCAGGGCCGCCCCCAGGAACGAGCCCTGCGGCCGCCAGCCGAGCGCCAGCGCCACGGCCACGATGACCACCACCTGCAGGGCCTCCACCGCGAGTACGGCCAGCGTCTTGGCCAGCATGAGCCCGGCCCGCGACAGCGGCGTGGCCCCGAGCCGCTTCAGCACGCCGTAGCGGCGCTCGAAGCCGGTCGCGATCGCCTGCCCGGTGAACGCCGTGGACATCACGGCCAGGGCCAGCACGCCGGGGGCCAGGAAGTCGACCCTGCTCCCGCCCCCGATGTCGATCAGCGGCGCCAGCGAGAAGCCCGCGAGCAGGAGCACCGGAATGATCAGCGTGAGCAGCAGCTGCTCGCCGTTGCGCAGGATGGCCCGCACCTCGGCTCCCGCCTGCGCCAGCACCATCCTGGGCAGCGGCGCCGCGCCGGGCGCCGGAGTGAGGTCAAGGGTGGTCATCGCAGTTCGCGTCCCGTCAGTTCGAGGAAGACGTCCTCCAGCGTGCGGCGCTCGATGCGCAGGTCGTCGGCGGTGACGCCCTCGGCGGCGCACCAGGCGGTGACCGTGGCCAGCAGCTCGGGCCCGACCTGGCCCTCGAGGATGTAGTGGCCGGCCGGGGACTCCTTGGCGGCGCTGCCGGCCGGCAGCGCGTTGAGCAGTTCCTCCAGCGCCAGGCCTGGACGGGCGCGGAAACGCAGCTGCCGCTCGGCGCCGGTGAGCTGGGCGGGGCTGCCCTCGGCCACGACCTGGCCCCGGTCGATGATGACGACGTGGTCGGACAGGCGCTCGGCCTCGTCCATGTGATGGGTGGTGAGCACCACGGAGACCCCGGCCGCGCGCAGGTCGCCGACCAGGTCCCAGCAGCCGTGCCTGGCCTGCGGGTCGAGCCCGGCGGTCGGCTCGTCGAGGAAGACCAGCTCGGGGCGGCCGACGACCGCCGCGGCCAGGGACAGGCGCTGCTGCTGGCCGCCGGAGAGCCTGCGGTAGGGGGTGCGGGCGTGCTCGGCCAGCCCGAGGCGTACCAGAAGGGCCTGCGGGTCGAGGGGGCGGGCGTAGAAGCGCGAGACCAGCCGCAGCCACTCGCCGCAGCGCATCGCGGGCGGGACGCCGCCCGCCTGGAGCATGACGCCCACCCGGGGGCGCAGCGCGTGGGTGCGCGGATCGGCGCCGAGCACGCGGACGGTGCCGGCGTCGGCGCGCCTGAAGCCCTCGCAGATCTCGATCGTGGAGGTCTTGCCCGCGCCGTTGGGGCCGAGGATCGCGGTGACCGCGCCGCGCGCCGCCGAGAGCGTGAGGCCGTCGATCGCCGTGGTGGCGCCGTAGCGCTTGACCAGTTCGATGATCTCGACGGCTGGGGAATCCATGGCAAGAGTCTAGGGACTGCCCGCGGTGGTCCGGGCTTCGACCTGGCAGTGCGTAAAGGCTTGCGGACGAACCCGTCAAGTCGCCGGACGGGTGAGACGGGACGTGATTGGGTGATTGTGGTCCATCTCACAGAAGGAGGGGGAAGTGTCAGTACGCAGCGCTTATGATCCAGGCGTTCCCTGCTGGGTGGATCTGTCGACCACCGATGTGGCGGCCGCGGTCGGCTTCTACGGCGAGCTGCTCGGGTGGCGGGCCGAGATGGCGGAGGACCCGGCCGCGGGCGGTTACGGGCAGTTCTACGTCGGCGACAAGGTCGTGGCCGGCGTCGGCCCGATCCAGGCGCCGGGCATGCCGCCGGTCTGGAACATGTACGTCTCCACCGACGACGCGGCGGCGGTCGCCGACCGGGTCAAGAACGCGGGCGGCACGGTCTTCGCCGAGCCGTTCGCGGTGTTCGAAGAGGGCACGATGGCGGTCTTCCAGGGCCCCGACGGCGGCTTCTTCAGTGTCTGGCAGCCCGGCAACCACCACGGAGCGGCGCTGGTCAACGAACCGGGCGCGTACTGCTGGAACGAGCTCGTCAGCCGCGACGTCGAGGCGGCCACCCGCTTCTACGCCGAGGTCTTCGGCTGGCGGCCCCACGCGCAGCAGATGGGCGAGATCGCCTACACCGAGTGGTACAACGGCGAGAACAGCGTCGCGGGCATGATGCCCATGGGTGAGGAGTACCCGCCGCAGGTCCCGTCCTACTGGGGCACCTACTTCGCCGTGGCCGACCTCGACGCCACGATCGCCAAGGCCCGTGAGAAGGGGGCCACGGTCCTCGTGGACAGGATGGACGCGCCGCCCGGCCCGTTCGGCGTGCTCACCGATCCGCAGGGAGCGGCGTTCAACGTCATCCAACTTCGTGAAAATTCCTGAAATAGGGAATTAGGGCGACCTAATCCCCGTTCCACCCCTCGGCCCTCGTGGGCCATCGGCCTGCGAGGGAGAGGGGATCACGCATGTCCGTGGCAGAGGCCACGCCGGCGATCGAGGTCAGGAAAGAACGCCGCGGACTGCTCCTGGTGATCCTGGGCGCGCTGAGCGCCATCGGACCGCTGTCCATCGACATGTACCTGCCCGCGCTCCCGGCCATCTCCGGCGAGATGATGTCGGCCCCGGCGCAGGTCCAGCTCACCCTCACCGCCTGTCTCATCGGCGTCTCCGTCGGCCAGGTGCTGGCCGGGCCGCTGAGCGACGTACGCGGGCGCCGCGGGCCGCTGCTCGTGGGCGTCGGCGGGTTCGCGCTGGCCTCGCTGCTGTGCGCCTTCGCCCCGAACGTGCCGGCGCTGATCGCGCTGCGCCTGCTGCAGGGCGTGCTCGGCGGCGCCGCGCTGGTGATCGTCCGCGCTGTGGTGCGCGACCTGTACGACGGGGCGGCCATCGCCCGCATCTTCGCCACCCTCATGCTCGTCAGCGGCCTCGCGCCGATCCTGGCCCCGATCGCCGGCGCGCAACTGCTGGCGTTCACCTCCTGGCGCGGCGTCTTCGTCGCGCTGAGCCTGCTCGGCCTGGCGCTGCTGCTCGCGGTCATCCCCGGCGTCAAGGAGACGCTCCCCGCCGACCAGCGGGAGAGCGGCGGGCTCCGGCACACCGCGATGACGTTCTGGCGCCTGCTGCGCGACCGCGCCTTCATGGCCAGCGCGCTGACCGCCGGCCTGGCCTTCGCCGCCATGTTCGCCTACATCTCCGGCTCGCCGTTCGTCCTGCAGGGCGTCTACCAGGCCACGCCGCAGCAGTACTCGCTCATCTTCGGGCTCAACGCCCTCGGCCTGACCGTCATGGCGCAGGTCGGCGGGCGCCTGGCCGGACGCGTCCGCCCGGCGCTCCTGGTCCGTGTCGGCCTGGTCGTCACGCTGGCGGGCGGTGTGCTGCTCGTCGCCGCCGCCACCGCGGGGCAAGGCCCTGGCGGCCTCGGCGGCCTCGGCGGCATCGTGGCGGGGCTGTTCGTCATCATGTGCGGGCAGGGCCTCGTGCTGCCGGGCACCGGCGCGCTCGCCCTCGCCAGCCAGCCCCCGCAGGTGGCCGGCAGCGCCTCGGCGCTGCTCGGGGTGCTGCAGTTCGCCCTCGGCGCGGTCGCCGCGCCGCTGGTGGGACTCGCCGGATCCGGTACGGCGGTGCCGATGGCGAGCGTCATGCTCGGCCTCATCCTGGCCTCCGGAGTGGCGTTCACCCTGCTCCGGCGTGGAGTTAGGTAAGGCTACCCTGCGTGAGAAATTGCATTCTCCGCATCTCCGGAACCGTTTGTGAACGGGGAAGGAATTACGGCACACTGATGTTGTGAAAAACGTGACCTCCTCGATCGAGCCAGGAAGCGAGCGCAGCACACGCGCCCGCGTGGCCCGGCTGATCCTGGAGCACGGTCCCATCACGGCCGCCGCGCTCGGCGAGCGGCTCGGGCTCACGCCCGCAGCCGTCCGACGCCATCTCGACGCGCTGCTGACCGACGGGATGATAGAGCCTCGCACCGTGCGGCCGCGCGGGCAGCGCGGCAGAGGGCGGCCGGCCAAGCTGTTCGCCATCACCGACGCGGGGCGCAGTGCTTTCGAGCACGCCTATGACGACCTGGCCGGCAGCGCGCTGCGTTTCCTGGCCGAGCGCATGGGTGAGGAAGCGGTGACCGAGTTCGCCCGCTCGCAGGTCAAGAGCCTGCTGCAGCGGCTTGAGCCGGTCATGGCGACGGTGCCGGAGGACCAGCGGGTGCACGTGCTGGCCCAGGCGCTGTCGGCAGAGGGTTACGCCGCCTCGGCCAGCAAGGCCAAGTCCGGCGGCGACCAGCTCTGCCAGCACCACTGCCCGGTGGCACACGCGGCGGCGGAGTTCCCGCAGCTGTGTGAGGCCGAGACGGAGGCGTTCGCGCAGCTGCTCGGCACCCCGGTGCAACGCCTGGCCACCATCGCACACGGCGACGGGGTCTGCACCACGCATGTGAGCCCCGTTCGGATACAGGGAACGCATCCGCTCGCCCAGCGCAATGAGCGAGGAGCGGTGCGCGACCCATTGGACACTGAGAGCAAGGAGACCGGAAGGTGACTGTCACCGACCGCCCGGAGCTGGAAGGCCTCGGGAATTACAAGTTCGGCTGGGCCGACTCGGACGCGGCGGGCGCGGCCGCCAAGCGCGGCCTGTCCGAGGAGGTCGTCCGCAACATCTCCGCGCTCAAGAACGAGCCGGAGTGGATGCTCGACCTGCGTCTGAAGGGCCTGCGGCTGTTCGGCAAGAAGCCGCTGCCCACCTGGGGCTCCGACCTCACCGGCATCGACTTCGACAACATCAAGTACTTCGTGCGCTCCACCGAGAAGCAGGCCGCTTCCTGGGAAGAGCTGCCCGAGGACATCAAGAACACCTATGACCGGCTCGGCATCCCCGAGGCCGAGAAGCAGCGCCTCATCGCCGGCGTCGCCGCCCAGTACGAGTCCGAGGTCGTCTACCACAAGATCCGTGAGGACCTTGAGGAAAAGGGCGTCATCTTCGTCGACACCGACACGGGCCTGAAGGAGCACGAGGAGCTCTTCAAGGAGTACTTCGGCTCGGTCATCCCGGTCGGCGACAACAAGTTCGCCGCGCTCAACACGGCGACCTGGTCCGGCGGCTCCTTCATCTACGTGCCCCCGAACGTCAACGTCGAGATCCCGCTGCAGGCCTACTTCCGGATCAACACCGAGAACATGGGCCAGTTCGAGCGCACGCTGATCATCGTCGACGAGAACTCCTACGTTCACTACGTCGAGGGCTGTACCGCGCCGATCTACTCCAGCGACTCGCTGCACTCCGCGGTCGTCGAGATCATCGTGAAGAAGGGTGCCCGCTGCCGTTACACGACCATCCAGAACTGGTCGAACAACGTCTACAACCTGGTCACCAAGCGCGCCGTCGCCTACGAGGGCGCCACCATGGAGTGGATCGACGGCAACATCGGCTCCAAGGTCACGATGAAGTACCCGGCCGTCTACCTCATGGGCGAGCACGCCAAGGGCGAGACCCTGTCGGTCGCGTTCGCGGGCGAGGGCCAGCACCAGGACGCCGGATCCAAGATGGTCCACCTGGCGCCCCACACCTCCTCCAGCGTCATCTCCAAGTCGGTGGCGCGCGGCGGCGGCCGTACCTCCTACCGCGGTCTGGTGCAGATCGAGGAGGGCGCCCACGGCAGCGCGAGCACGGTCAAGTGCGACGCGCTCCTGGTCGACCAGATCAGCCGCTCCGACACCTACCCCTACGTCGACGTCCGCGAGGACGACGTCTCGATGGGTCACGAGGCCACGGTCTCCAAGGTCAGCGAGGACCAGCTGTTCTACCTCATGAGCCGCGGGCTCGGTGAGGACGAGGCGATGGCGATGATCGTGCGCGGCTTCGTCGAGCCGATCGCCCGCGAGCTCCCCATGGAGTACGCCCTCGAACTGAACCGCCTGATCGAGCTGCAGATGGAAGGAGCCGTCGGCTGATGGGCCTGAACGAGAAGCCCCTGTCGACCCTGCACGAGAAGTCCTCCTACAACCTGGACGACTTCGAGGTGCCCACGGGCCGCGAGGAGCAGTGGCGCTTCACGCCGCTGTCCCGTCTCAAGGGCCTGCACAACGGCACCGCCGCTGCCTCCGGCCACGTGATCGTGGACGTCGACGCGGCCCCCGAGGTCACCGTGGAGACGGTCGGCCGCGACGACGCCCGGGTCGGCAAGGCGTACGTGCCCGCCGACCGGGTCAGCGCGCAGGCCTACAACTCCTTCGAGAAGGCCACGGTCATCACCGTGCCGCGCGAGGCCGTCGTCTCCAAGGAGACGGTCATCACGCTCACCGGCTCCGGCGACGGCGCCACCTACGGTCACATCGTGATCAAGGTGGAGCCGATGGCCGAGGCCGTGGTCGTGCTCGACCACAAGGGCAGCGCGGTCTACGCCGACAACGTCGAGTTCGTGGTCGGCGACGGCGCCACGCTGAAGGTCGTCAGCCTGCAGGACTGGGCCGCCGACGCCGTGCACGTCTCCCACCACCACGCCCAGCTCGCCAAGGACGCGACCTTCCGCAGCTTCGTGGTGACGCTCGGCGGTGACCTGGTACGCCTGTCGCCCAGCGTCTCCTACACCGGCCCCGGCGGCGACGCCGACATGTCGGGCGTGTACTTCGTCGACGCCAAGCAGCACCTGGAGCACCGCCTCCTGGTCGACCACTCCGAGCCCAACTGCAAGAGCAACGTGGACTACCGCGGCGCCCTGCAGGGCGAGGAGGCGCACGCCGTCTGGATCGGCGACGTGATCATCCGCGTGGCGGCCGAGGGCACCGACACCTACGAGCTCAACCGCAACCTCATCCTCACCGACGGCGCCCGCGCCGACTCGGTGCCGAACCTGGAGATCCTCACCGGCGAGGTCGCCGGGGCGGGCCACGCCTCCACCTCGGGCCGCCTGGACGACGAGCACCTGTTCTACCTCCAGGCCCGCGGCATCCCCTTCGACGAGGCCCGCCGCCTGGTCATCAGGGGCTTCCTCGGCCAGCTGATCGAGAAGATCGAGGTCGAGGCGATCCGCGAGCGCGTGATGAACGCGGTGGAAGCGGAGCTCGCGCGGTGAGCTACCAGAAGGTCTGCAGGGTGGGTGACATTCCCGACTCGGGGGTCATCGCCGTCGAGGTGGGCGAGACGCCGGTCGCGCTCGTGCGCAAGGGCGCGGAGGTCTTCGCACTGCACGACATCTGCTCACACGCCGAGGTCAAGCTCAGCGAGGGCGAGGTCTACGACGACACCCTCGAATGCTGGCTGCACGGATCGTGCTTCGACATCCGCAGCGGCAAGCCGACCGGTCCGCCGGCCACCAAGCCCGTGAACGTCTACACAGTGAAGATCGATGGCGATGACGTGCTCGTCTCGCTCTCGAAGGAGTCATAAATGAGCACTCTCGAAATCCGCGAGCTGAAGGTCGCCGTCGAGGACAAGGAAATCCTGCGCGGCGTCAACCTCACCGTGAAGTCGGGCGAGACCCACGCCATCATGGGCCCCAACGGCTCGGGCAAGTCGACGCTGGCCTACGCCATCGCCGGCCACCCGAAGTACACCATCACCGGCGGCCAGGTGCTGCTCGACGGTGTCGACCTGCTGGAGCTGACGGTCGACGAGCGGGCCCGCGCCGGCCTGTTCCTGGCCATGCAGTACCCGGTCGAGGTCCCCGGCGTCTCGGTCTCCAACTTCCTGCGCTCGGCCGTCACCGCGATCCGCGGCGAGGCGCCGAAGCTGCGTGAGTTCGCCAAGGACCTCAAGGGCGGCATGGACGCGCTGGCCATCGACGCGGCCTTCGCCCAGCGCAACCTCAACGAGGGCTTCTCCGGCGGCGAGAAGAAGCGCCACGAGATCCTCCAGCTCGAACTGCTCAAGCCGAAGATCGCGGTGCTCGACGAGACCGACTCCGGCCTCGACGTCGACGCCCTGCGCGTGGTGTCGGAGGGCATCAACCGCTTCCGCGCCACCGGCGAGACCGGCGTCCTGCTGATCACGCACTACACCCGCATCCTGCGGTACGTGAAGCCCGACTTCGTGCACGTCTTCGCCAACGGCAAGATCGTCGAGGAGGGTGGCCCCGAGCTGGCCGACAAGCTGGAGGCCGAGGGCTACGAGGCCTACACGAAGGCTGCCGTCTAATGTCGGCGGCCTTCGACGTGGAGAGGATCAGGAAGGACTTCCCGGTCCTCTCCCGCGAGCTGCCCGGCGGCCGGTCGCTGGTCTATCTCGACTCGGGCAACTCCTCGCAGAAGCCGGCGCAGGTCGTCGAGACCATGCGCGAGCACCTGGCGATGCACTACAGCAACGTCGGCCGGGCCATGCACGTGCTCGGCGCGGAGTCCACCCAGGCTTATGAGGACGCCCGTGACAAGGTCGCGGCCTTCCTCGGCGCGCCCTCGCGCGACGAGGTGGTCTTCACCAAGAACGCCTCCGAGGCGCTCAACCTGGTCGCCTACAGCTTCGGCAACAGGACGAACGAGGACCCGCGCTTCACCATGGGTCCCGGCGACGAGATCGTCATCTCGGAGATGGAGCACCACTCCAACATCGTGCCGTGGCAGATGCTGGCCCAGCGCACCGGCGCCACCCTGAAGTGGTTCGGCGTCACCGAAGAGGGCCGGCTGGACCTGTCGGGCGAGGTCATCACCGAGCGCACGAAGATCGTCTCGATCGCGCACCAGTCGAACGTGCTCGGCACCGTCAACCCCGTCGCGCCCGTGCTCAAGCGGGCCCGCGAGGCCGGCGCGCTGGTCATGCTCGACGCCTCCCAGTCGGTCCCGCACCACCCGGTGGACGTGGCCGCGCTGGGCGTCGACTTCGTGGCCTTCACCGGCCACAAGATGCTCGGCCCTTCCGGCATCGGCGTGCTCTGGGCCCGCGGCGAACTGCTGGAGGCCATGCCCCCGTTCCTGGGCGGCGGCGAGATGATCGAGGCGGTCTGGATGGACCACTCGACCTACGCGCCCTACCCGCACAAGTTCGAGGCCGGTACGCCGCCGATCGTCGAGGCCATCGGTCTCGGCGCCGCCGTCGACTACCTCGCGGCCGCCGGGATGGAGGCCATCGAGGCGCACGAGCGCGCCCTGACCGCCCACGCTCTCGACGCGCTGGCCGAGGTCCCGTCGCTGCGGCTCATCGGCCCCTCCACGCTGGAGGAGCGCGGCGGGACCGTCGCTTTCACGCTTGAGGGGATTCATCCGCACGACGTGGGGCAGATCCTCGACGACGAGTTCGGCATCGCGGTACGCGTCGGGCACCACTGCGCCCGGCCGCTTCACCTGCGCTTCGGAATACCCGCGACCACGCGGGCGTCGTTCTACCTGTACAACACCACGGGCGAGATCGACGCCCTGGTGCGCGGCCTCCATCACGTCCAGAAGGTGTTCGCATAGTCATGATCGGCGAGTCGATGTACCAGGAGCTGATCCTGGAGCACTATAAGCACCCGCAGGGCCGGGGGCTGCGCGAGCCGTACGATGCCGAGGTTCACCACGTGAACCCGACGTGCGGCGACGAGATCACGCTCCGGGTGAAGCTCGGCGACGGCGGCAAGATCGAGGACGTGTCCTACGACGGCCAGGGCTGCTCCATCAGCCAGGCCGCCGCGTCGGTGCTGCACGAGCTGACCACCGGTTCGACCGTCACCGAGACGTTGTCCGTGGTCGATGAGTTCACCCGTCTCATGCAGGGCAGGGGACAGGTGGAGGCGGACGAGGACGTGCTGGGCGACGCCGTCGCCTTCGCCGGGGTCGCCAAGTTCCCGGCGCGGGTCAAGTGCGCGCTGCTGTCGTGGATGGCCTACAAAGACGCTGTGGTGAGGAGTGCCTCGTGAGTAAGCCAACGCAGACCCCGACGCAGGGGTATGACGGTGAGGCCACCGTCGAGGAGGTCATGGAGGCCCTGAAGGACGTCGTGGACCCCGAGCTCGGGATCAACGTCGTCGACCTCGGCCTGATCTACGGCCTCCACCTCGACCCGGCCGAGGGCGCCACCGCGCCCGTGGCCACCATCGACATGACCCTGACCAGCGCCGCCTGTCCGCTGACCGATGTCATCGAGGACCAGGCGCACTCGGCGCTCGACGGCATGGTCTCCGACGTGAAGATCAACTGGGTCTGGCTCCCGCCGTGGGGCCCGGACAAGATCACCGACGAGGGGCGCGAGCAGCTCCGTATGCTAGGCTTCAACGTCTGATCCCCAAGGGTCTGACTTTTTCTTGTGCTGCACGGCTGACGCAGCCCGCGTCAGCCGCTTCAGCGTGCCAGGGCGGGAATAGATCGATCTCCTCCCGTGTTGGCCACCACGTGCACCTGACGCATCATCTCGCGTCTTCAGCCGCCTGCGCCGGCACCGGGTGCGCGTAGACGACCGCCTCCATCAAGGCGGGCACGTCCCCACCCCGAGGTGTTTTCTCTGCACAGGTACGGCGCTGCCGTACGCCCCGGCTCGTCCTTTCGCAGAAGTGACGCGCCACTTCGACCGAAAGGCACGATTTTCCGTGACCATGCTTGACGTTGTCCTGCCCGAAACCTCCCCGGAGTCGGGTCCGTCCGAGTTCGAGCTGCTGGGCCTGCCCGCGCCGATCGTGAACGGCCTCACCCGTATGGGCATCAACGCCCCGTTCCCCATCCAGAGCGCCACCATCCCGGACGTGCTGGCGGGTCACGACGTGCTCGGCCGCGGCCAGACCGGCTCCGGCAAGACCCTGGCCTTCGGCCTGCCGACGATGGTCCGCATCGCCGGCGACCGGCCCAAGCCGAAGCACCCGCGCGCCATGATCCTCGTTCCCACCCGTGAGCTCGCCCTCCAGGTGCACGACGCCCTCGAACCCCTCGGCCGCGGCCTCGGCCTGCGCATGAAGGTCGTCGTCGGCGGCATGTCCATGGGCAAGCAGGTCGAGGCGCTGCGCCGCGGCATCGACCTCGTCATCGCCACCCCCGGCCGCCTCGGCGACCTCATCCGCCAGGGTGAGTGTTCGCTGTCGGAGGTCGAGGTCAGCGTCCTGGACGAGGCCGACCACATGTGCGACCTCGGCTTCTTCCCCGTCGTCACGGACCTGCTCTCGCAGACCGCGCCCGGCGGCCAGCGCCTGCTGTTCTCGGCCACGCTCGACGGCGACGTCGACAAGCTGGTGCGGAAGTTCCTGAAGGACCCGATCACCCACTCCGTGGCCCCGGCGACCTCCCCGGTCGACACCATGGAGCACCACGTGCTGCAGGTGACCCGCGACGAGAAGTTCGACGTGACCGCCGAGATCGCCAACCGCGAGGGCCGCACGATCATCTTCGTCCGCACCCAGCACGGCGTGGACCGGCTGTGCAAGCAGCTGGCCCGGGTCGGCGTGCGCTCCGGCGGCCTGCACGGCGGCAAGCGCCAGAACCAGCGCACCCGCATCCTGGCGGAGTTCCGTGAGGGCTCCGTCAACGTCCTGGTCTGCACCGACGTGGCCGCCCGCGGCATCCACGTCGACAACATCAGCCTGGTGCTGCACGTGGACCCGCCGCAGGACCACAAGTCCTACCTCCACCGCGGTGGCCGTACGGCCCGCGCGGGGGAGAAGGGCACCGTCGTCACCCTGGTGCTGCCCAACGAGCGGCGCTCGACCGACCAGCTGACCCGGCGCGCGGGCATCCACCCGTTCCGCCTCAAGGCCGCTCCCGGCAACTCCCGGGTGGCCGAGGTCACCGGCGCCCGCGTTCCCAGCGGCGAGCCGATCCCGGTCTGGGAGCCGGACGTCCGCAAGCCGCTGCGTCCCCGCCGCGAGGGCGGCCACGGCGGCGAGCGTCGCGGCCGTCGCGGCGACCGTTCCTACGGACGTCGTCCCGAGGGCGGTGACCGCCCCGCCGGCGGCCGCCGTCACGAGGACGGCGAGCGTTACCCGAAGCGCCACTTCGACGGCGGCCCCCGCACGGCCGGCGAGAACCGCCCCGAGCGTGAGGACCGCGGTCAGGGCGGCGGCGGCTTCCGTTCGGGCGAGCGCTCCGGCGACCGCGGTCCCCGTGGGGGCGGCTTCCGCTCCGACGACCGCGGCCGTGGTGGCTACCGTTCGGACAACCGTCAGGGCTACCGGTCCGACGACCGTCAGGGCCCTCGTTCCGACGACCGCGGCGGCTTCCGCTCCGGCGAGGACCGCGGTCCCCGTGGTGGCGGGTTCCGCTCCGACGACCGTCAGGCTCCCCGTTCCGACGACCGTGGCTTCCGCTCGGACGACCGTGGTGGTTTCCGCTCTGACGACCGTGGCGCTCGTGGTGGCTCCTTCCGCTCCGACGACCGGGGCTCGCGTCCCTTCCGCGCCGACGACCGCGGCCCGCGCGGTGGCGCGTTCCGTGCCGACGACCGTGGCGAGCGCCGTCCGTTCTCGGCCGACCGCGGCGAGCGTCCCCGTGACGGTTACCGCTCCGGCAACACCGGCAACTCCGGCCGCCGCTACGGCCGCTGACCCCGGCCGCCGGGCCTGACGCCCGGCGCGCCTCCTGAGATCCCGGCCGATCAGCGCGATCGGCCGGGATTTTCGCATTCCGGTACGGCCCGCCCGCGGTAACCCGCGAAGCCGTGACTGGCTGTGCCCGCCGTTCCCCCGCAGGAGGCACGGCGGGCCGCAGCGCCCCGTTGTGTCCGTGCGCCCTGAGGCGCACTCCCCCGACACAGCCGCGAGCGTAGCGCCGAGCGCTTTCGATTCGTTATCGACGGACCGAAACCAGGGCGTCTCGGGTCGCGGACGCCGCACGTACCAAGCCGCCGCGAACGTTAGGCTGGAGCCGCATGTCAGCCGACCGACGAGAGAGATCATGAAGACCTTCGAAGAGCTGTTCGCCGAGCTGTCAGACAAGGCACGCCTGCGCCCCGAGGGATCGGGCACCGTGGCGGCGCTCGACGCCGGCGTCCATGCCATCGGCAAGAAGGTCGTGGAGGAGGCGGCGGAGAGCTGGATGGCCGCCGAGCACGAGTCGAAGGACCGCGCCGCAGAAGAGATCTCTCAGCTGCTGTACCACGTGCAGGTGCTGATGATCGCCCGGGGTATCGGGCTGGACGAGGTTTACAAGCACCTGTAGGGGGTTGACCACTGATGTTGCGGCTTGCCGTACCGAACAAGGGCGCGCTCAGCGAAGCGGCCCAGACCATGCTCAAGGAGGCCGGCTACCGGCCCCGCCGCGACAGCAAGGAACTGGTCGTCGTCGACACCGACAGTTCCTGCGAGCTGTTCTTCCTGCGCCCGCGGGACATCGCCGTCTATGTCGGCGAGGGCACGCTCGACGCCGGCATCACCGGGCGCGACATGCTCATCGACTCCGGCGCGCAGGTCGAGGAGGTGATGCCGCTCGGGTTCGGCGGCTCCACCTTCCGGCTGGCGGCGAGCAGCGGGCAGATGAGCTCCGTGCAGGACCTCAAGGGGCTGCGCGTGGCCACCGCGTACCCGGGGCTGCTGGAGAAGTACCTGGCCGAGTGCGACGTCGACGCCCGCGTGATCAAGCTCGACGGCGCCGTCGAGACGGCCATCAGGCTCGGCGTGGCCGACGCGGTCGCCGACGTCGTCGAGACCGGCACCACCCTGCGCAACGTGGGGCTGGAGGTGTTCGGCGAGCCGATCATGCGCTCGGAGGGCGTGCTGATCAGGGGCCGCGAGGGCGCGGGCGCCCCCGGGCTCGAACAGGTCGTGCGCCGCCTGCAGGGCGTCATCCACGCGCGCGACTACGTGATGATGGACTACGACATCCGCGCCGAGCGGATAGAGGAGGCCATCGCGCTGACCCCCGGCATGGAGGGCCCGACGGTCTCCCCGCTCCACCGCGAGGGCTGGGTGGCGGTACGCGCCATGGTCCGGCGCAAGGGGCACCAGCACGTGATGGACGAGCTGTGGGACATCGGCGCCCGGGCCATCCTGGTCACCGACATCTACGCCTGCAGGCTGTAGCCAGGGGATCTCCCGGCGACCACCGCGCCGCCGGGAGATCCTAGCGCAGGGCCGCGACCGCCTTGACCGCCCGGTCGACCTCCTCGGGCGTGTTCATGATCGTGGTCCCGAGCCGCAGCAGAGACTCGCGGTACGGGGTGCTGCTGGCCACGATCCGGTGCTGCTCGCGCAGCCTGCCCACCGCCTCGTACGGGCTGGCGATCCCGTCCACCTCCATGCACACCAGCCCCGCCGACAGCTCGGGCGCGACCGGCGTGGCCAGCTTGACGTGGGCGACCCCGGCCAGGCCGCTCTTGAGCCGGGTGGCCAGTTCCTGGATGCGGGCCTGGACCCGGTCCTTGCCGATCGCCTCCTGGAAGGCGAAGGCGGCGCCGGCCGCCCAGCGGTGCTCGAACGCCTTGTAACCACCGGGAGTGAAGTACTCGGCGGTGACCGGCTGCTGCGAGGACCCCTCGAAGAAGTAGTCGAAACTGGCCTGACCGAAACTCGGGATCAACGGCACGATCGCCTCCCACGCCCGTCCCCACACGATGCCGGTGCCGCGCGGCCCGCACAGCCACTTGTGGGTGCCGCTGGCCAGGAAGTCACAGCCGAGGTCCTCCGCGCCGTCGGCCATGGCGCCGAAGCCGTGCACGCCGTCCACGCACAGCAGCGCCCGGTCCTTGTCCTCGCGGCCCTTGTTGGCCTCGGCGACGACCGCGGCCATCTCCTTGACCGGCAGCCGCACGCCGGTGCTTGAGTGCACCCAGGTGACGGCGACGATCCTGGTCTTCGGGCCGATCGCCTTGCGCAGCCGGCCGGCGATCTCGTCCACGGAGGCCTTGGCGGGCTCGTCGTACAGGCGCACCCTGCGTACGGCGGCGCCGGTGCGCTCGGTACGCAGCCGCAGCGCCTCGTGCGTGGCCAGGAAGTCGTGCTCGGTGGTCAGCACGTCCTGGCCGGGCAGGAGCCTGATGCCGCCGTACAGGAGGGCCAGGCCCATCGTGGTGCTGTCGGTGAGCACGATCTGGGCGGGGGCGCCGCCCAGGTAGCGTGCCGCGGCCTCGCGTACGGCCTGGTCGGGGTTGCCCCCGGCGGGAAGGTACTCGGGATCGGCGTCCAGCCCCCTGCGGTGCTCCTCGATCGCGCGGCGGACCTCGGCGGGGTGGCGGGCCAGCACGAACGCGGCGAAGTCGGCACGATCCTTCGGCAGGTCGAACTGGGCGCGCACCGACGCCCAGTCGTCGGCCTTGAGCGGTGGCGCCGGACTGCCGCCGGTCGGGGCGGCGGCCGGGGGAGCGGAGGTGCACGCGCCTGCCCCGGCCAGGAGTCCGGCGCTGAGCAGGGCCCGTCTGTTCAGCTGCTTGCTCACGCCTCCTGCTTACCCGCACGCGAGGCCGCGAGACAGGGCCGATCCATCACGGTTTCACGACATGTCAGGCCTTGGAGACATGCCGGATCAAGTCGGAGACGCGGACGATGCCCAGGCAGCGGTTCAGCTCGTCGGTCACCACCAGGTCGTCGTACACGCGCATCGAGTCGCGCCCCGCCGCCTGCATGGCCGCCACCGCCGGGGTGGTCCGCGGCACCGTCCTCGGCGGGTCGGCCAGCCGGTGGGCGGGCTTCTTGCCGTGCAGCGCGTGCCCGTAGCGCGCCGCGAACGACAGCAGGAACCGGCTGCGGTCCAGGCTCCCCTTGGGCCGCTGGTACTCGTCGACCAGGATCACGCTGGAGATCGACGGCTCGTGCCCGAACGCCGCGACCACGTCCTCGGCGTTGGCCTGGGCGGGCAGCGTCACCGCCGGCAGCAGCAGCTCCTGCACCCGCGGCCCCAGCATGAACGCCTCGGGAGTCTCCTCGGGCGCGGGCAGCGGCACCCGCACCCGCCCGTCGGGTCCCGGGGCCAGCAGCGGCCCGTAGGCCAGCCGTACGCCGCAGTTGCGCGCCGCGCCCAGCTCCGCCTCGTCCTCGACGCCGGGCGCCAGCACATGCGCTCCCAGCCCGCGGGCCAGCGTCGCGGTCGCGCGCGCCACCGCGACGCTGCGGTGGTCGCGCGGCATCCGCGCGACCAGCTCCGTCTCCAGCAGCAGCAGGTACGGCGAGGCCTGCGACACCAGATCCAGCGGCACGCCGCCGGACCCGCTGAAGGCCAGCAGGTATCCGTGGGCCCGCAGCCCGTCGAGGCCGACCTTGAACACGTCCTTCTCGGTCTCCCCACACGTACCCCGGAGGGTGAGCACCACCTCCCGCGGGTGCCGGCCGGCCCGGCGGAGCGCTTCGTGGAGCGGGGCCAGCGCGCCGGCGCCGTTCAGGACCACCTGGACGGGCAGGTCGAGCAGCAGCGGCAGCGGTCCCTGAGGGATGCTGTCTGTGGCGTGCGTCGCGATGACCGCCCCCGTGTCAAGATCTACAACAGGGGCTGTGAACTGGGAAGACACGCCAAAATGATCCGCCCGGCAAGCGGTGCGGCATAAGTGCCGGGAAACGAAGTTCACCGACATTTCAGCAGGTGTTCCTTACCACCGAACCCCTGAATTGGCCACCCCCAACTCCCGCCCACGCCTGGAACCCACCCCACCTGCACCCCAGGCCCCACCACCCCCGCCGGCCCCCTGTAAGACCCTCACGCCCCAGCCCCCACCCACCCTGACCAGAACCCCGCCCAAGCCCCAACGGCCCCTGACCAGAACCCCAAACACAACCCCATCCCCAGCCTCCACCCGTCACCTGCCACGAGGCGGAGCGTGCCGGACAACACGTGCCGCACGAGAGAGCCATGCTCGGGGCATGCCCTGGGGGGAGGCGCTGACGCAGAGGCAAGAGTGCGCTGGCGCGGGAACTGTCCGAGGGCAAAGCAAGGGCGCGGGCACGGCGCCGGGGCAGGGAGGTAGGTTGCCCACGGAGGTGGGTGACGAAGGGTCGTTGCGGTGGGGACCACGTCCGACGTGAGAAGCGACCCCCACGATCGGCGCCGGCGCACGGCGGCGGGTGGCGGGTGGGCGGCGACAGCCGTAAGGGATAGGCGTCCATAAGGGAGAACAGGAGAGCGCGGATGGGGCCGGCGCGGGGTGGGGGGAGATGGGTGGCGGTCGCGCCTGGGCGGTTGAACAGGTGGATCGATGGGTTCGTCGACCGGCATGGGGCGTTCGAGGCCAGTGGGGATGACCTGGTCGTGCGGCTGCGGGCCGAGGACGGGGCGCTGGCGGAGATGCACGTGCCGTTTCCGCCGCTGGTCCAGGGGGCGCCGTTCGTGTCGAGGTTCGTGGCGCATGCTCAGCGTGAGCGGCGGGTGGGTGTGGTGCTGGTGCGGCTCGGCGGGTATGCGGCGGGGGTGTTCCAGGGGAGCGAGCTGGTCGCGTCCAAGGTGGGGTCGCGGCTGGTGCAGGGGCGTACGGCGGCCGGCGGCTGGTCGCAGCAGCGGTTCGCCAGGCGGCGCGCGCTCCAGGCGAACCAGGCGTTCGAGGCGGCGGCCGAGACGGCGCTGCGGGTGCTGACGCCGCACCTGGACGGGCTGGAGGCCGTGGTGTTCGGGGGCGACAGGAAGGCCGCCGACGCGCTCAGGGCCGATCGGCGGCTGGCGCCGCTGGTGGCGCTGGAGGTGGAGCCGTTCCTGGTGGTGCCCGATCCCAGGCTGGCGGTACTGAAGGAGGCTCCGGAGCAGTTCCGCGCGGTGCGCATCCGGGTTGTGGACCCCGAGCCCGGTGGCCACGCGGGACCGTAGACTGGCCGCATGCACACTCCCGGTTAACCGGCGCAAGCATGCCCACGTCTCCGACGTCCTTTCCTAGCCCGGGAGCGTCCTTTCAACCATGATCCTTGCTACTGACATCGAGCTGCGCGCCGGTGCGCGTCTGCTGATCGAGAAGGCCAACTTCCGCGTCAATCCAGGCGACAAGATCGGACTTGTCGGCCGGAACGGGGCGGGCAAGACCACGTTGACCAAGGTGCTGGCGGGTGAGGGCCTGCCCGCCGCGGGCACGGTCACGACGACGGGCGCGGTCGGCTACCTGCCGCAGGACCCGCGTACCGGCGACCTGCAGGTGCTGGCGCGCGACCGCATCCTGTCGGCGCGCGGCCTGGACGAGGTGCTGCGCAAGCTGCACCAGGCGGAGCTGGCGATGTCCTCCGCCGACGACAAGACCCGCGAGAAGGCTGTGCGCAGGTACGGCAGGCTCGAGGACCAGATGCACGTCCTGGGCGGCTACGCGGCCGAGGCGGAGGCGGCCTCGATCGCCTCCAGCCTGGGCCTGCCGGACCGGGTCCTGAAGCAGCCGCTCGAAACGCTCTCGGGCGGCCAGCGCAGACGCGTGGAATTGGCACGCATTCTTTTCAGCGGAGCGGAAACTCTCCTTCTCGACGAGCCGACAAACCACCTTGATGCAGACTCAATCGGGTGGCTTCGTGATTTTTTGCGATCACATCACGGCGGGTTGGTGATCATCAGTCACGACGTCGGTCTTCTTGAAGCGACGGTCAACAAGGTCCTCCACCTCGACGCCAACCGCTGCGTGATCGACCACTACAACGTCGGCTGGAAGGCCTATCTGGACCAGCGCGAGACCGACGAGAAGCGCCGCAAGCGCGAGCGGGCCAACGCCGAGAAGCAGGCGGGCGCGCTGCTGGCGCAGGCCGACAAGATGCGCGCCAAGGCCACCAAGGCCAAGGCCGCCCAGGACATGATGCGCCGCGCCAACCGCCTGCTGGCCGGCACCGAGGAGGAGCGCCAGAGCGACAAGGTCGCCAAGCTGCGCTTTCCCGACCCCTCCCCGTGCGGCAAGACGCCGCTGCAGGCCGTGGACCTGTCGAAGTCCTACGGCTCGCTTGAGGTCTTCACCGACGTCGACGTGGCCATCGACCGAGGTCACCGGGTCGTCATCCTCGGGCTCAACGGCGCGGGCAAGACCACGCTGCTGCGCATCCTCGGCGGCGTCGAGGATGCCGACACCGGCGAGATCCGCCCGGGCCACGGCCTCAAGATCGGCTACTACGCCCAGGAGCACGAGACCCTGGACGCCGATCGCACCCTCTTGGAGAACATGCGCTCGGCCGGCGGGGAGTTCACCGACACCGAGCTGAGAAAGGTCCTCGGATCTTTCCTGTTCACCGGCGACGACGTTGACAAGCCGGCGGGGGTGCTGTCAGGAGGGGAGAAAACTCGGCTGGCCCTTGCGCTGCTGGTGTTGTCGAGCGCCAACGTCCTCCTCCTGGACGAGCCCACTAACAACCTCGACCCCGTCTCCAGGGAGCAAGTCCTCACCGCTTTGCGGTCGTATTCAGGAGCAATCGTCCTGGTTACCCATGACGAGGGTGCCGTTGATGCTCTTTCACCGGATAGGGTGATCTTGCTACCAGACGGAACTGAAGACGCGTGGAGCGAGGAATTTTCCGATCTTGTGGCACTCGCCTGATCTGAATTTGAGTGGGTACGGATCTTTTCCCGTGGAGTAGGTAGCCGATCCCGCTGAAATGACTGATCATGGCGGTGTAACGCTGCGGAAGTCTGGCACTACAGGAGGTACTCGTGGCCGAGACTCTGAAGAAAGGCACCCGGGTGACCGGGGCCGACCGCGACAAGCTGGCCGGTGATCTCAAGAAGCGCTACGCCGCGGGTGAGAGCATCCGCGCCCTGGCCGCTTCGACCGGTCGCTCCTACGGGTTCATCCACCGCATCCTCAGCGAGTCCGGAGTGACTCTGCGCGGGCGCGGCGGGGCGACCCGAGGCAAGTCCAAGCGCTAAGGCCGCCTCGGAACGTCGCGACCGCAGCCGCTTCGTCTCCAGTCGACCGGCCGTCGCGCCCGGGTCAGAATCTTATTCTGTAAGCTCGGGCGCGACGGCACAGCGACGGATCGGAGCGAGGCGATGGCGGAAGCGAAGGCGCCTTATCAGCGCGGGGGGAGTGCGAGGGACGCCTCTTTCGAGGAGGCGGGCCTGCGCTTCGAGGTGGACGGTGAGATTGCCACGATCACGCTCGCACGACCGGAGAAGCGGAACGCGCAAACGTTCGCGACCTGGTCGGCACTGGCCGGCATCGGCGACAGCCTGCCGGAGCGGGTACGCGTCGTCGTGGTGAGAGGTGAGGGACCGTCCTTCTCGGCAGGGATCGACCTACGCATGTTCACCCCTGAGGGGGTTCCGGGACAGGGCTCGTTCAGCTCTGTGGCCCGGCAGGATCAGGACACGTTCGACAAGGGGATCGAACGAGCACAGCAGGGCTTCCTGTGGTTGCGCCGTCCGGAGATCGTCTCGATCGCGGCCGTTCAGGGCCATGCGATCGGCGCCGGATTCCAGCTCGCGCTCGCCTGCGATCTACGGATCGTGGCCGATGACGTCAAATTCTGCATGAAGGAGCCCGCACTGGGCCTGGTCCCCGACCTGACCGGCACCAAGCCGCTGGTCGAGCTGGTGGGCCTCGCCAAGGCGAAGGACCTGTGCCTGACCGCCCGCGTCGTCGGCGCGGAGGAGGCCTTCCGGATCGGCCTGGCCGAACAGGTCGTCGAACCGGGTGAGCTGGCGAAAGCCGTACAGGAGAAGGTCGCGCAGCTGCTGTCGACCAACAGGGAAGCGGCCGCGGCGACCAAGCGTCTCCTCCAGGGGGCGCAGACGCGCACCCTGGAGGAGCAGAGTGCCGCCGAGCGGACCGAGCAGGCGGCGCGGATCCGGGAGTTGTTCGCCGGGAGCTGAGAGGGGAACAGCCGCAGACGCCCACGTGCTGACCAGACAATGGCGATGATGGGTGGCGGGTTCGGCCCGCAGGCGATGCGCTCGCTGCGCCGTGACGAGTCGGTCATGGACCAGCGGCTGACGCCTGGCACCGTGCGGCGCATCGCCTCCTACGCGCGGCCGTACAAGAAGCAGATCACCGCGTTCCTGTTGCTGGTCGTGGCGGGCGCGGTGATCGTGGTGGCCAACCCGCTGCTCATGAAGGCCATCATCGACGACGGCATCCTGCCCAAGCGGCCGGGCGTGGTGATCGCGCTGGCCGTCTCGATCGCCGCGCTGGCCCTGCTGGACGCCGGGCTGACGCTGGCGCAGCGCTGGTTCTCCTCGCGCATCGGCGAGGGCCTCATCTACAACCTGCGCACCGAGGTCTTCGACCACGTGCAGCGCATGCCGGTGGCCTTCTTCATGCGCGCCCAGACCGGCGCGCTGGTCTCCCGCCTCAACACCGACGTCATCGGCGCCCAGCGCGCCCTGACGAGCACGCTGTCGTCGGTGGTGTCCAACGTCATCAGCCTCCTGCTCGTGCTCGGCGCCATGCTCGCGCTGTCGTGGCAGGTCACGCTGGTCGCGCTGGTGCTGCTGCCGGTCTTCATCGTGCCCGCCAAATGGGTGGGCCGCCGCATGTCCGTGCTGACGCGCGAGCAGATGCGGCTCGACGCCGAGATGAGCTCGGTGATGACCGAGCGTTTCAACGTGGCGGGCGCGATGGTCGCCAAGCTGTACGGCCGGCCGCAGGAGGAGACCGACCTGTTCGGCAAGAGGGCGGCCAGGGTGCGCGACGTCGGCGTGACCGTCGGCATGTACGGCACCGTCTTCCGGGTCGCGCTCGGCCTGGTCGCCGCCCTGGCCACCGCGCTGGTCTACGGCATCGGCGGCGTCATGGCCACCCGCGACGTCTTCGAGCTCGGCACGCTGGTCGCCCTGGCCGCGCTGCTCATGCGCCTGTACGGCCCGCTGACCTCGCTGTCCAATGTGCACGTGGACGTGATGACGGCGCTGGTCAGCTTCGACCGGGTCTTCGAGGTGCTCGACCTCAGGCCGATGGTCGCCGAGAAGCCCGAGGCCAGGCCGCTGCCCGACGGGCCGGTCACGATCACCTTCGACGACGTGCACTTCCGCTACCCGGCCGCCGAGGAGGTCTCGCTGGCCTCCCTGGAGTCGGTGGCCCGCCAGGACACAGGCCCGTCGCACCCGGTGCTCAAGGGCGTCTCGTTCACCGCCGAGCCGGGACAGCTCATCGCCCTCGTCGGCCCCTCGGGAGCGGGCAAGACCACGATCACCTCGCTGGTCTCGCGCCTATATGACGTGAACGAGGGCGCGGTGCGCGTCAACGGCGTCGACGTGCGCGAGGCCACGCTGGCCTCGCTGCATGACACCGTGGGCGTCGTCATGCAGGACGCGCACCTCTTCCACGACACCATCGGCGCCAACCTTCTCTACGCCAGGCCCGGCGCCGAGGAGGAGGAGATCTGGGAGGCGCTGCGCGCGGCGCAGATCGCCGACCTGGTCGAGGCGCTGCCCGACCGGCTCGACACCGTCGTCGGCGACCGGGGCTACCGGCTGTCCGGCGGGGAGAAGCAGCGCCTCGCGCTGGCCCGGCTGCTGCTGAAGGCGCCGCGCGTGGTCGTGCTGGACGAGGCCACCGCCCACCTCGACTCCGAGTCGGAGTCGGCCGTGCAGCAGGCGCTGAAGACGGCGCTGGCCGGGCGTACCTCGCTGGTCATCGCCCACCGGCTGTCGACGATCCGCGAGGCCGACACGATCCTCGTCGTCCAGGACGGCCGCATCGCCGAGCGCGGCGGGCACGACGAACTGCTGGAGCGCGGCGGGCTGTACGCCGAGCTCTACCGCACCCAGTTCAGCTCGACAGGTAGCCCAAGCGTGTGAGCTCCTGCCTGGCGACCTTCTCCACCAGGGCCAGGTCGTCGGGGCGCAGGCCGGAGCGCCAGGAGCCGACCTTCGGGGTGGGCCGGCCGTACAGGGCGACCTTCGACACGCGCGTCTCCAGAAACTCCGACACCGACGCGATCGTCTGCGCGGGCCGCAGCACGAGGTCCTCGTAGCGCAACGTCAGCAGCTGCTCGGCGGGCAGGTCGCGGCGCAGGGAGGCGCTCAGGCGCACGGCGCTGCGCCAGCGCAGCGCCGACTTGCCCGCGGCCGGCATGTCCTTCCAGCGCTCGCGGTGCTCGTCGCGGCTGAGCCCCAGGAACGCGTTCGGGAACTCGGTGCCCTCGGCCAGCATCACCGGACGGAACCAGGCCAGGCACGACGGGTCGGCCAGCATGTCCACCGCGACGTCGCGGCCGTCGCGGATCAGCTGCAGGAACCGGGCGTCGGGGAAGGCCTGCCGCAGCACCGGCGCGCTGTAGAGCAGGTCGGGGCTGGCGTCGCCGAAGCGGGTCACGGTGTTGGTGGCCACGCACGGGCCGAGCCCGGTCACGCCGCCAGCCTCGCGGCAGGTCTCCGGGCACAGCCCGCACGAGCCGCGCAGCACCTGCCACGACTCGGCCAGCGAGTCGCGCAGCACGCGGACGGCTCCCGGACCACCGGCGATGGACGGTTTGCGGGCGAAGGCGTAGACGACGTTGGCCACGCAGGCCCTGCCCGTCGTCACGTGGAAGCCGGGGGAACGTTTCAACGCGCGGGCGAGCAGGTCCGTACCCGAATGCGGAGCTCCGAGCAGGAACACCGGGCGGCGGACCTTGATGCCGTTGACCACGAGGATGTGAGGCGGAAGTCGCATACGGCATCCAAGTGTGGCACCGTTTGCCAGGTGAGCGAGCCAATGTCGGTGACCGTCCTGACAGGTGCGGGAATCTCCACGGATTCCGGGATTCCCGACTTTCGCGGGCCCCAGGGAGTATGGACGAAGGACCCCGCCGCCCAGGAGCTGTACACCATCGACAACTACCTGGCCGACCCCGACGTACGGCGCCGCGCGTGGATCGGCAGGCGCGAGCACGCCGCCTGGGACGCCCGCCCCAACGGCGGCCACGCCGCCCTCGTCGAGCTGGAGCGCGCCGGACTGCTGCGTGCCCTGGTCACCCAGAACATCGACGAACTGCACCAGCGCGCGGGCAGCTCGCCGGAGAAGGTCATCGAGCTGCACGGCACGCTCTTCCACGTCGTCTGCCTGTCCTGCGGGCTGCGCACGCCCATGCGCGAGGTGCTCGACCGGGTCGAGGCGGGGGAGGAGGACCCGCCCTGCCCGGAGTGCGGCGGCATCCAGAAGGCCGACACGATCTCCTTCGGCCAGTCGCTCAAGCCGCTCGTCATCCACGCGGCGCTGGACGCGGCGCGGTCCTGCGACCTGTTCCTCGCCGTGGGCACGTCGCTGACCGTGCACCCGGCCGCCGGGCTGTGCGGCGAGGCGATCGACGCCGGCGCCCGCCTGGTCGTCATGAACGCCCAGCCCACCCCCTACGACGACTTCGCCCACGAGGTCGTCCGCGAGCCGATCGGCCAGGCGTTGCCGGCGCTGGTGAAGGAGCTGGTTCATGCGGCCGGGTGACACCGTCGCCGTCGTCTCCCCCTCGGGGCCGCCCGACGCCGTCCGGCTCGCGCGCGGGGTGGCGCTGCTGGAAGGGCTCGGCGTGCGGGTCGTGGTGGGCGCGCACACGATGGCGCGCCAGAACCTTCCCTACCTGGCCGGCTCGGACGCCGCGCGCGCCGCCGACCTGCAGGCCGCCTGGTGCGATCCGGCCGTCACCACGGTGTTCTGCACCAGGGGAGGGTACGGCGCCGCCAGGGTCCTCGACCTGCTGGACTGGAACGCCATGCGGGCCGCCGGGCCCAAGACGCTCGTGGGGTCGAGCGACGTGACGGCTCTGCACCACGCGTTCCGGGCGGAGCTGGGGGTGGCGACGCTGCACGGGCCGATGCCGGCCTGCACGACGTTCTCCGACGAGGGCGGGCCGGAACCGGCGACCTGGGCGTCGCTGACCGGGGCGCTGAAGGGCGAGCCGTGGTCGGTGGCGGGCACCTCGATGCTGTCGCAGGCGTCCCCGGGAGCCGCCGGTCCGGTCGCCGGTCGGATCGCCGGTCGGATCGCCGGTCCGGTCGCCGGGGGGAACCTGTCGGTGCTGGCGTCGTTGTGCGGGACCCGGTGGCAGCCACGCTTTACCGGAAATATCGTGTTTTTGGAGGATGTGGGGGAGGCGCCTTACCGCATCGACCGGATGCTCACGCAACTCCTGCGGGCTGGGGCCTTCCAAGGAGTGCTCGGCTTTGCGCTCGGCTCCTGGGAGGAGTGCGGGGACCCGTACCCCGTTCTGCGGGAGCGGTTGCTGCCGCTCGGCGTCCCCGTGCTGGCCGGGCTTCCCGTGGGACACGGCACTCCGCAGCTGAGTATCTGGCTTGGTGCGCTTGGTGCTATCGATACCGAATCGTGCTCGCTGGCTGGTCAGTTCAGCGACGTCGACACGGCAAGGTAGGAGAAACACGCAGGGACGAAACCGGCATGAGGGGATAGAGCGCGTGAAATTCTTCAGGCGTGAGCCGTCCCGCCGCCGCCCTGAGGACGTGGACCTCGATTCGCTTCTCGCCCTGGTGGCGGACTCGCTGGGCTACGGCTGCGACTTCGCCGCCGACGGTGCCACCCTGACCCTGACGCCCGGCCCGGACGGTGGCGTCCGGTCGGCGTTCGACCTGGGCAGGGACACCCGGCCGATGCGTGACGGCCTCGTGCTGGTCCGGCTGACCGGCCTGCGCAGGGAGGCCGGTCGACGGCCCCGCGAGGACTGGCCCACGCTCGTCTCCGAGCACCTCGGCAACGCGGTCTCCGGCGACCTGGTCGACTTCTGCGACCTGGACCAGGTACGCACGCTGCTGCGGACCCGCGTGGAGGCCGTGGACGCCGTCGAGGACCTGACCCGCGTCGTCGGCCGCCACCTGAACGGCGACCTGGTGGAACTGCTGAGCGTCGGCCCCCGCCTGATCCGCCCGGAGGAGGCCGGCTGCTGGCCGCTGCCGTCGGCCAAGGCGCTCGAACTGGCCTCCAGGAACGTGCGCGAGGGCGAGCGCCTGACCGTCGAGTCCATCGAGCTGTCCGGCACCCCCGTCACCCGCCTGACCGGCCCCTCCCCGACCGCCCCGACACACCTGCGCTGGCTGCCCGACTACCTTCCGGTGCCGAGGGACGGGGTGCTGGTGGTCCTGCCCGACCCGTACACGCTGCTGGTGCACCCGGTCAACGGCCTCGGCGTCGTGCGCGCCATCGAACGGCTGCGCCTGCACGCCGCGCGGACCGACGGCCTGAGCGACCAGGTGTACTGGTGGCACGAGGGCCGCCTGACCCATCTGCGGGCCGACATCGTGCTGCACGAGGGCCACGCCCGCCTCGTGGTCACCCCGCCCCCCGACTTCGCTCAGGTCCTCGCCCGCCTGGCCGTCTGAGCCCGCGTTCCGGCACCTTCCGCAGGGGATGACTCCCCGATCCCTTAATTTCCTACCAAATGTGTGGGATAGTAGCGAGGGTGAGCCACGAGCGGACCACTCCTCTGAACGCGGCCATCCTGGCCGGACGCTGGATCAGGTCGGCGGGGTCCGACCACGGGCACGGGCGGCGCTGGCGGGCCAACCCGGACCACCGCGGCCGCGCGGCCGTGGGATCGGAACCGGCCTCCCTGTACGCGGGCGCCGCCGGCATCGTGCTGTTCTTCCTCGACCTGGCCGCCGCCACCGGCCACGAGGCGTACCTGGAGGAGGCCCGCCAAGGCGCCCGGTACCTGGCCGCCACCTGGCGGCAGCAGCAGGACCTCACGCTCTACCACGGCCTGGCCGGGACCGTCTTCGCGCTCACCGAGGCCGGATGGGTGCTGGGGGAGGAGCGGCTCGAAGACGAGGCGCGGGCCGCGGCCGGCCACATCGTCGCCAGGGCCCGCCCGCTGACAGGAGGGCTCGGCTGGTCGAACGACCCCGCCCAGCGGGGAGACGGCGGGATCGTGCTCGGGCTGCTGCGCGCCGCGGCCATGCTCGGCGTGCCCGCCTACGAGCGGGCGGCGCTGGAGGCGGGCGAGCGCATCGCGGCGCAGGCGGTGCCGGGGCACCGGTTCGGGGACTGCCCCGGCATCCCGACCGACGCGGTCACGCCCGGCTTCTACAGCGGTACGGCCGGCACCGCCTTCCTCCTGGCCCGCCTGTACGGCGTCACCGGCGACGAGCGTTTCCTGGAGGCGGCCAGGCGGGGCTCGGGGTTCGTCAGGTCGGTGGCGGTGGTGACGGGCCACGCGGCGTACGTGCCGCACCACGTGCCCCACGGGCGCGGGCTGCACTATCTCGGCTACTGCTCCGGCTCGGCGGGCGTGGCCCGCATGTTCTACGAGCTCTACCGCGTGGCCGGCGATCCGGGCGACCTGGACTGGACCGAGCGCCTGGCCGCCGGGATCATCGCCAGCGGCGTGCCGTACCAGCAGACCAACGGCTACTGGAACTCCGCCTGCCAGTGCTGCGGGACGGCCGGTCTGGTGGAGCTGTTCGTGGGGTTGTGGGCGGCGACGGGGCGCGAGCCGTACCGGGAGTACGCGCGCACGCTCGCCGAGCACCTCATCGGACGGGCGACCGGGCACGACGGGCGGGGGAATCGGTGGTACCAGGCCTACCGGCGGCTGCGGCCGGGGGAGGTGAGCGCGGACACCGGCTACATGGTCGGGGCCGCGGGCATCGGGGCTGCGCTGCTGCATCTGGACGCGGCCGAGCAGGAGGGCGAGACGCGCCGGGTCATCCTGACGCCCGACAACCCCTTCCCGGCGATCCCGTCCCCGGCTTTCTCGCCTTGACAGAGGAGCTCCGATGACCTCCTTCGCCCCGCCCGAGGACACGCACCATCGGGGCCCCGCGTGACCCCCGCTCCCGCCGCCCGGGCGGCCTCATGATCCGGTACGGCCGCGCCGCCGCGGCGGCCGTACCGTTCACCCGGCGGGACGGGTCACGACAGGGCGCGGGCGGCGTGGACCAGGGGCACGTGGCTGAAGGCCTGCGGGAAGTTGCCGACGAGCCGGGCGTAGCGGGGGTCGTACTCCTCGGCCAGCAGCCCGAGGTCGTTGCGCAGCCCGAGCAGGCGGCCGAACAGCTCCTCGGCCTCCTTCTTGCGGCCCTGCAGCGCCATGACCTCGACCAGCCAGAAGCTGCAGGCCAGGAACGCGCCCTCGGCTCCGGCCAGGCCGTCGACGTCGTTGTCGGCGGCCACCGGGTAGCGCAGCACGAACCCGTCGGACAGCAGTTCCTTCTCGATGGCCGCCACGGTGCCGGTGACCCGCGGGTCCTCGATGGGCAGGAAGCCGATGAGCGGCATGAGCAGCAGCGCGGCGTCCAGCTCGGTCGAGCCGTAGGACTGGGTGAAGGTGTTGCGCACGGGGTCGTAGCCCTTGTCGCAGATCTCCGCGTGGATCGTGTCGCGCAGTTGCCGCCAGCGTTCGAGCGGGCCGACGCGGCCGAACTCCTCGCAGTAGCGGACGGCGCGATCCAGGGCGACCCAGCACATGATCTTGGAGTGGGTGAAGTGGCGGCGCGGGCCGCGTACCTCCCACAGGCCCTCGTCCGGCTCGTCCCAGTGCTCCTCGACATAGGCCAGCAGCTCGCGCTGGATGGACCAGGCCCGGTCGTCGGCGCCCAGGCCCATCTTCCTGGCGACGAACAGGCAGTTCATGACCTCGCCGTAGACGTCGAGCTGGAGCTGGTTGACGGCGCCGTTGCCGATGCGCACCGGGCGGGAGTCCTCGTAGCCGTCCAGCCAGGTGAGCTCCAGCTCGGGCAGGCGGCGCTCGCCGGCCACGCCGTACATGATCTGGAGGTCCTGCGGGCGGCCGGCGATCGCGCGCAGCAGCCACGCGCGCCACGCGCCCGCCTCCTCGATGTAGCCCGAGCTGATCATGGCCTCAAGGGCGAGGGTGGCGTCGCGCAGCCAGCAGAAGCGGTAGTCCCAGTTGCGCACGCCGCCGATGTCCTCGGGTAGCGAGGTGGTGGGGGCGGCCACGATGCCGCCGGTCGGCGCGTAGGTGAGCGCCTTCAGCGTGATCAGCGAGCGGACGACGGCCTCGCGGTGGGGGCCCTCGTGGGCGCACCTGGCCACCCATTCCGTCCACATGGCCTCGGTCTCGCTGAGCTGGCCCTCGGCGGAGATCTGGGGAGGCATCGGCTCGTGCGAGGGGTGCCAGGTGAACACGAACGGCAGCCGCTGGCCCTCGCGGACGGTGAACGTGGCCCGGTGGGCGTAGTCGCCGCCCTTGAGCGGGACGGGGGAGTGCAGCCAGACCGAGTCGGGCCCGCCGATGGCCTGCAGGTGGCCGTCGCTGCGGCGCACCCACGGCACGATGCGGCCGTAGTCGAAGCGGACGCGCAGGTGGGTGCCCATCTCGACCTCGCCGGAGACACCCTCGACGATCCGGACGACGTCGGGGTTCTTGTCACGCGGCGGCATGAAGTCGATCACGCGGACGGTGCCGGTGGGGGTGTCCCACTCACTTTCCAGGATGAGCGTGTCGGGGCGGTAGCGGCGTCTGGTCGCCGGGTTCCTGCCGGTGGGGCCGAGCCACCAGTGCCCGTTGCGGTCGCCGCCGAGCAGGGCGGAGAAGCACGACGGTGAGTCGAACCTCGGTAGGCACAGCCAGTCGATGGAGCCGTCTCTGCCCACCAGGGCCGCCGACTGCATGTCCCCGATCATCGCGTAGTCCTCGATCCGCATGGGACCGACGCTACCCGCCCGCGGGGTGGTCCCGTGGAAGCTATCGATCATGTCGCGTCATGTCCGTCAGCTTCCACGGGAGGTTCAGGGGGTCTCCCTCGTCAGCGGGAACCAGCGGGTGAACATCTGCGTGAGCGGGCCGATGGCCAGGGCGAAGACGAGGGTGCCGAGGCCGAGCGTGCCGCCGAGCAGCCAGCCGACGCCCAGCGCGGTGATCTCGATGAGGAAGCGGCCGAGCCGTACCGACAGGCCGAGGCGCATGAGGCCGGTCATGATGCCGTCGCGCGGTCCAGGACCGAGACCGGCGCTGATGTAGAGCGCGGTGGCCAGGGCGATGGTGACGACGGCGGTCAGCAGGTACGTCCAGCTGAGCGCCCAGTGGCCCGGGGTGGGAAGCAGCCAGAGGGCGGCGTCGGCGAACAGGCCGAGGAAGACGACGTTGCTGATCGTGCCGATGCCGGGCTTCTGCTTCAGCGGGATCCACAGCAGCATCACCAGCGCGCCGACCGCGATGATGATCGTGCCGATGGTCAGGCCCGTCCGGAGTGCTACGCCCTGGTGGAAGACGTCCCACGGGCTGTTGCCCACGCCGGACTCGATCTGGAGGCCGATGCCGAGGCCGTACAGGGCCAGGCCGCCGTAGAGGCGCAGGAGACGGGACGGGAGGGAACCCACGGTAGGGACGGACATTTCGCTCATAGTGGTCTCATGGTGGCAGGGGATTGGGTTGCGCCAAAAGGGCCAATCGTGAAAAGTGGCCTTATGAGGTTCTTGAGTGCGGCGCAGGTCGCGAGGCTCGTCGCGGTGCCGCGCGACGCCCGGCCCTACTACCGCGCGCTGGCCGGCGCGGTACGGGCGCGCATCCTGGACGGCCAGATCCCGGTCCGCGTGCGCATGCCCGCCGAGCGCCATCTGGCCGAGCAGCTCCGCGTCAGCCGCACCACCGTGACCTCCGCCTACGACCTGCTGCGCGAGCAGGGCTACCTCGACAGCCGCCAGGGCTCGGGAAGCTGGACGGAACTGCCCGACCCGGCCACCACCGTCGACAACCCGTGGCTGTCCACGGGCGACGACGGGCTGCTCCAACTGCACTGCGCCGCCCCCGGCGCCCCCTCGCACCTGCGCCAGGCCATGCTGGAGGCGGTCGACGACGTGGGCCGCTACGGCATGGGCAACGGCTACGACCCGATGGGCCTGGCCGTGCTGCGCGAGCGCATCGCCGCCCACTACGGCGCCCGCGGCCTGGCCACCCGGCCCGAGCAGATCCTCGTCACCACCGGCTCCCAGCACGCCATCCAGCTCGTCATGGGCCTGCTCGTCGGCTCCGGCGACACCGTGCTCGTCGAGTCGCCCACCTATCCGCACGCCATCGACGCCGCCCGCCAGCGCGGCGCCAGGATCGCGCCGGTCGGCATCACCCACGCGGGCTGGCAGGCCGACCTCGTCGCGGGCGCGATGCGGCAGTCGGCGGCCAGGCTCGCCTACCTGATGCCCGACTTCCAGAACCCCACCGGGGCGCTCATGGACGACGCCACCCGGGCGGCGGTGGTGGGGGCGGCCCGCCGTACCGACACCATGCTGCTCATCGACGAGACCTGGGCGGAACTGGCGATGGAGGAGGTGCCGGGGACCGCGCCGATGGCCGCCTTCGACACCGACAGCCGCGTGATCACGATCGGGTCGGCGTCCAAGCTGTGGTGGGGCGGGCTGCGTATCGGCTGGATCCGCAGCACCGAGGCGCTCACCCGGCGCCTGGCCCTGCACCGCGCGGCCGTCGATATCGCCAGCCCGGTGATGGAACAGCTGATCGTGGCACGGCTGTTCGACCGGATGGAGGAGACGCGCGCCGAGCGCCGCCGCACGCTGCGCGCCTCGCGTGACGCGCTCGTCGCCGCGGTGCGCGCGCACCTGCCCGAGTGGAGCTTCACCGTCCCGCGTGGCGGCGGCACCCTGTGGATACGGCTGCCGCGCGGCAACGCCATCGCCTTCGCCGAGGCCGCGGCCACTCACGGGCTACGGCTGGCGCCCGGCCCCTGGTTCGGCCTGGAGGGGACCCTGGAGTCCTACGTGCGCCTGCCGTTCACCCAGCCTCCGGCGGTGCTGGCCGAGGCGGCCCGCATGCTCGCGGCCGCCGACGCCCGCGGCCCGGTCGGCCCCCGCCCGGCCGAGACGCTCATCCCGATGGTCTGACTCCTGGAGCGTGGACGGCGAAACGCCCGGCCCCTCGGGACAAGAGGGCCGGGCGTTCCGCTTGCGCTGTGACTAGTGGCGAATGACCCGCACCCAGTCGGTCGCGGCCGAGCCCTCGAGGTACCTGCTGCCCTCGAAGACCGCCTTCCACGTGCCGGAGGTCCAGGCGCGGGCCCCGGTGTGGAAGTAGCCGCCGTTGTCCGTGCGGACCGTGTCGACGTAGTGCCAGCGGCCGGAGTAGTTCGGCTTGAAGAGGATCGTGATCCGCTTGCCGCCGAGCCAGTACCAGCTGCCCTCACGGCAGTGGTCGGCGTTGAACACCTGCACGTAGCCGTTGATGTAGTCCTCGTCGCACTGCACCGAGAGCTTGCCCTCAAGGCTCAGGCGCGAGCCCTTCCAGACCGGCTCCGGGTTGGCGTCGAACGACAGGCGGGTGTTGCCGCCGTCGCCGTAGTCGCCGGTGTCGAAGCCGAGGCCGGGAGGTTCGGCCATGGCGGGAGTGGCGGTCGCCAGCACGGCGGTGCCGAGCGCGGCAGCAGCTGCCGCGGCCGCGAGACGTCGCATCATCTAAGAAACTTCCTTCCCCGTCGAGACGTGCTCCGGGACAGAACACGTCTACGCCAATGACGCGCAAAGGCAGGGAAAGGTTGCCGCCAGAATGATCACGATTCGGCAACGACCGTTAAAGCGAAGGTCAAGGACGATCTCCGATGTGTTCGACAGAGGAGAGTTCCGCGGCGTAGTGACCGGTGCCCGGGAACCGGGCCCGCCACTGCCCCCTCGCCGGGCCCAGCACGGTCTTGCCGAACTTGCCCAGCTCCGAGGTGGTCGCCACGGCCTCCTGCCTCCACGGCGACTTCTCGTCACGGCGGTGCAGGATCTCCATGCGCTGGTTGCCGAACGGGGCGTAGTCGGTGAAGCCCATCGGGTCCACGCGGGTCAGCACGCCGCGCAGCCGTACGGCCTTCGTACCGGCCACCTTGGTGGCCTGCACCGAGGTCAGGCGGGTCTCCTTGCGCAGCTTGAACGACTTGTGCGCGGTCACGGTCCTGCCGTCGGGGCTCGTCGCCGTGGCGACGATCGTCCAGGTGCCCGACGGGTAGTAGCGGGTCAGGCCCTTCTCGGGCAGGAAGCGCCAGGTCTGCCAGCCGTCGCCGCGGCGCATCGGCCCGGCCATCTCCTCGTGCCACTGCGGAGCCTGCCCCGGTACGGCCAGCCCGGGTGCGGGCGGCAGCGGCGCGGGCAACGGCGGCACCTGGGAGGGCACGGCCGACGGCAGCACGGAAGGCGCCGCGGACGGCAGCGCGGACGGAAGAGCCGACGGCACCGCGGACGGCGCGACCGAGGGCACGGCGGACGGAACGGCGGACGGCGCGACCGACGGGAGGACGGACGGCGCGGCGGACGGGACCGCGGTGGGCGCGGGCAGCGGCGGCGGGGTCACCGGCGGCGGATCCACGGGGTCCACCGGAGGCGCGGGCACCCCGTCCGGTGGCGCGCCCGGGTCCACCTTGACGGTGACCCCTTCGCGGCCGTCCACCCCCTGGGCGACGACCTCGATGATGAGGCGGACCGATCCGGTGGGCCCGACCACCGGATCGGCCGGACGTATGGTGATCTCTCTGATGGCGGGCTCGCTCGCCGCGTCGGCCACCGGCACGGGTACCGCGAGGGCCCCCGCCGCGAGCGAAGCCAGAAGGACTCTACTGGTCATGATCAAGACGGTAGGAACCATCCGGTAATGGCCAGGGGTAGGACACACGCCCCCAACGGCAAAAGCCGTCAGTCCACGTAAAGCCCCTCGATGACGTCGGCGTACTTGGCGTGGATGACGCGCCGCTTCAGTTTCAGGCTCGGCGTGAGCTCCGCCGTCTCGGCCGTCCACTCGCTGCCGATCAGGGCCCAGCGCTTGACCTGCTGCACCCGTGCCAGCTTGGCGTTGGCCGCCTCCACGGCCCGTTCGACCTCCTTGAGCACCTCGCCGTTCTGGGCCAGCTCGGCCAGTGAGGAGAAGGCGATCCCGCGGGCCTGCGCCCACCCGGGCGCGAGCTCGGCGTCGAGCGTCAGGACCGCCACCGGGTGCGGGCGGCCGTCGCCGTAGGCGAGCGCCTGGCCGATGAGCGGGTGTTCCTTCAGGTGGCTCTCGATGTTGGCGGGCGAGATGTTCTCGCCGCCCGCGGTGATGATGAGCTCCTTCTTGCGGTCCACGACCCGTACGAAGCCGTCCTCGTCGATCGAGCCGATGTCGCCGGTGTGCAACCAGCCGTCCTCGTCGATCAGGGCCGTGCTCTCCTCCGGCCGGTTCAGGTAGCCGCCGGTGTTGAGCGGGCTGCGGGTGAGGATCTCGCCGTCCTCGGCGATGCGGATCTCGACGCCCGGCTCGGCCCTGCCGACGGTGCCGAGCTTGTAGACGGCCGGGCTGTTGCCGGTGAAGGCGCCGGTCGTCTCCGTCATGCCGTACACGTCGATGACCTTCAGGCCGAGGCCGGCGAAGAAACGCTGCACCTCACCGGGCAGCGGCGCGGCGCCGGTCGCGGTCCACTGGGCCTGGTCGAAGCCGATCATCGCGCGGACCACCGACAGCAGCGCCTTGTCGGCCTGGTCGTAGGCGGCCTGGATCTCGGGGGTGATGGTGCCGCCGTGCTGGCCCGCCTCGACGTAGGCGACGCCGGCCGCCATGGCCTGCCGTACCTGCTGCTGCTGTTCTTCCGGCTGGGTGGCGAGGACGGCCTGCAGGCGCGCCATCATCTTCTCCCACACGCGCGGCACGCCGAAGAACATCATCGGCCGGACCTGCCCCAGCGTGGCGCCGAGGTTGGCCAGGTCGGTGCAGAAGTAGACGTGCGAGACCTTCATCAGCGGCAGGTAGAGGCTGAGGACGCGCTCGGCGATGTGCGCGTAGGTCAGGTAGCTGATCTGCGTGCCCTGGACGGGCAGCGTGGTGAGGCGGTCGGTGGAGGCCACCTCGTAGAAGACGTTGCGGTGGGTGAGCGGCACGCCCTTGGGCATGCCGGTGGTGCCCGAGGTGTACAGGACGGTGACGGTGTCGTCGGCGCGTACGGCCTGCCAGCGGGCGTCCACGGCGGCGCGACCGGCGGCCAGAGCGCGCTCGCCGAGCGCCAGGAAGTCCGCCCACGGCAGGAAGCGCTCGTCGCCCTCGGGCGCGCCGTCCAGCACGATGATCCGCCGCAGCTCCGTGAGCTGGTCCAGGACCGGCATCCAGCGGTCCACGTCGGCGGGCCCGCCCAGCACGGCGTAGCGGGCGCCGACGTCGGCGGCCACGAAGGCGATCTGCTCGGCGGCGAAGGTCGAGTAGATGGTGCAGCCCACGCCGCCGGCGTGCACCGCTCCGAGGTCGGCGAGCACGTGCTCGCCGCGGTTGACCATCATCAGCGCCACGGCCTCGCCGGGCTCCAGCCCGAGCTCCGCGAACGCCGCCGCGATCGTCAGCACCCTCTCGCGCGCCTCGGCGTAGGTGAGCGTGCGCCAGCCCTCGCCCTCGGGGTCGGAGTAGGCGGGGGAGTCGGGATGGTCCGCGGCGACCTGTCTCAGCTGCTCGCACACGGTACGGCCGGCGATCTGCGACTCGATCTCGGCCCGTACCTCAAGGACTTCGGCCATGGCGCCCGCCTCCAGTCAGTATTCACTTGCACGAGTGGGATGCATCGCACCACACGCGGGGGGAAGCGGCAAGACCCTGTGAGACAGCTTCACGAGAGCGGTCACGTAGAGTGTTGGATCACATGCACAACGTGTCGTTCGGGGGGCGCGCATGAGCAGCAGCGGCAGGACGTTCTTCGGCCATCCCTGGGGTCTGGCCACGCTCTTCGGCACCGAGATGTGGGAACGTTTCAGCTGGTACGGCCTGCGCGCCATCCTGGCCACCTTCCTGGCCGCCTCCCCGGCCACCGGCGGCCTCGGCATGACCGAGGAGACCGCCCAGGCCGTCGTCGGCGTCTACGGCGCGCTCATCTACCTCGTCGCGCTGCCCGGCGGCTGGGTCGCCGACCGCATCCTGGGCGCCCGCAGGTCGGTGTTCTGGGGCGGCTTCGTCATCATGCTGGGCCACATCAGCATGGCCATCCCGGTCCAGGGACCGGTCTTCATCGCGGTCGGCCTGCTGCTCATCATCACCGGCACCGGCCTGCTCAAGCCCAACATCTCGGTGATGGTCGGCAAGCTCTACCCCGAGGGCGACGACGGCCGCCGCGACTCCGGCTTCTCGCTGTTCTACCTGGGCATCAACCTCGGCGCCTTCTTCGCCCCGCTGGTCGTGGGCTGGCTGGCCGCCGGCGACCGCTGGCACCTGGGCTTCGGCGCGGCGGCGGTCGGCATGGCGCTCGGCCTGGTGCAGTACACCCTCGGCCGCAAGCAGCTGCGCGGCGTCGGCGACCGGCCCGGCGAGCCGCTGACCCCGGCGGAGCGCACCAAGGTGCTGCGGCTGACGCTGGTCAGCGTCGTGGTCGTGCTGGCCGTCCTGGCCGTCTGGATCGCCAGCGGCACCTTCGACCTCGACCGCTTCACGCTGGTCGTGACCATCGTCATCCTGGCCGTGCCGATCGTCTACTTCCTCTACGTGCTGCGCGGCCCCCACGAGCTGACCGCCGACGAACGCTCCAAGATGAAGGCCTACATCTGGTTGTTCGTCGCCGCGGCCATCTTCTGGATGATCTACGACCTGGCGCCGAGCAAGCTGCTGTTCTTCGCCCAGAACAACACCGACCTCAACCTGCTGGGCGTGCCGATCCAGGCGGCCACCACCCAGTCGTTCAACCCGCTGTTCATCATGATCTTCGTACCGGTCTTCGCGGCGCTGTGGCTCAAGCTCGGCAACCGGGTCAGCACGCCGCAGAAGTTCGCGTTCGCGCTGATCATGGTCGGCCTGAGCTTCGTCGTGATGGCGCTGGCCGCCAAGCTCGCCGAGAGCGGCAAGGTCAGCGTGTGGTGGCTGGTGCTGGTCTACCTCATCCAGGTCTTCGGCGAGCTGTCGCTGAGCCCGGTCGGGCTTTCGGTCACGACCAAGCTCGCGCCCGCGGCCTTCAAGGGCCAGATGCTCGGCGTCTGGTTCATCGCGGTCTCGGTCGGCGACGCCGTGGGCGGCCAGACCGGCAGGCTGAGCAGCGTCATGTCCGACACCACGTACTACCTGGTGCTCGCCGCGATGGCGATCGTCGCGGGGGTGGCGCTGTTCATGTTCGTGCGCAAGCTGAGGGAGATGATGGCCGAGCACGACACGCCGACGATGCCCCCGATCCGGTAAAACATCCACCGTGTCCGAAATTCTCGACTTGGCCGGAATCTTTGTCTTCGCCCTCACCGGGGCGCTCATGGGCGTGCGCAAACGGCTGGACGTGGTCGGGATGGCGGTGCTCGCCTCGATGACCGCGCTGGGCGGCGGCATCGTCCGCGACCTCATCCTCAACGTACGGCCCGCCGCCTTCCAGAGCCTCGGCTACGTCCTGGTGCCGCTCGCCGCCACGGTCATCGTCGCCTTCTGGCATCCGCACGTGGCCAGGGTCATGCCCGCCATCATGATCCTCGACGCGGCCGGCCTCGGCCTGTTCTGCGCCGTCGGCACGGAGAAGGCCCTCGAATACGGCCTGAACCCCCTGCACGCGGTCCTGCTGGGCGTGACCACGGCGGTCGGCGGCGGTATGCTGCGCGACCTGCTGGCCGGCGAGATCCCGACCCTCCTGTACGACCGCCAGCTCTACGCCGTGCCCGCGATGGTCGGCTCCGCCGTCATGGGCGCCCTGTACGTCTACGACCTGCACGGCTGGCCCGCGACGCTGGCCGCCGCGGTGATCGCCTTCGTCCTGCGCATCGCCGCCATGAGGTACGGCTGGCGCGCCCCCCTGGCCCGCGGCGTCCGCCCCGACGGCTAGCTAGCCCTTGTCGGCTCCCTGGTTCTGGTCGCGGACGAAGTGGCGCTGGAAGACGACGAAGATGACGGCGACCGGGATCGTCGCCAGCAGCGCGGCGGCGAGCTTGAGCGGGAACTGGGTGCCGCCGCCGAGAGAGCCGCTGACCAGGTCGGCCAGCCCGCGCGGGAGCGTGAACAGCGCCGGGTCCTGCACGGCGACCAGCGTGTGCGGGAACTCGTTCCACGAGCTCTGGAACGACAGGATCGTCAGCGTGATCAGCGCGGGCCGCGACATCGGCAGGACCACGGACCAGAAGACGCGGAAGGTGCCCGCGCCGTCCAGGCGGGCCGCCTCCTCGACGCTGCGCGGCACCGACTCGAAGAACTGTTTCATCACGAACACCCCGGCCGCGTCGGCGATGACCGGCAGGATCAGCGCCAGGTAGGAGTCGTACATCCCCAACTGGTTCAAGACCAGAAATTTCGGGATAAAAAGCACGACACCCGGCACCGCCATGATCGCGATGATCGCCGCGAACAGCCCGCGCCGCCCCCGGAACCGCAGCCTGGCCAGCGCGTACCCGGCCATCGAGTCCAGCAGCAGCCGCCCCAGCGTGAGCACCACGGTGACCAGCAGCGAGTTCGTCAGCCAGATCGGCATGTCCGTGCCGAAGAACACCCGCTCGAACGCCGACAGCGTGGCCGGGTCGGGGATGGGTGAGAGCGGGTGCGCGGAGGCGTCCGGATCGGTCTTGAAGGAGTTGGCGATCTGGATGACGAACGGGTAGACGAAGGCGATGGAGAAGACGATCAGGACGACGCGCCTCATGCTTCGCGCTCCCTCATGATCCAGCGCTGCAGCAGCGTCAGCAGGACGATGATCAGGAAGAGCACGAACGAGATCGCCGTGCCCGAGCCGTAGTCGAAGTCGCGGAAGGCCGTCCGGTACGACAGGAACGCGGGCGTCAGCGTGGTCTTGGCCGGATCGCCCTGGCTCATCACGTAGATCTGGTCGAACACCTGCCAGGTGCCGATCAGCCCGAGCGTCAGCACGAGGAACATCGTCGGCTTCAGCAGCGGCAGCGTCACCCGCAGGAAGCGCTGCCGGCGCGAGGCCCCGTCGATCATGGCCGCCTCGTCCAGCGTCCGCGGGATGTTCTGCAGCGCCGCGAGGAACATGAGCATGAACGTGCCCGACGTCGTCCACACCACCAGCACGATGATCGCGCACATCGCCACGCTCGGCCCCGACAGCCACTCCCACCAGGTCAGGCCCAGCACGCCGTTGCCCGTGAGCGCGGCCGGCGGATCGCCGATGAGGAGCTGGATCACCCCGCGCGGATCGCTGAACCACTGCGGCCCGTTCACCCCGAGGAACCCCAGGACCTGGTTGACCGCCCCGGAGTTGCTGAAGATGAACAGGAACACCACGCTGATCGCCACCGAGCTGGTCACCGAGGGGAAGTAGAACGCGGTGCGGAAGAACGTCCTGCGCTTGTTCACCGCCAGCGCGAGGCCCAGCGCCAGCGCCGTCTGCAGCGGCACGACCACGGCGACGTAGTAGACGTTGTTGCGGATGCTGGTCATGAAGTTCTCGCGGGCCAGGCCGTCCTCGGTGAACAGGCGCGCGTAGTTCTCCCCGCCCACGAACGGCACGCCCGCCCGGAACGGGCTGCCCTGCCCGTTCCACCCGGTCAGGCTCACCCAGAGCGCCATGAGGATCGGCAGCAGCATGAACAGCCCGAGGATCGCCACCACCGGCGCCACGAACAGCCACCCCGCGAGGTTCTCCCTGGTACGGCTGCGCATGACGTCAGCCGAGCGCGCTCTCGGTGTTCTTCTGGAGCCTGGCCAGGATCGCCTGGGGATCGCGGGTGGCGAGCTGCTGCAGCGAGGTGTCGTAGTCCGACAGGACGCTGTCCATCTTGGGGGCGTTCACCGGCCCCTGCGCGTACTCCGCGCCGTTGACGAACGCGCCGTCGCCGGGGAACTCCTTGAGGTAGGCGTCCTTGGCCGACTGCCGCGAGGGCATGACGCCGAAGGCCTTGGCGAAGACCATCTGCTGCTCGGCCTTGGTCATCGCCTCGACGAACGAGATCGCCGCCGCCTTGTTCTTCGACTTGGCGGCGATGCCCCAGCAGTTGGTGAACGACAGCGTGCCCTTGCCCTTGGGCCCGGCGGGCAGCTCGTGCGCGGAGTAGGCGACGCCGGGGTAGTCCGCCCGCATCGCGCCCTTGATCCAGTTGCCCTCGATCGTCATCGCGGCCTTGCCCTTGCCGAACGCCTCGCCGCCCCACTCGGCGTCGAGCGCCTTGGCGAACTGGGCCCGCTTGCCGGCCAGCAGGCCCTTGACGTACTCCAGCGCGGCCAGGTTCTCCGGGCTGTCGCCGGTGGCCCGCTTGCCGTCCTCGCTGATGATCCAGCCGCCGGACTGGACCATGAAGACGCCGAGCCGGTCACGGGTCTCGCCGAACACCAGCGGCGCCACGCCCTTGATCCTCTTGGTGACGGCGTCGAGTTCCTGCCAGGTGGCGGGGACGTCGCCGGCGGTGAGCCCGTTCTTCTTCCACAGCTCGTCGTTGACGACCAGGGCGAGCGTGGAGAAGTCCTTGGGCGCGCAGTAGAACGTGCCGTCGTAGGTGAACGTCTCGCGCAGGCTCGGGTAGAAGTCCTGGGCGTCGGAGATCTTGTCGCCGTAGGGCTCCAGGGCGCCCACGCTGGCGTAGTCGGCGAAGCGGGAGGCGTCGACGTAGAACACGTCCGGCGGGTTGCTGCCCGCGAACGCCTGACCGAGCTGCTGGTGGATGTCCTGCGCCGGGGTGACGGCGGCGGTGTTGCCGCTGGCCTTGGCCCAGGCCTCGGCCGCCTGCTTGACCGCGTTCGTCTCGACCTCGCCGGAGGAGGCCATCAGGACCTGGAGCGCGGCCGGGCCGCTGCTCTGCTGCGCGGGCGCGGCCTGCCGGTCGTCGAAGCCACTGCCGCAGGCCGTGGCCGACAGGAGTACGGCTGCCGCCGCGGGGATCGCGAGGCGTTTCATGAGCGGGGTTCCTTTCGGATGACCAGGGAGGGGGTGAGCAGCACGTGCGCCGCCGACGGCCGGCCGGACAGGCGGCCGGTGAGCAGGTCGACGCAGTGCGCGGCGGCCTCGGCGAGGGGCTGGCCGAGGCTGGTGAGGCCGACGGCGGCGGCGACGGGGGTGTCGTCGAAGCCGACCACGGCCGGCAGGACCTGGAGGGCGCCGAGCGCCACGGAGTCGCTGACGCAGACCAGGGCGCTCGCGCCGCGCCCGGTCAGTTCCCGCGCGGCCGCCTGGCCCTGGGCGCTGGAGCCGTCGGTCTCCAGCGCGAGGCCGGCGTCGAGCCCTTCTGCGGCCAGCGTCCTGGACCAGCCGTTCCTGCGGTCGTCGCCGACGCCGGAGCCCGCCTGCCAGCCGATGAAGCCGATCCGGCGGTGGCCCTCGCCGAGCAGGTGGCGGGTGGCGGACTCGGTCCCGGCGGCGCCGTCCACGTCCACCCACGGGTGGCTTGCCGCCGGCGCGCCCCACGGCCGGCCGAAGGTGACGAACGGCAGGTCGCGCTCGGCCAGCCAGGAGGCACGTGGGTCGCCGTGGTGGGTGCTGGTCAGCACGAACCCGTCGGGCTCGAACTCGCCCAGCAGCTGATCGATCGTGGCGATCTCGTCGCTGTCGCCGGTGGCGGCGTAGAGCAGCACGCGGTAGCCGGATCTGGCCGCCGACTCGGTGAGGCCGTGCAGGAAACGGTCGAAGACGTTCATGCCATCCTGGGTCGCCTCGATCCGCACGGCCAGCAGGCGCGAACGTCCGGTCCGCATCTGCCGGGCCGCGGCGCTCACCCGGTAGCCGAGGGTCTCCACGGACGCGAGCACCCGCTGCCGTGTCTCCTCCTTGACCACTTCGGGGGAGTTGAGCACGTTCGACACCGTCTGGCGGGACACGCTGGCATGACGGGCCACGTCGGCGATCGTCACCTTTTCCGGCATTTACAACCTTTCTAGGGGTTTGATCGATCTAAAAGGTGTGTGACAGGATTAGATCGTTCAAGTAAACGGAGTGTCAAGGGGTCCTCACCGTGCACGACCACCGCCTGCAACCGCTACTGCACGACCTCGTCAGCACCGTCCTGGCCCCGACGAGCGCGCTCAGCGGGGCGGACGGCCAGATCAGGCCCGCCGGAGTGCAGGGGCTCTTCCACGCCGACACCCGCGTGCTCTCGCAGGCCAGGCTGGAGATCGACGGGCGCGAACCGGAGCCGATCGGCCACGCCGTACCGGCCGCGGGGCTCGCCCGCTTCGTCTCGCTGGCCCGGTGGCTGGGCGACCGCGCCGCCGACCCCACCGTCCGGGTCGAGCGCGTGCGGCGGGTCACGCCGGGCGCGATGGCCGAGGAGATCACGATCGCCTCCACGGCCTCGGCCCCCTTCACCTGTACGGTCACCGTCACCCTGGCCGGCGATCTCGCCCCCATCGACGTGGTGAAGTCGGGCGGCGGCGCCGTACCCCGCAAACCCGAGACCGGCAACGGCGAGCTGCTTTGGCGCGCCGGAGACGCCCGCGTCACCGTCACCGCCGCCGACGGCGGCGAGCAGGCCGGGGCGGGCCCGCGGTGGGAGGTGACGCTCGCGCCCGGCGAGCGGCGCACGCTGCGGTGGAACGTCGCCGTCACCGACCCCCGCGCGGTCGTCGCGGCACCGGCGGGCCCCCGCGAGTGGAGCAGGCCGGAGATCGAGGCCGACGACGCCCGGCTGGTACGGCTGGCCCGCCAGTCGCTCGACGACCTGGAGTCGCTACGGCTCACCGTGACCGGGGCGCCCGGCGAGACGTTCCTGGGCGCGGGGGTGCCGTGGTTCCTGACCCTGTTCGGCAGGGACAGCATCTGGGCCGCGCGCATGATGCTGCCCCTGGGCACCTCCCTGGCGGCGGGCACGCTACGCGTCCTGGCCCGCCTCCAGGGAACCAAGTCCGACGCCGCCACCGGCGAGGCCCCCGGCAAGATCATGCACGAGCTGCGCGGGCACGAGTTCGTCCTCGACAGCGGACTGCGCCTGCCGCCCACCTACTACGGCACCATCGACGCCACCCCGCTCTGGATCACCCTGTTGCACGACGCGTGGCGCTGGGGCCTGCCGGAGCCGGAGGTGGCCGATCTGCTCCCCGCCATGGAGGCCGCGCTCGGCTGGCTGGCCACCGACGGGGACGCCGACGGCGACGGGTTCCTGGAGTACCTGGACGCCGGTGGCCGCGGCCTGGCCAACCAGGGATGGAAGGACTCCGGCGACGCCGTCCGCTTCCGCGACGGCACGCGGGCCGAGCCGCCGATCGCCCTCGTCGAGGTCCAGGGGTACGCGCACGAGGCGGCCCTCGCGGGGGCGGCGCTGCTGGAGGCGTTCGGACGGCCCGGCGCCGGCCGGTGGCGGGACTACGCGGGGCGGCTGGCCGAGCGGTTCCGTGAGCGGTTCTGGGTGGACGGCGGTTATCCCGCGCTCGCCCTCGACCGCGACAAGCGCCCGGTGGACGCGCTGACCAGCAACATCGGGCACCTCCTCGGCACCGGCATCCTGACGACGGGCGAAGAGCTGCGGATCGCGCGGACGCTGGCCGATCCCGCGATGTCGGGCGGGTTCGGCCTGCGCACGATGTCGGCGGCGGACGCGGGGTTCAGCCCGTTGTCCTACCACTGCGGCTCCATCTGGACGCACGACACCGCGATCGTCGTCGCCGGTCTGGCCCGCGGCGGCCACGGCGCGCTCGCCGCCCATCTGGCCGAGGGGCTGCTGTCGGCCGCGGAGACCTTCGGTTACCGGCTGCCCGAACTGCACGCCGGGGACGAGCGCTCGCTGATGGGGCGGGCGGTGCCGTACCCGGCGGCCTGCCGTCCGCAGGCCTGGTCGGCGGCTTCCGCCCTGGCGATCGTCCAGGCCGCCGCCGGGCTTTATCCGGATGTTCCGGGCGGGCGGGTGCTGGTCCGCCCGGGGGCGCCGCTGGGCGCGCTGACCGTCCGGGGGCTCCGGGTGGCCGGGGCGCCCGTGGACGTGACGGTCGACGGCTCCGGCGCGGCGCGGGTCACGGGGCTGCCGCCGGGGCTGCGGGTGGAGGGGCTCTAGCCCTGCCGGAAGACGATCGCGGCGCCCAGCGCGGCCTCGGCGGGGACGAAGATCTCGCCGGAGCCCGTTGTGACGATCGGGACGCCGTTGCCGCGCAGGAACCGCTCGGTGGCGGCGAGGTCGCGTACCGACACCGCGTAGGCGACGAACGCCGGCAGGGCCGGTGGGCGCTCGCCGGGCAGCAGCCCCGGCAGCGCCGACGCGGACACGATCCTGACACCCGCCCAGCCCTCGTAGCGCCGCCGGGCCGCACCCACCTCCTGGTCGGACACGCACAGGACGCACTCCACCAGGGCGCTCGCGCCGTTGGCGTGCTCGACGGCCAGGGCCGCGGAGTCCGGGCCGTTCTCGGCGAACCCGATCCTGCCCTCCGGCGGCGGGCCGGAGATCTCCAGGTAGCGGGCGGGCTCCATCGCGGTGCCCGCGGCGGTCTCGACCGGGCGCTGGATGGCGTGCACCCCGCCGTGCCCGACGCCGCCGGCGCTGAGCCGCGCGGCCACCGCGTCCAGGTCGGAGGTGGCGGCGATCACGATGTGCAGGCCCTGGAACCGCTCCAGGAAGCCCGCGATGGCCGCGGACGCCGCGCGGACGGCCGCCACCAGCCCCGGCAGCTTGTCGTCCGGCACCCGCAGCGGGATCGGCCGCGCCTCGCCGGGCACCCCGTCGAGCACCGCCACCAGCTCCACGAACCCGTCGCCGAGGTAGATGTGCGCGTTCGCCACCCCGAACGGCTGCTCGACGCCGGGCAGCACGGGATAGGCGGCCGGTGCCACCGTGAACCCGAGCCGCCGGTAAAACCGCGCCGCCCCCTCCATGTCACCGATGACATGCCCCACATGATGCAGACCCACGGCAAACCTCCTTTAGGAGTTGACTCCTAAAGGAGAGTACACTCTCTATTTATAGAGAGCATTCATCTTGTCGTACGGCAGGCCGTCCCCCGTGGCGTCGTACCCGCCCTTCTCCAGCAGTTCCGTGGTCGCCCTCGCGGCCAGCGCGTAGGCGGCCTGCGCGATCGCCGAGCCCAGGCTCACCCGCGCCACCCCGGCCGAGGCGAACTCCGGCACTCCCGGCGCCCCCGCCCACGCCATCGCCGCGACCGGCAGCGGCCCTGCCGACAGCTCGGCGAGCGCCGCCAGATCGATCAGCCCGGGGACGAACAGACTGTCGGCCCCGGCCGCCGCGTACGCCTCGGCGCGCCGCTTCACCTCGTCGAGCCGCCCGCTGCCCGCGAGATAGACGTCCGTACGCGCGTTGATCCACACCCGCACGCCCAGCCGGTCGGCGGCGGCACGGGCGGCGGCCAGCCGCCCGGCCTGCTCGGCGGGGTCGAGCATCGCACCGGCCACCCGGTCCTCGATGTTCACCCCGACCGCCCCGGCCTGCACGACCGCGGTCACGGTCGCCTCGACCGAGTCGTACCCGGCCTCGATGTCGGCCGACACCGGCAGCTCGACCGCCCCCGCGATCCGCTCGACCACCGCGGCCACCCGGTCGGCCCCCAGGTCCGCGCCGTCGGCGAACCCGAGCGACCAGGCCACTCCGGCGCTGGTCGTCGCGATCGCCTGAGCCCCCGCCGCGGCGATCGCCACGGCCGAGCCCACGTCCCAGGCGTTGGGTAGCAGCAGCGGGTCGCCGGGGCGGTGCAGGGCGGCGAAGGTCTCAGCCTTGGAACTCGTCATGCGGCCGACCCTACGCGGGCCGCCCGCACGTCCACCGGCCGGATTCGGACATCATCCAGCCCCGGGGATGGCCGGATACGACCGGAAGGAGCGGGCGCGGGTGCCGTACACCCTGAGGCATGGACCAGCTCGACCTCTTCGCGCAGCAGGCGCCGAGCCTCGACCGCGCGTTCGCGACCGCCCGCCGCGTCCGGCTGGACGAGACCTCCTGGGTGGAGCACGTGCCCGCCTGGCTGACCGGCTCCGACCAGCTGCTGCGCGCGCTCATCGCGGGCGCGGCGTGGGAGCAGCGGCTGCGGCGCATCGCCGACCGCATGATGGTGGAGCCCCGGCTGACCGCGGAGTATCCCGACCTCGCCGAGGCGCCCCACGACCTCCTCCGTACGGCCGCCGCCGTCCTGTCGGCCCATTACGGCGTGCCGTACGACGGACTGTGGATCAACTTCTACCGCGACCACCGCGACAGCACCGGCTGGCACGGCGACTGGGCCACGTGCCGGCGCGAACTGTGCGTGGTCCCGGTCCTGAGCCTGGGCGCGACCAGGCGCTTCCTCCTGAAGCCGCGCGCCGGCGGGCGCAGCGTCGCGCTGACCCCCGCCGCGGGCGACCTGGTCGTGATGGGCGGACGCTGCCAGCGCGACTGGCGCCACAGCGTCCCCAAGCAGGCCACCCCGACCGGCCCGCGCGTCAGCGTGAACTTCTCCAGCAGCTTCCAGGCCCGGGGGCGTTAAATGGGTTGCCCGGGGTGACACGCTTCTGGCGTCATTGATCACGTTCGGGATGTACCCGGGAGGAGGCGATACGAGATGACGTACAACGAGGTGACCGGCACCCGTAGGCCGATCAGGATGTGGGCGGAGCCCGAGTCCGTCGACCCGCAGGCGATGCAGCAGCTGCGCAACGTGGCGAACCTGGAGTGGGTCCACGGTGTCGCCGTCATGCCCGACGTGCACCACGGCAAGGGCGCGACGGTCGGCTCGGTCGTCGCGATGAAGGGCGCCGTCTCCCCGGCCGCGGTCGGGGTGGACATCGGCTGCGGGATGACCGCGGTCAAGACGTCCTACAAGAGCTCGCAGCTGCCCGACAACCTGGCGTACCTGCGCGGGAAGCTGGAGCGGGCGGTCCCGGTCGGCTTCGGCCACCACAAGCTGCCGGTCGACCCGTCCGCGGTCCAGGGGCTGAAGACGTCCGGGTGGGGCGCGTTCTGGAAGGGCTTCGACGAGCTCGCGCCGCAGGTGCACGCCCGCAGGTAGCGCGCCGAGGTGCAGATGGGCACGCTCGGCGGCGGCAACCACTTCCTGGAGATCTGCGCGGACGACGAGCAGTGGGTCTGGGTGGTGCTGCACTCCGGCTCGCGCAACATCGGCAAGGAACTGGCCGAGCACCACATCGGCGTCGCCCGCGGCCTGTCGCACAACCAGGGCCTGGTCGACCGCGACCTGGCGGTCTTCCTCGGCGGCACGCCGGAGATGGACGCCTACCGCCGCGACCTGTTCTGGGCCCAGGACTACGCCCGCCGCAACCGCGCGGTCATGATGGGGCTGGTCTGCGACGTCCTCAGCCGCCACCTCCCGGACATCACCTACGACCAGCCCATCTCCTGCCACCACAACTACGTGGCCGAGGAGAGGTACGACGGGGTGGACGTGCTCGTGACCCGCAAGGGCGCGATCCGGGCGGGGAGCGGGGACCTGGGCATCATCCCCGGTTCCATGGCCACGGGCACCTACATCGTGAAGGGGCTCGGGAACGCGGCGGCGTTCAACTCGGCCTCGCACGGCGCGGGGCGCAAGATGAGCCGGACGAAGGCGAAGAAGACCTTCACCGTGAAGGACCTGGAGGAGCAGACGTTCGGCGTGGAGTGCCGCAAGGACGCGGGGATCGTGGACGAGATCCCGGGTGCCTACAAGGACCTGGAGTCGGTCATGGCGGCCCAGACCGACCTGGTCAAGGTGGTCGCGCACCTGCGCCAGCTCATCTGCGTCAAGGGGTGACGATCCCGCATCGCCTGACTAAGGTCAGAGAATGGACGGAACGCTCGTCGAGCGCGTGCGGCGCTTCAACCGCACCGTCACCCAGCGCGTGGGCGCCCTGGAGGACGCCTTCCTCACCAGAGGGCGTCCCCTCGGGCAGGCGAGGGTGCTGTGGGAGATCGGGGACGCGGGCAGCGAGGTACGCCTGCTGCGCGCGCGCCTCGACCTCGACTCCGGGTACCTGAGCCGGATCCTGCGCGCCCTGGAGGGCGACGGGCTGGTGGTCGTCGAGAGCGACGCGGGCGACGCGCGGGTGCGCAGGGCCCGGCTCACCGAACGGGGGCTGGCCGAGCGGGCCGAGCTCGACCGGCGCTCCGACGAACAGGCCGAGTCGATCCTGCGGCCGCTCGACCACGGCCAGCGCGCGCGGCTCGTCGCCGCCATGACCGAGGTCGAACGGCTGCTGGTCGCCTCCATGGTCGAGGTGGCCGTGACCGACCCGCGCCACCCCGACGCCCGCCACAGCCTGGGCGAGTACTTCGCCGAGCTGGGCAGGCGCTTTCCCGAAGGGTTCGATCCGGCCCGGGGGATCGCGGCGGGGGAGCGGGAGCTCACGCCGCCCAAGGGGCTGATCCTGGTGGCCACCCTGCATGCCGATCCGGTCGGCTGCGGGGCGCTCAAGTTCCATGGCGACAGCGCCCACCTCAAGCGGATGTGGGTGTCGCCGGCCGTACGCGGGCTGGGGCTGGGCCGGCGGCTGCTGGCCGAGCTGGAGGCGCGCGCGGCCGGGCACGGCGCGAGAACGGTGCGGCTGGAGACGCACGCCGCCCTCGCCGAGGCCAAGCGGCTCTACCAGACGGCCGGCTACACCGAGGTGAGCCGCTTCAACGAAGAGCCTTATGCCCACCATTGGTTTGAGAAGACCCTGAACGCCGACGCGCCCGACGGCGTGCCGTAGGGTGTGCCACATGACCCCGATGCTCAACGACTCCTACGGGAGAGTGGCTACCGACCTTCGGGTGTCCCTGACGGACAAATGCAACCTGCGCTGCACGTACTGCATGCCACCCGAGGGCCTCGACTGGCTGCCCAACGCCCAGTTGCTGACCGCCGACGAGATCGTCAGGCTCGTCACCATCGGGGTCGAACGCCTGGGCATCACCGAGGTCCGCTACACCGGCGGCGAGCCGCTGCTGCGCCGCGAGCTGCCCGACATCGTCGCCCGCACCACCCGCCTGCGCCCGCGCCCGCAGGTCTCGCTGACCACCAACGGCATCGGCCTGGCCCGCCTGGCCCCGGCCCTCGCCGAGGCGGGGCTCGACCGGGTGAACGTCTCGCTGGACACGCTGGAGCCGGAGACGTTCAAGCGCCTGGCCCACCGCGACCGCCTCGGCGACGTCCTGGCCGGCCTGACCGCCGCGAACGACGCCGGGCTGCGGCCGGTGAAGGTCAACGCCGTGCTCATGCGCGGGATCAACGACCACGAGGCGCCCGCGCTGCTGCGCCATTGCCTGGAGCGCGGCTACGAACTGCGCTTCATCGAGCAGATGCCGCTGGACGCCCAGCACGGCTGGACCCGCGACAACATGATCACCGCCGACGAGATCCTCGCGATGCTGGCGCCGTCCTTCGAGCTGACCCCCGACGACAGGGAGGAGCGGGGCAGCGCGCCCGCCGAGCGGTTCCTGGTCGACGGCGGGCCCGCGCGGGTGGGCGTGATCGGGTCGGTGACGCGGCCGTTCTGCGGCGCGTGCGACCGGGTGCGGCTGACCGCCGACGGGCAGGTGCGCAACTGCCTGTTCGCGCGGGAGGAGTCGGACCTCAAGACGGCGATGCGCGCCGGCGCCTCCGACGACGACCTCGCCGCCCGCTGGATCTCCGCCGTCGCCACCAAACGCCCCGGCCACGGGATCGATGACGCTTCGTTCCTCCAGCCCGCGCGTCCCATGTCGGCGATCGGCGGCTGATTCTTTCATTCTTTCTCCGTCGTGGCGGACGTCTGGCGGTTTCTGGCCGTTCCAGGGCTTTCTAGCCGTTACGGCAAGCCGCCCCACCACCGCCCGCCGTCGCGGGCGCGCGGCCTCGGCCGATGGCCGGCAGTCTGACGTGGTCGCGCGCCGATACAGCGCACGCACACCACCTGGGCAGGCCCTCCGGGGACGGACCGCGGCGCTCCGGGTGGCGGACCCGTGGCGCTCTCGGTAGTGGACCCATGGTGCTCCGGGCGATGGACCCGTGGTGCTCATGGTGGTGGGCCCGTGGTGCTCCGGGGTGTGGGGCCGTGGCGTTGGGGGTGATCTCGGCGGTTACCGTGGCTGGGTGGCTTATGACGCGGTGATTCTGGCCGGAGGCGCCGCCCGGCGGCTGGGTGGCGTGGACAAGCCCGGCCTGAGCGTGGGCGGGCGGTCGCTCCTGGAGATCGTGGCCGCCGCCGTACCCGATGCCGGGAGGGTGATCGTCGTGGGGCCGGAGCGTCCTGCCCCGCGGGCCCGCTACGTCCTGGAGGAGCCTCGGGGTGGCGGGCCGGTGCCCGCGTTGCGTGCCGGGCTGAGCGAGGTTCTGGCGCCCTGGGTGGCGCTCCTGGCGGGCGACATGCCTCTGCTGCGCCCTGCGCACGTCACCGCGCTCTTCGACGCCGCCCGCTGCGACGCCGCTTCAGGTGGTCGCGGGGCGGTTCTGGTGGATGACGGGGGGCGGGAGCAGTGGCTGGCCGGGGTGTGGCGGGCCGGGGTGCTCCGGGAGGCACTCGGCGGCTATGACGGGCGGTCTCTGCGCGGGCTGCTGGGGCCGCTGGAGCCGGTTCGGGTGGCGTTGCCCGGCCGGCCCTGGTTCGACTGCGACACTATGGACGATCTGGAGGAGGCTCACATGAACGTGCTCAGCGAGTGGACGGCCCTGGTCTGCGAGGAACTCGGCATCGACCCGGCCAAAGTGGACCGGGACCTGATCCTGGACCTCACCAAGGAGGTGGCCCACGGCGTGGCCCGGCCGGCCGCGCCGCTCACCGCCTACCTGCTCGGACTGGCCCAGGGAGCGGGCACCGCGCCGGAGGACGCCGTGACCCGGCTGACCGCTCTGGCCGGCGACTGGACCGAGGCGACCCGGGAGAAGCTGACCGGCGAGTGACACTCCTACGAACTCCCCGTGTCAACCCGTGACCGAACCTGAAGATTTCCTGTGAATTTCGCGCACCGACGAGATGTAAACGATTTCGGGAAAGCAGACCTACCCGCTGAGCGGGGGCAATGAGGTCTTCCCAGAAAAGGGCGAAGCCGGGTGGTTACGGGGGCAAACCACCCGGCTTCGCTTCATCGGCGTTCCGACGGGGGCCCGGAACGCCGGCACCAGCACTCCGACGGGGGACCGGAGCGCTTGGCTAAAGCGTACACCTACAACCCGTGGGATGCGTCAAGACTTAGTCACGACCCGATCTCGCGTCGGTGCAGGGGTATCTCGCTTTGGTTAGCCTCCGGTGTGTGAAAGGTAGGAGGCGGGGAGTCCTTCGACCTCTCATTGGCCCCGATTACGGCTATGTACGGCAAAAAGACGGCGCCGGCGATGAAGAGCAGCCGGTAGGGCCAGGGGACGGGTACCACGACGGCCAGGATGAGGCAGAGCGTGCGAATGCCCATCTTGATGAGGTAGCTGATCTCGCGTTTGCGCACGTCGTCGGAGAGCGACGGCTGCGCGTCCGTCACCTGGTGGACCTGCTTGCGCGTACGCCACCCCCTCATGCCTCCCACGGTAGACCTCGGAGGTGAAGGACGCGACGGGGCGCCGGTGCCGGAGCGAGGGTCATGCGATCATGGCTTTCGAGTAAGAGGAGGCGGAGATGACGGATCGAACGTATCGGGTGACCGAGATAGTCGGGACTTCGGGGGAGAGTGTCGACGAGGCCATCCGCAACGGCATCAGGCGGGCCTCGCAGACCCTGCGCCACCTGGACTGGTTCGAGGTGACGGAGATCCGGGGGCACATCGACCAGGGCGAGATCGCGCACTTCCAGGTGGGGATGAAGGTCGGCTTCCGCCTGGAAGACGGCTGATCGTCACGATTTCGCGGTAGTGGGTGACATTTCCGGCGGTGCATCGGAGACTTCGGAGCGAAGGGGGTCGCGATGCATCGCCGAACCGTGGCGCTGGTCTGCGTGCTGGGGACCGTTCTCGCAGGGGGCTGCGCCGTACAGGAGGAAAGTGCCGTGCGCAGGGACAGGCCCGTGAGCAGCGCACCGGCGGCCGAGCCGCTGTTACGGCAGAGCGCCGACGAGATCGCCCGCACGGCCGCCAGCCTGCGCCGGGTGGACGACCTGCCGCTGTACGAGATGACCTACCGGGGCTCCTACGACCCCGAAGCCCCGCTCACCAACGCGGAACTGGCCAGGAAGGACTCCGGCTGGGCCTGCTCGCTGTTCCTGCGCGGCGGGGAGTTCGGCCGCAACTTCGACTGGGACCCCAACCCGGCGATGATGATCAGGTCCGACCCGCCCGACGCCTACGCCTCCCTGGCGATGGCCGACGTCTCCTACATCCTCGACCACGGCGGCGCGCCCGACCTGGCCGCCGACCGGCGCCGCCTCGCCCACGCGGTTCTGACGCCCTTCGACGGCGTCAACGAGAAGGGCCTGGCGGTGGGCCTGGCCTCCGTGCCCACCGCAGACCTGCCCGAGCCCACGCCCCAACGGCCCGCGATCAGCAGCCTGCGGATCATCCGCCTCATGCTCGACCGCGCCGCGACCGTGGAGGAGGCTGTGGAGATCATGCGCTCACGCACCGTCGATTTCACCGGCGGGCCGCAGGTCCACTACCTCATCGCCGACCGCTCCGGCGCCTCGGCCGTCGCCGAGTACGGAGACGGCCGCCTCAACATCATCCGCGACCGGATCCTCACCAACATCACGATGGCCGGCGCCGGCCGGGACACCCGCCTGGCCGACACCCGCTACCGCACCCTCGACCAGGGCCTCGGCACCAAGGCCGACGCCCTCGACCTGCTCAGGAGCGTCGCCCAGGGCCACACCCGCTGGTCGGTCGTCTACGACCTGGCCAAAGGGAGCGCACGCGTCGTCACCGCGAAACGGTGGCAACGCGTGCACAGCTTCACCCTCCGATCGCCAACGCTCAGCTCGCCTGGCTGACCGTCGACATGTTGAAGTCCGGCACCCGCACCGGCGGCATGACCGCGCGCGTGAAGTAGTCGTTCCACTCGCGCGGCAGCGTCTGCTCGGCGGCGCCCGCCTCGCTGATGCGGCCCAGCAGGTCCACCGGGCTCTCGTTGAAGCGGAAGTTGTTCACCTCGCCGACGACCTCGCCGTTCTCGACCAGGTAGACGCCGTCGCGGGTCAGGCCGGTGACCAGGAGCGTCTGCGGGTCCACCGTGCGGATGTACCACAGGCAGGTCAGCAGCAGGCCCCGCTCGGTCGAGGCGATCATCTCGGTCAGCGACCTGCCGCCGTCACCGCGCATGATCAGGTTGTCGATGTCGGGGGTGACGGCCAGGCCGCTCAGCTCCGCCGAGTAGCGGGTCTGGCGCAGCGCCGCGAGCGTGCCGCCGGAGACCCACTCGGTCGCCGCCAGCGGCAGCCCGTTGTCGAACACCGAACTCTCGCGCCCCGCCGAGCGGGTCACGACGAACGGCGCGCAGCCGATGCCCTCCGCCGCCGGGTCACTGGCCAGCGTGAGCGGCAGCGGCGCGAGCCGTTCGCCCACGCGGGTGCCGCCGCCGCGCTTGGAGTAGACCGTCCGGCCGTCCAGCGCGTCCCTGGCGCCCGCCGACCAGTAGGCGTAGATCATGAGGTCGGCGACCGCGCTCGGGGGCAGCAGCGTCTCGTAGCGGCCCGCGGGCAGGTCGATGCGGTTCTTCGCCCACTCCAGCCGCATGGCCAGGGAGGCGTCGAGCGCGGCGACGTCCACGTCGGCGAAGTCGCGCGTGGCCACGCCCGTCCAGGCCGAGCGCTTGAGGTCGGCCGACTTGGCGTTGAGCTCCAGCCTGCCGGTCGGCTGGTCGTGGCGCAGCCTCAGGCCCGTGGAGGAGCCGAGGAAGGTCGAGGTCAGCGTGTGCTCGGCGAAGCCGTACAGTCTCCTGCCGCCCGCCTCGGCGGCCGAGAACGCCTCGCCCAGCGCGGGCGCGAACTCGCCGAAGACCCCGATCTCGGTCGGCACGACCGGATCGGCCCAGCCCGCGCTCGCCGGCACGCCCGACACCAGCGGGCGCGCGTCCTCGGCGGGCTGCGCCTCGCGCGCCGCCGCGTCGGCCGCGGCCACCACGCCGGCGAGCTGCTCAGGACGTACGGCCGCGCGCGAGACCACGCCCACACCCCCGCCCGCGATCGAGATCACGGTCAGCTGGGCGGAGCGGGCCACGCCGTTCGTGGTCAGGGTGTTGCCCGCGAAGCGCAGGTTGGCCGTCGAGCCGTCGTCCACGACCACCATGCAGTCGTCGGCCGTGGAGAGCTTCAGCGCCCGCTCAACCATCTCCTGGGGAGTCATCACTTGCCACCCTCCTGGACCGTGTTGAGGATGCGGACGCCGCGGAACAGCGCGGACGGGCAGCCGTGGCTGACCGGCGCGACCTGTCCAGGCTGGCCCTTGCCGCAGTTGAAGGCGCCGCCGAGCACGTAGGTCTGGGGGCCGCCGACGGCCTCCATCGAGCGCCAGAAGTCCGTCGTCGTCGCCTGGTAGGCGAAGTCCCGTACCTGCCCGGCCAGGGCGCCGTTCTCGATCCGGTAGGCCCGCTGGCCGGTGAACTGGAAGTTGTAGCGCTGCATGTCGATCGACCAGCTCTTGTCGCCGACGATGTACAGGCCGCGCTCCACCCGCGAGATCAGCTCGTCGGTGGCCGGGCCGTCCGGAGCCGGCTTCAGCGAGACGTTGGCCATGCGCTGGATCGGCATGTGGCCGGGGGAGTCGGCGAAGCCGCAGCCGTTGGAACGGCCGAAGCCCTTCATCAGCGCCATGCGCCGGTCGAGCTGGTAGCCGACCAGGATGCCGTCGCGCACGATGTCGAAGCTCTGGCCCGCCACGCCCTCGTCGTCGTAGCCGATCGTGGCCAGGCCGTGCTCGACCGTGCGGTCGCCGGTGACGTTCATGATCGGTGAGCCGTAGACGAGCTCGCCGAGCTGGTCGAAGGTGGCGAAGCTCGTCCCGGCGTACGCGGCCTCGTAACCGAGCGCGCGGTCGAGCTCGGTGGCGTGGCCGATCGACTCGTGGATCGTCAGCCACAGGTTCGACGGGTGGATGACCACGTCGTGGTCGCCCGCCTCGACCGACGGCGCGGCCAGCTTCTCGGCCAGCAGCTCGGGAAGCTGGGCCAGCTCGCCCGCCCAGTCCCAGAACGTGCCCGTCAGGTACTCGTAGCCGCGTCCCACCGGCGGCGCGATCGTCGACATGTCGTCGAAGCCCTGCTCGGAGGCCTTCATGGCGTTGAGCGCCGGGTGCAGGCGTACCCGCTGCTGCGTGGTGGAGGTGCCGGAGCTGTCGGCGTAGAACTTCTGCTCCTTCACCTGCAGCAGCCGGGCCGAGACGTGGTCGGCGCCCTTGAGCAGCCCCGCCGACCACTCGGCCAGCAGCGCGACCTTGTCGGCCTGGGGCACGTCGAACGGGTCGACCTCGTACGGCGAGACCCAGGTGAGGCCGGAGTAGACCGGTTCGGGAGCCAGCTCGATCGGCTCCCTGTTGATGGGCGCGCTCACCTCGGCCACCCGCACCGCCTGCTCGGCCACCTTGGCCGCGGCCTCGGGGGTCAGGTCGATGCCGGAGGCGAAGCCCCACGTGCCGCCCTTGACCACACGCACCGCGAAGCCGAGGTCGTCGGCGTCGACGGCGCCTTCGAGCCGCGTGTCGTAGAGGCTCAGGGACTCGCCCCTGACGCGTTCGAGGCGGAAGTCCGCGTGCTCGGCACCCAGGTCACGGGCACGTTGCAGGGCGGCGTCCGCGAGCTGCCCGAGTGGCAGCGCGAGGAAATCAGGGTCGATTTGACGCATGTCAACGATCCTAACCCCGTGATCTTGTACCCCCTGGACAAGCGCGTACCAGCCGGTAGCAGATAGCGTCAGGTCCCATGGCACGCTCAGTACTCGTCACCGGCGGCAACCGGGGCATCGGCCTCGCGATCGCCCGCGAACTCGAAGCGGCGGGCGACGCCGTCGCCGTCACCTACCGATCGGGCGAGCCCCCACAGGGGTTGTTCGGCGTCCGCTGCGACGTGACCAGCACCGAGGACGTCGAGGCCGCCTTCGCCAAGGTCGAAGCCGAACAGGGCCCGGTGGAGGTGCTCGTCTCCAACGCGGGCATCACCAAGGACACCCTCCTGGCCATGATGAAGGAGGAGACCTTCACCGACGTCATCGACGCCAACCTGACCGGCGCCTACCGCGTCGCCAAGCGGGCCATCCGCCCGATGATGAAGCTCAAGCGCGGCCGCATCATCCTCATCTCCTCGGTCGTCGGCCTGTCCGGCCAGGCGGGCCAGGCCAACTACGCCGCGTCCAAGGCGGGGCTCGTCGGCTTCGGCCGTTCCCTCGCCCGCGAGTACGGCTCGCGCGGCATCACCGTCAACGTCGTCGCCCCCGGCTTCGTCGAGACCGACATGACCGCCGAGCTCGACGGCGAGGCCATCGTCAAGAACATCCCCCTGGGCCGCCAGGCGGCGCCCCAGGAGATCGCGCGCGTCGTCCGCTTCCTGGCGAGCGACGACGCCTCCTACATCACCGGGGCCGTGATCCCCGTCGACGGCGGACTCGGAATGGGGCACTGACATGGGCATTCTCGAAGGCAAGCGCATCCTGGTGACGGGCGTGCTGACCGACGCCTCCATCGCCTTCTCCGTGGCCAAGATCGCTCAGGAGGAGGGCGCCCAGGTCGTGCTGACCGGCTTCGGCCGGCTCAGCCTCGTCGAGCGGATCGCCAAGCGGCTCCCGCAGCCCGCGCCCGTGCTCGAACTCGACGTCCAGAACACCGAGCACCTCGACACCCTGGCCTCCCGGGTCGGCGAGCACGTCGACGGCCTCGACGGCGTCGTCCACTCCATCGGCTTCGCCCCCCAGACCGCGCTCGGCGGCAACTTCCTCAACACCACGTGGGAGGACGTCGCCACCGCCCTGCACATCTCCACCTTCTCCTACAAGTCGCTGGCCGTGGCCTGCCTGCCGCTCATGAAGGAGGGCGGCTCGGTCGTCGGCCTCGACTTCGACGCCTCCAAGGCCTGGCCGGTCTATGACTGGATGGGCGTGGCCAAGGCCGGCCTGGAGTCCGCCAACCGCTACCTCGCCCGCGACCTCGGCAAGCAGGGCATCCGCGTGAACCTGGTCGCCGCCGGCCCGCTGCGCACGATGGCCGCCAAGTCGATCCCGGGCTTCAAGGAGTTCGAGGACAGCTGGCCGGAGAAGGCGCCGCTGGGCTGGGACCTGTCCGACACCGCCCCGGCGGCGCGCGCCTGCGTCGCCCTGATGTCCGACTGGTTCCCCGCCACCACCGGCGAAATCCTCCACGTCGACGGCGGCGTCCACGCGATCGGCGCCTGACTCTCCCGCCGCGCGTCTTCTCCGTGCGTGCGTGGTCGCTCTCGGTCCGCCGCCGCGCCTTTCGTGGTTCGCGTCCTTTCGTGGTCGGCGTCCCTTCGTGGTTGGCGTCCTTTCGTGGTCGGCGTCCCTTCGTGGTTCGCGCCCTTTCGTGGTTGGCGTCCTTTCGTGGTTACGGCAAGCCGGCCTGCCGCCTCCCGCCGCCGTGCGCGGGCCCCGATCATCGGGCGCTTCTCACGTCGGACGTGGTCCCCGCCGCAACACCGCCCCGCCGGCCAGACAC